>SUWG01000009.1 GCA_015061625.1 Lentisphaerota bacterium | reverse complement strand
TGAACGGGACAATTACACTCCGGAAGATGCTGAAACAGCCAGACATGAGGCTCTGGACCGAATGATCTGCGGCGAAGATCCTTTTGATGTTTTGGGCGAATACGGTCTGGAGCCGGATTATCTGGAAAGTATGATTCTGGGGTGAACAAAATGTTTTTGGAAACGATGAAAAACATTGCATTGGAACGGGGAAGCGTCCGTTGCGTACTTCCCTATTCCGGAGAAGATAAATATGCTCTCGGCATCAGCGACGGAACCAATACCCCGTTGGTTTTGAACGGTACGTTTGAAGAGCTGCAAGTAAAACTTGATTCAGAAATGCCGGAATTTTTGGAAAAGATTAGAAAGGAGGTTCAGGAAAAGAAAGCAAAAGAAGAACAAACCCGCCATGAGGCAGAAATCAAAGCGGCAGAAGAAAAACTCCGCCGTGAAGATCTGGCTAAAAAAGCCGCCGTCAAGAAGGAAGCTCAAGAGCAGAAAGATGCTCAAGGTCAATTTGAATTATTTTGAAATTACCTCTTCAAAAAGGAACAAAGAAAATGGCTGATGCAACCAATACCCAAACTCCCGTCAAACGCAGATTTGTATTCAATGGAATGGTTCTGGATGATCCCGATCCGGGGATGACTCCAATGAAAGTTGCAGAATTTTACTCTCTGCTTCACGCCGAACTTACCAATGTTACCGTCAAAGGTCCCACTCGTACTGCAGACGGCTTTGATGAATACAAATTCACTGCTCAAACTCATACTTATTTTTGAGAAAATTTTCAAATTCGTCAATTCTTATTAAAACATTTTCATTATGCTTGCGCATAAGATCCTCCGGATCGGGGCGGCAGTTCTGCCGTATTTGTTCCGCTGACAGCAGAACAGGTGCAATAAATTCACCGGATGCCGACAAATCGTGTCCCGAAAGCCATTCTGTACGAAGCCGAAGCAGTTTGTTTTTGAAAAACTCTTTATCAGGTATGTGCAACGCCAAATTGAATTTGCCGCGGGAACACGCCACATAAAATGCCTGTTTTGACATTTTTTCTGCCGCAACTACCACATTTTTACTGGTCATTCCTTGTGAGGCATGGCTGGTCATCATCCAACCGTATTTGATGCCTTTGAAATTATCCGGCAGTCGTATAGTCGTTAATTCTTTTCGATTGGAGTCCAGCAAACGGTATTCATTGGGGGTGCCGGTTGCAATCGCCAGACTGCCGTTGTTGATTTTGTATTCCGGAGTCCGGAGATTGACGGTAAAGCGTACAATATTGCCTTCGCCAACCGGAAGTTGAACAGAATTACCAACATCAATTCCGTGTTTGATTTCAGCGGGACGAACTGAAATACCATTACTCAAAACAAGATTCCCGTCCTCAATTTTTTCTACAGTTGCCATTTCTCCTGCAGAAGCAATTCCCTTGATTCCGGTATTGAAAAAAATTTTGCTGCCAACCTGATAATTGCCAATATCTCCCAACTGCGGTTTGGTCCAGCCCCAGGAATGAAATGATTCCACAAGATTATTTTCATCGCCTTTGATGCAACCGGAAGACTTCATTTTATCCAGGATCATATCGGTCAGTATATCGCACTCCCTGTGTGTCGGAGATACCGCGATACAATCCAACGGCCGTTTGCCGTCATCGGTCAAGCGGACAAAATCTTCTGCCGCCCGTTCCAGATAATCAGCCTGATCTTCGTGAATGAATCCGTGTGCATCAAGATGTTCAAAACCCTCTTTACTGGAACCGGTTGCAATGTATTCAATACCGTGCCGATATTCCTGTAGCTGCTGACGGTGGATTTCTGCCAGCATCGTTTTCTTTATCATAGAATGGTTTTCCAAAAGCCTGAAGAAATCTCCTGCTTCAACTGAACTGTGCTGCCGTTCATCTCCCACAAACAGCACCCGGTAGTTATTCTCCATCGCAAGTTTCATCATTTCCGTTCCCTGACGCAATGAGTTGAGTCCAGATTCATCTATAATCAGATATGATCCTTGCGACGGCAGTTTATCCTTGTTCTGTAAAAACATGGCAACTGTCTGGGCTGATTCAAAGTTTTCGCTCTGCAGCACATCAACCGCCGAATTGGTAGGGGCAACCACATGGATATTCTGTACTCCACCTTTTTTCAGACATTTGCAAAGCTCCTGCAAAGTGGACGTTTTTCCTGCTCCGGCAACGCCGCGGAAGACCATAAAAGGATCTTTGTTTTCCAGAATATCATTGATGACCCTGATCTGGGCTGAGTGGTCGTAAGTGTCTTCAACATCCGAAAATGGACGGTATGAACTGGTCAGATCAGGCAGCAAACCTTTGGTATTGTTGACTGTTTCAATGGCATAGTTTTCCCGCTGGAGATTTTCTTCTGTGGTAAAATAGGGATTACCGACCGGACTTTTCAAATTCACCAAACCGGGAACACTCTGCAAGGCTGTTTGCAAAACTTCCAAATCTGTTTCGCCCAAGTGCTGATTCTGAACTTCTGCCAACAGAGCATCCAGTTTCAACACACTGTGCCGTTCAAAAAGTTGTGCCGCAACTTTGCTGATCTGTTGAACAGCCTCTTGTTCCTCAACATCCATAAAACGCAAGTCTCCCATGATTCGGGCGTTTTCAGCAAGAACATAGAGTCGCTGCCGCTCCGGAGCAGTCAGAAGAGAACGCTTGAATGCTTCAACCTCTGTTTCACTTTGTTTCAATACGCGCCCCGCGTGAACGGGGCGACGGCTGCTGGGTAATTTTTACACCGGCAGCATCGTTTCAATACGCGCCCCGCGTGAACGGGGCGACCTTGCTGACAATATCGCCGCAATAAAGTTGATTGTTTCAATACGCGCCCCGCGTGAACGGGGCGACCCTTGCGACAATGGAGTTGCTCCCTTTGGTTTGTTTCAATACGCGCCCCGCGTGAACGGGGCGACAACCGCCGCTTTTGAAATAATCGGTGTCGCTTGCGTTTCAATACGCGCCCCGCGTGAACGGGGCGACCAAGGAAAGGAAAATTAACACTATGGCTACTGATGTTTCAATACGCGCCCCGCGTGAACGGGGCGACTCGGCACGTTGATAAATCTGCCGTTGATTTACATGTTTCAATACGCGCCCCGCGTGAACGGGGCGACAATATCCAATGCACCATAAATGCTTGATACCGTGTTTCAATACGCGCCCCGCGTGAACGGGGCGACTGGAGGTGTCGAGATAGATCACCTTTGCGTAAGTTTCAATACGCGCCCCGCGTGAACGGGGCGACGTGATAACTGTCCTTGCGTAAAGGATATTAAGGTTTCAATACGCGCCCCGCGTGAACGGGGCGACATATATCGATATTTGTGCTGCCGCCGGTATATTGTTTCAATACGCGCCCCGCGTGAACGGGGCGACAAAAACATCGAGCCGGAGTATATTTTACCCGTTGTTTCAATACGCGCCCCGCGTGAACGGGGCGACTATCAGGGTATGATTCAAACCACCCGTTAACAGTTTCAATACGCGCCCCGCGTGAACGGGGCGACGTTTATTTGCCTGTTGCTCGGCATAGTTTTTGAGTTTCAATACGCGCCCCGCGTGAACGGGGCGACAGGATTCCCCCTGGCAGACTTCAGCAAGTACTTGTTTCAATACGCGCCCCGCGTGAACGGGGCGACGGTGGTTGTTTTGTGAGCGGATGCAGTAATGCGTTTCAATACGCGCCCCGCGTGAACGGGGCGACACTGACCTTGCAAGAGATTATGGATAAGATTGCTGTTTCAATACGCGCCCCGCGTGAACGGGGCGACTATCAGAAACCCAAAAAGGAGTGATTCTCACATGTTTCAATACGCGCCCCGCGTGAACGGGGCGACCGGATGGGCGTTTGATGTTGAAGCAAAGCAGAATGTTTCAATACGCGCCCCGCGTGAACGGGGCGACCGGCATACCGCTTGCGTTTGTATCCGTATTCTTGTTTCAATACGCGCCCCGCGTGAACGGGGCGACTAACAGTTTCAAATCCGATACCGTCTGAATACTGTTTCAATACGCGCCCCGCGTGAACGGGGCGACCTCTTTTTGCCACAATAGATGTGCGCTCTCTGTGTTTCAATACGCGCCCCGCGTGAACGGGGCGACGGTTTACCATGAACCATAAAGGCAATGAGTTTATGTTTCAATACGCGCCCCGCGTGAACGGGGCGACGGGGTGCAAAGAATATGTTGCTCCATCTCTCTGTTTCAATACGCGCCCCGCGTGAACGGGGCGACATAACACCTATATTAACAAGTTCCGTTTGCGTGTTTCAATACGCGCCCCGCGTGAACGGGGCGACCTTTGGTGGTTATTAACAAGTGGAGGTGAATATGGTTTCAATACGCGCCCCGCGTGAACGGGGCGACAGGGGTGCAAAGAATATGTTGCTCCATCTCTCTGTTTCAATACGCGCCCCGCGTGAACGGGGCGACAAGGAGGTATGAGCAATGGCGAAAAGCAAAAAAGTTTCAATACGCGCCCCGCGTGAACGGGGCGACCAACCGGGCATAAACAATAACAAAGAGGTGAATGTTTCAATACGCGCCCCGCGTGAACGGGGCGACGATCTTTTCCAGAATTTTACTTGCCCCGCATTGTTTCAATACGCGCCCCGCGTGAACGGGGCGACTTCGATATGGTCAAATGTATTTGGGAGCATACGTTTCAATACGCGCCCCGCGTGAACGGGGCGACAAAATCCGGATATTGTGCTGCCGGGAAATACAGTTTCAATACGCGCCCCGCGTGAACGGGGCGACGCACTGATGACCTCACTCAAACGCTGTATGAAGTTTCAATACGCGCCCCGCGTGAACGGGGCGACTCAACCATGTTTCAACATCGTAATCATAGTAAGTTTCAATACGCGCCCCGCGTGAACGGGGCGACGCACTCAAATTGATATGGAAGTCAAGAAAAACGTTTCAATACGCGCCCCGCGTGAACGGGGCGACCCATCCGGGCGGCAGTCATGGCGGCGGTTGAAGTTTCAATACGCGCCCCGCGTGAACGGGGCGACATTTCGACGCTCGCAACGCCGCAAACGTCATTTGTTTCAATACGCGCCCCGCGTGAACGGGGCGACATAAAGAGTATGTGCAGATTTCTGACATAGATGTTTCAATACGCGCCCCGCGTGAACGGGGCGACTTGTTGCATTGCTTAATATACATCCGGTTTATGTTTCAATACGCGCCCCGCGTGAACGGGGCGACCCGTTTTTTCCGGTGTTATTTCCGGATGTATGGTTTCAATACGCGCCCCGCGTGAACGGGGCGACTTTTTTTCATGCGGATAATTACCGTATTGTAAGTTTCAATACGCGCCCCGCGTGAACGGGGCGACATGAAAATAAGCAACGTTAAAATTTATGACTTTGTTTCAATACGCGCCCCGCGTGAACGGGGCGACTTTGTTGCATTGCTTAATATACATCCGGTTTATGTTTCAATACGCGCCCCGCGTGAACGGGGCGACAAAGTTAAACGCTAAATAGCAAGGTGAAAAATGTTTCAATACGCGCCCCGCGTGAACGGGGCGACCCACGGCAACTGATAGCACAATACATTTTTTTTGTTTCAATACGCGCCCCGCGTGAACGGGGCGACTTCAGCCGATAGAGCGCGTAAAGCGCAAGAGAGTTTCAATACGCGCCCCGCGTGAACGGGGCGACCTTCAATAAAAGCACTCGACAAAGTAGGCAAAGTTTCAATACGCGCCCCGCGTGAACGGGGCGACTTGCTGATAAGTAAGATCAACCCAAACATTTACGTTTCAATACGCGCCCCGCGTGAACGGGGCGACGTATCGCCGGGAATAACTTCATCAAGGAAAAATGGTTTCAATACGCGCCCCGCGTGAACGGGGCGACAAGGCACATGTGATAATGAGGCCGTTCTGTCAAAGTTTCAATACGCGCCCCGCGTGAACGGGGCGACTGGTTATCCATAATATAATACTATATCTGATGTTTTTCAATTCATTCCGCGAAATATTTATTTTTTTATTTGATTTTCAAACAGCCCAATGAAAAAAATTGCTATCTTACTGATATTCGCAGTAATTTTTATCCCGCGAACCTCATGCTCAAATCAAGGAAATAAATGGTTCGCAGCTATCTACAGAATCATCGCTTCCTCTGCATTTAAGCTTTTCTCTTTTCCATAATGTTCTACTTTATTTTCATAATGACTGCCAAGATTATAAAATCGCAGGCTGTCATGTGCCGGATCATAATATCTTAAAAGCTGATTTTTCAAAGTCACCCATTGAGCCGGATCTACATTACATTCGAATACGGAATTTTGTACCCGGAAACCATAATTTTGACATAATTTAGCAACTTTTCGTAAACGTCGTCTGCCATCTGTATCTGTCACTGACACATCATAACTTATAACCACAAACATAATTTTTCTACCACGCAAACTATTTCAACAAATATGGCGGATAAGCATCAATATCTCCGCGCAAACAACGTGACAACAAAAGAGCCTGAACGTAAAACAGTAATCCTATTTCTATTTTTTCATTCAAAAACGGATGTATAATAACCTCTTTTTTTCTCTTTTGCCACGCTTGAATGATCATCTTTCTGGCATCAGCCTTGAATGAGACTGCTCCAGAAGCTGAAACAACAAAATCCTTCCTTGATATTTGATTACGATTTATCAAAGACAAGGTCAGCCGATCTGCGGTAACCGCACGGAATTCTTCCATTAAATCCAACGCCAATGATGGTCTGCCGGGGCGCAGTGCGTGGAAAAAACCGATTTGCGGATCAAGCCCGACACTTTCCAACGCCCCCTCGCATTCGTGTGCCAGCAAAGTATATAGAAATGAAAGCATTGAATTTGTCGGATCTTGCGGCGGACGGCGGTTGCGGGTCGATATGTCAAAGATCTCATGATTACTTAAAATCAATTTATTAAATACGGAAAAATAAAGTCTCGCACACTCGCCTTCTATTCCGCGTAATGAATCAAAATTATCCGTATCGGGAATGCGGCGAACCATTTGCGCCAAGTACGAAACCGCAGTACGACATGCCTCGTCATCTCCATGATCACGCAGGCGCCGCTGAATCACTGTCCGGGTGTTCAAGATTTTAGAAATAATAAAGTTTTTAGCGATGCTCAATGATTTTTTTGAATCTGATGCGGTCTGCATTTGATTCATCCGCAACATGACATTACCGGAAACGGCACCTTCCACCCGTGCTAAAAATTTTCCACTTTCTGTTAAAAATGATACTTTTACACCTTTTTCAGCACAATATCCCAACAAATGAGGAGAACACATGATATTGCCGATACAAACAACTCCGGATAGAGAATGTACCGGTATTCTGGATACTAATTTTTGTTCATGTTCTACAGCAATACACTCTCCTTCAAGTCTTAAATACATTCCTGAGGTGGTAACATAAAGCGTATTCAGTAATTTTTTCATTTTACAAGTTCTGCAATATTTTTTGACAGCCAGCAAGAGACAGAATAACTTCGTTCAGTACGTCCAGAAAGACAGTATTCATTCAGCGAACACGCTTTACATAAATTTGACAATACTGGCGGCGGAGTTTCTTTTTTTTGCAGTAATTCGTGAGTTTTCAATATAACTTCATGGGTTTGTTGACGCAGATTATAATCAAACAACACCTTTTCCCTGCTCCGGTCAGAGTAATAAAACAGATTTCCATGTAAAATATTTACTGAAAGCATTTCTTCAAGGCATATAGCCTGGGCACAAAGTTGTATGCGATCGGCATTATGTGTCTTACTTTTTCCCCGCTTATATTCCACTGGTGAAGGAATCCACCATCCTGAATGTTTTTGCAATGTAACTGCCCTTTTTATTCCATTTTCATCATTTTCAAATTTGCAAGGATGAAACTCTATTACATCTGCAATGCCGGAAATTCCCCATCGGCGGGAAAAGAGTTTTACAGCAGATTCTTTATAATACTGCTGCCTGGATTCTTTGATTCCGCTATCAATATATTCGTGCATCACCTTTCCGCTTGCAGTCAAATAATTCTCTGCCCAGATGTGCTCAATATGGATCAGTGCACATTGGCGCGGGCAAAACAGATAATGCTGCAGTGCAGAAATCATAATCATTTCATCATCAGAGTACATACTGTTGTTCCCCAAAGCGGAAGGATTGCTCAAAGGCAATCCTTCCGGGAAAGATATATTATTTTTCGATAAGTTCAACACCATTGGGCAGATTTGATTTATCAACATTCACCGAGTAATCAGCAAATTTGCGGGGAACTGCAACATCTGCTTTTCTGGTGATATTGATCAAATCAAAAAGTTTGTTTGACGGAGCATTCCCCAATGCAGTATCATGCTTGAAGATGAACAATTTTTGAGTCGCCATCATACCTCTTGCCGCCGAGTGATCGTGATCAAACATTTCTGTCAAGGCTTTCCACAACAACTCCAGATCAGCTTCCGTAAATCCGGTTTGAGCAGCCAATGCCGGAGAGATAAATCCATATGCGGCATACAATCCGTAGGATACCGTATTTTTACGTCCCATCGTGCGGTTGTCACCGCTTTGTTTTTCCGCCTCCTCTTCTGTTGCAACCGCCATGCGGGTGATGGAGTGTTCCAGTATTACCACCGGATCAATCGAACGGGCAAAGGTCAGTTGAACCGGTCCGCGAACCTGTCCGGCATTTGCTCCGGTAGACATCACGGCACCAAAAGTACGGATATCAAAATAATCTTCACACATTTTTGCCCGTACCCGATCGACTTCATCTTTTTTGCCTTTGGCTTTTTTATCATTTTCATCCAGTTTGATATTCAAATCCGCATAAGCTTTAGCAATCGAATTATTCAAAATCGCCTTTTCCTTGACAAAGATATCATAACCGGGACGACCGGTTTGAGTAAGCTGAACGAAATTGCGGATCTTGCGTTTCAAACAGACGTCGGTTACCAAACCTTCGCCGGTCTCAGAATCAATACGGGGAAGATTGCCGGCATCCGGATCGCCATTGGGATTGCCGTCTTTTACGTCAAAGAGGATAATGAAATCATAACGGTTTTTGAGATTGCTTTCTGACATGATAAGTTTTCCTTTCGTTGATTAATTATTGTTTTTGGTGAAAAAATCTCTGTTCTGATGATAATAGCCAATGGCAAACTGCCCTTGATCGATCAAAGACAAATGTGTGGGAAACGATGGGACTTCATCAAGGATATCTCCGATGAGTTTTTCAAAATAGATCTTCCGTCCTTCTCTTTCCAATTTTGCCAGGTGATGTTTGCTCAACCGTATCAGCGGAGCAAATGCAACTGCGGGGGTGGAAGATGCTGATGCATAGAAACGATCCTTTATGGTCGCATTGATCCCCGGATTGGCCTCCTGCTGTATCTTTTCCAAAGCGGCGAACAACCGCCCCAGACGATACCCGATGTTAGTGTTTTCATTGTCGAGACTCACGGTGATACTCCTTTCATTGTTTGGATTTGAGACTCTCCATTGTCTATTCAAAAAACCTTTTATCAATTGGATTCGTGATGTGGAAATGTCACGGTCACATTTTACCCTCAACATCACCTGTTGCAGCAGCGACATCGGAAACGGCAAGCCTTCCAAAATAGCCCGCATCATATCTCCTTCCTGATTTGGAAGAATATTTTCTGTTTTGCCCATGGATGCAGTAGACACCAGAAGCCGCCATATCGACGGATAATCAGGATATCCTTCCCGATGGTAAATATCAATATCATCAAAATACTGACGGATTCTTGCTGCGGCCTGGGCTACAGTAGTTACCTGCCAGAAACGGATCGATATCCTGGCGGCATTGGGAGCCAATCCCAATATATAAAAAACAGTCGGATCATCATCGGTTATGAAACTGCCGTCGGCAACCGATGTGTATAAAGCCTTTATATGCCCGGTACGGCGATCGGGATCATCTTTATCCGGTTCAGAGAAAAAACTGCCGAATTCAGTCTCAAAGTCATTTTCCTTTGCTGCCCAGAATACAACGGTACAGCCGCCCATATTCATCTTTTGATCAGAATTTTTTGCCAGCAGTGTATTCAATGCAGTGGTATAGGCAAATTCAGCTTCTTTGCCGACAGGAGCATTTGCCCCCTGCTTTTTACCAAACGAATTTGCAGCATCAATATTGAATGAAACAATATTTCCTCCTGATGTATTAGTATCTCTAACTCCTTTTATAGCAGCATGTAAATTCGCCAAAGAAGCAATATTTCCGGTGACAAGACAACGGATTTTTTCATCGCCATCATCTGGAATATTTTCGCTGATCAATTTTATAATATCGGTTTCTCTGAATACTGGTTCAGAATGCCCATTTATCCTGAATGAGAGAATAGAACAATCTCTTTGCGCATCTTCCCAGGATGGAAAATTTTTCAACTGCGATTCTTTATTCGGATTATGCAGAAATTTGAGAATTGCCGCAATAGCCGGTGTATCACGATGTGCATCAAGTTTTTTCAAAAATGCCTGATGCTGTTCGGTTACCCTCTCTTCCTTTGCTTTGCATCGAATTCCCAACGCATATTCAACATTGTCCCATAAAAAATTTGCAGCCACACCACTGGAACGTTTCACTGCTTTGGGAACAAGAAATGTTTTAGCAACCTTTTTCTTGCCGACCATCTCTCTGGTATCTTCAAAGTTTATCAAATTGCCATTGTCATCAATCACAATGATAAACGGCAGCTCTTTCTTTTCCCATCCCGGTGGTGCGATCCCTGAATCAGGATCAGCCGCTTTGCGGTCATAATATTCTTTCAATGCCTGTAAAATCATTTATACACCTCCTGCGAATTCACATCAGGTACAATAATAACGCCATTTTCCATTTGGGGACGATAAAACATCGGTTTTATATCTTTTGGATCGGAGTAATCCATATCATACAGCATAAAACCCAAATCCCGGGTTTCTGAAATTGGAGTTTGTGTTTCTTTTTCCGGCTTCCGGATCAACCGGAATGAAGAACAGGAAAACTCTCTGCATCCCAGATACGGCTGCATAAAACACCTGCCGCGGGAAACCCGATTATCAAACATTGCAGCATATTTGGCTTCTTTTTCATCCGGGCGGTCTTCAAATTGATGACAGATTTCATTTTCTTCCCCATCAAGTAAATACTCCGGAGATGGATTCATCAGCTTTGCCCGCTGATCCACTGGTATATATTCAAATTCTGCGTATAAACGATATTTTACATCACGCAGAATCAATCCCGCCCGCTGCTGTCTGACATCTTCAATCATAATGCCGCGGCTTTTACTGCCGGCAATTGCAGATACCTCATTGCGGCGGATGGAGAACCAGCGAATGGGATTGAGCACCTCTATTTTAGTGATTTTCCATCTGATCGCCGGTTTCCAGAATATTGCCCGGAATACCGCATTTGCCGCCGAAGGAGTAATTACATCATAACTGACCCTTTCCACCTTCATTTCAGGTCTGGTGAAACAGGCAAAATCTCCCGCAACCTCCAAACAAAAACCTCTCATTGATAACCTCCTTTTTACAGATTTATAAAATCAACTCTTTCATTTCCGATTCAGCAAATTTTGTATTCACTCCGGATAATGAATCATATAAATCCGGATTAATTTGTATAAAAATCCCCGGATGGATTTCTTCTGCCAGATGCTGACGGATAAATTCATTCATGATATAGCGGGGTATATTTACTGTGCTGCGCTGCAGCTTTCGCATTATTTCTCTTTTGGGACCGTTTTTTTTAAGCAATTCAATTATAGAATCATTGTTATCATAAAGCACAATCAAAGGAACGCTGAATGTATCATCGATCATACGGAACTTTTCGGATGCTTCGTGAAACTGGATTATGCCATCACGGACTTTTGATACCAGTAATTTTTCAAAAACAGTTCCATTATCATTGATCCTGCTGTAAAACGCTTCAAAAAAACGCGGATATGATGCCGGATCATCAGGTGAATATTTTTCCGGCTGCTGCAGTAATTCGGTCAGGGTATCTTCTGCCTTTTTTAATTCGCCGATCGGAGATGGTTTGGGCGGGACAAACACAACCATTTTTCCCGGAGAAGCCAATTTACCTTCCCGGTTGCATCTCCCTGCACTTTGCATAATTGACGGTAATCCGGTATAAGCACGGAAAACAACCGGAAAATCGATATCAACTCCGGCTTCAACCAGATTTGTCGCAATAACTCTGATGTCAGCACCATCTCTCAAACGCTGTTTTATCTCCTCAATAACTTTGGAACGGTGATCACCACACATCAATGCCGACAGATGAATAGTTCCGGACGGCATCTTTTCATAGAGTTCACGGCAATCAGATCGGGTATTTACGATGCACAAAACCTGTTTATATTTGACCAGTTCAAAAGCAATGTCCCCCCAGCTTTTCCGATCGGTCAGAAGATGGGGAAATTTTATGTCAACCCGTTTCAAGCGGTCAAATAATTTCATGGAATCAGGAATGATTTCTGTAACGTCCAATCCTGAATGATCCGGCTGGGTGGCAGTTGACATAACAAAAGTCACGCCATAATTCTTTGACAATTGCCTGATCATATCTTTACATGGAAGCAATAAAGATGGCGGCAAAAGCTGAACTTCATCTAAAATAACGATACTGTTTGTTATGTTGTGAAGTTTGCGGCAGTGGCTTGATTTGCACGCAAAAAGCGATTCAAAAAATTGAACCGTCGTTGTAACAATAATCGGCGCATCCCAATTTTCAGCAGCGAGATTGGTCTGCATAGTTGCTTGCTCCGGATCAAAATTTGAGTGATGTTCAACAACATTATCTGCTCCGAGAAATTCCCGAAGTATCGCGGAGGTCTGCTCAATAATGGAAGTATAAGGGATAACATAGATGATTCGCTGTTTTTTGTATTTCAGCGCATGCTTAAACGCAAATGCCATACTGGAAAGTGTTTTCCCTCCACCTGTGGGTACTGTCAAAGAGAAAATACCAGGGATTTCTGATGACATTTTTTCACATTGATTTCTGATTTCAGCCCGGATTTGATTAACTGGTGTAGGCGATGCTGAATCCTGTTTGGCATTCAAACTGCGAAAAAAATGTGCGGATAAGACGGTAATATCCGGATATTGACTTCTAATGTTCGATTTTTCGCTATCCATAAAATTTTCTGTATCCAGAAAATCTGCATCAACCAAACAAGAGAAAAGCATTCTTAGCCAAAGAGCCATATCACCTTGATCCAACTTCCAGGGGAATTTCAATTCAGATTTCAAATGAGTCAAAATGTCAGTGTGCTGTGCGATATATTGTTTCACATCCTCTTCATCCAATACTTTGCTTTCATTTTTCAATCTCGCCGATAAGGAAGATGCTCCTGATTCAATGCTGCCATCGGGCAAGCCTGCGTGATGACCTGCTGCACAGTATGCCAAAAAATGTCCAATTTTTAACTCATTTTTCAAATAACATGCGCCAGCTCCGGAGTGGGAATGTTCGCAATTGTCATATTCACGATCCAACAGACCATTGCAATGCAGTAAATAATTTTCAAATGCTTTTCTGCTTTTTCCCAAATCATGTATAAAACCAAGTAGTTTTCCCCACGATGCGGAATTAAATTTGCCGGCAAAAGATCCTGACAAATCAGCAACCTTTTCCAAATGTTCATCCAATGATTGCCAATGATCTATAGGCGTGTTTTCTAAACTGTGCGCATATTTCATTGCAGTATACTCCTGTTTACAACACCAGAATATAGCACAAGCAAGTGGACTTTTTGTGTCCACTCTATTTCCCGAAGGTGAAAAATTTTATTTTTTCCAGATATGAATGACAATATAAATATAGCACAGAGTACCTGATTTTCCAGTAAATAAAAAATAATTCCAAAAAAATGGCAATGTCCCGAATTTTGTGAAATCCAGGCAGAGGGGGGATAAATGAACATTTCTGTGATGTATAAAATATATCACTGAAGTTGTAATTTTTTTACCAGACCTGCTTGGGGCTGCTCCAAGCGGCTTGTCCGGGCGCAGCTTTATGCGAAGACTGATGGGTGGATTGCGGAAGAAGGTCGGGTTTTGCGATGAGTACGCAACAGGAGTTTACTGGAAATACCAGTAGACTTTGTTTACACACCTCATTGCGCCCAACGAAGTGAAGGCGCAAGTTTTTCCGCACCCTGCCGGGCTGGCGCCGCCGCCGGTTAGATTTTTCACAAAAAAACGGAAAGAAACACCAACCGGAACGGCGGAAAGCCGGAGAATGGTGTTATGCTTCGTTATGATGATATATTCTGAGGGAAGAAAAAAGATAACTGCTTCAGATAAGCCGGTTACCTTGCCAAGACAAAACACCAAAGGCAACGCTCCCAAAGGGCAGCGGCTGATTGGTATTGAAAATCTTCCCCGTTTTTTCCCCGTGAAGTGCGGAATTTCCCCATATTTTCCTCAAAGTGCGGATGTCGCAAATCAGGTTATAATGTATCGCAGAGTGCCTCGGTACAGGGGGAAACATGAAAAGCAACGATTTTTCCGGGTGAGATGGAATTCAGAAAAACTCCCGTTGGAGATGTGTTTTGCACCTTAAAGTTTGATATTTCTGCCGACGACAACGGAGGAGGCAGTAGTATCGGGGCGGCACGTTTGCCGCCCGCTGTCGCTTTTACTTTTTGCTTTGGTGCATTTTTTCACCTCATCGACAGATGTAATTTCAATCTTTTTTAATTTTCACATCTTATGTTATAAAGCGTCGATCAATTATTTTTTTTGTGTAAATTCTGAAGTTGAAGGTTGAAATTTACACAAATGAAATTATATTAATTACTGAAAAAGGAGGTTTCAGATGATTCAGCGTTTTATAGAAGGGCAACTGCAGCGTTTGACGGCACAATTTCCGGTCATTACCATAACCGGTCCCCGGCAATCCGGCAAAACGACTTTGGCACAACATTATTTTCAAGGCTATGATTATGTGAATCTGGAAGATCCTGAAGTACGGGCTTATGCGACAGAAGACCCTAAAGGTTTTCTCGTTGATCATCCGGCTCCGTTGATCATTGATGAGGTGCAACGGGTTCCGGCGTTGTTGAGTTATCTTCAGGTCATTGCCGACCGTGACCGCAAATTGGGGCAGTATGTCCTGACCGGAAGTCATCAACCCAAACTTAAAGCAGAAATCAGCCAATCTCTGGCAGGGCGAACCGGTATTCTGCAATTACTGCCGCTTTCCATTGCTGAACTTGCCAACAGCGGTTGTTCTTTGGATCGTGATACTTTACTGCACCGGGGATTTCTTCCGAAACTTTACGCTTTGCCGGAAGCGGATGTGGAACTGGAATACTCCAACTACTTTGCCACTTATGTTGAGCGTGATGTGCGGCAGTTGATCAATTTACAGCATCAGCATGAATTTGAAGTATTTGTGCGCCTGTTGGCGGGCAGAGTCGGGCAACTTCTCAATCTCAACAGTTTATCCGATGATATCGGAGTAAGTGCCAGGACTCTCAAAGAGTGGTTGAATATTTTGGAAGCCAGTTTCATCGTTTTCCGGTTGCCACCTTATTTTGAAAACTTCGGCAAACGTCTGGTCAAAACTCCGAAACTTTATTTTACTGAACCGGGGCTTGCTGCATGGTTGATTGGTATCAAGTCTGCTGATATGGTCAAGCGTGACCCTTTGATCGGCAATCTTTTTGAAAACATGGTCATCATTGAAGCCTTGAAAGCACGGCTCAATGCCGGTAATACGCCGGATATGTATTTTTTCAGAGATCAGCGTGGTTTTGAGATCGATATGCTGATCGCCGCTGAACGCAAACTTTATCCATACGAGATCAAATCTGCCCGTACCTGGTCGTCTGATTTTGCAAACAATCTTAAATCATTTGCGCAACGGGATGCAAAAATCGAAAAGGGTACAGTGATTTATGCCGGAGATTTGAAACGCTCCGGCAATCCGGCGGCAGTGAATTTTGTCGATACCGCAGAAAACGTGCCGGAATAAACGGTTTCGGGGATGACTTTTTCCGGGTGAGATGGAATTCAGAAAAACTCCAGTTGGAGATGTGTTTTACACCTTAAAGTTTGATATTTCTGCCGACGACAACGCAGAAGGATAGTATCGGGGCGGCACGTTTGCCGCCCGCAATTATCCGGTCACAGAAATTCCGGCGGGGTCAATATCCCGCAAGGCACAAGTTGATGTTCACCGGTTTCAAAGGTGGTGAATTGATCCGGCCCCGTCCATGACGGCCAGAGATTTTTCAGGAAAAATGGCCCGAATGCATTGCGCCTTGAATTCAAAACCTTGATCCGCAAACGTTTACCGCCAGATACCGGAATGATGAATGGCGGCCACGCCAAAAGGGTGAATTCATCCTGATCATCCACCGCATAAGCCAGGGCTGTTCCCCGCCAATCGGTGATTTTTACCGCCGTGGTATCCGGGGGCAGAGGTAATTCATAGATCAGATTGCCGGTGTAATACGGCAAACCTTTTTCCACCCAATTCCCGAAAGGCAACTGCCGCACCGGAGTTGTGATGTGATCGCCATTCACCCCGAAATCACCGAGCAGGAAAATATTTTCCAATCCCGCTCCATTTCCGGGGAAAAGCGTGTGCAACAGCAGAATATTTTCCCCTTTTTGCAAAATCCCGGCCGGAATTGTGATCGTTTCGATCGCCCGGTCGCACCAGAAACCATCACCGGTTAAGAGCAGTGTTTCACCATTGAGCGTAACAGTGTAATTTTGCGGTTCTTCCAAGGCCAGACGGCAGATGCCAGCGGGCAATTCATCGCAGAAAAAATTGTATTTGAGCGTGACCGGCAATGATTTTACCGGCGTATCATTTTTTTTGCACCACGGTTGAACCATCGTGCCGCCGCGCAAAGGCAAACCCATCATGGTTCGCAACTCCATATCCCAGCGCAGACAATTTTTGGCCGGTTGCCAATCGCCGTCACCGATCTGCACTTGCGGCATATCCAGCAGCAGGGTGTTATTTTCATCCATCGTGATATTGACGGCCGCCGCTTCAAATTTTGCCGGATTCGTGCCGGTTGCCGCTTCCGGATAAATATTCAACGGTTCATCCACGGCATTTTCCACCGGCTCGCAGGCGGCAAAGAACAATGCCGAAGCGAATTGCGTCAGCGGCAGGGGAAATTCAGCGGTGTTCCCGCGCAAAACCACTTTATTTACGGTATGGAATCTGCCGGTTGCCGGATTCAACTGATAAATGTAACGGCAATTCTCCGGCAACTGCCAGCGGATCACGCTGTCGGGAAATTCCAGAATCCTTTCTCTGATCATGGGATAATTCAGCTGTTCATTCTGGAAATTCACCGAGGTATTGCAGATAAAAAGTTTCTGACCGTCATCATCGCTTTTGAGCAGATAAAGTGCCGGGGCGACCTCACTGCCGTTTTCGGTGATACTGACCCGGCGGCAGAGCGGTGACAACTGCTGATCCAGACCGGAAAACAGAATATACCGGAATTTCCGGTAAACCTTTTCCGGCAGGGGGGATTTTTCGCCATCCAGATACTCCGGATAACGGCCCATGTAGAATACCTTGCCGCCCATGTCGGCAAATTTTTCCAGCAATGTCAGGGTCGTGGAGCGCAGATGCGTGACTTCCGGTATCAGCACCGCCCGGTAAGAAGCGGCATTGATCTGCAATTTTCCGTCGGCACAAGTGCCGTATTCAGCTATGAGCGACTCATCGCCGAAGTCAAAATCCAGATGCAACGCGAGCAATTCATTGGTCAACTGAATCAGCATGAGATCATCCGGCAGCGTGTTTTTGGGGACGTGTCTGCCCCAGAATGACTCGATCGGATGAATGACCAGCAGATCGCGGATCTCCTGACCATCTGCCAGAGCGGTTATCATGCGGGCAAAATAGTCCTCGACCTGTGCATAATCCCCCGCCCACGGCGACTGACCGGAAATCGTTGCCGGGTAGTCACGTTTGGCTTGCCCCAGCATCGTATACCACGCCAGATGCTGACAGCGGAAGTTGATCCCCAATGCCAACTGCCAATCGCCCAGAGCCTTATGCCCCATCAGCGGGAAATCCCACCCGGTGCAACCGTAAGTTTCCGTCAACCGCCGCGGCAAACCAAGTTGTCTGGCCACGGAAGTACACTGTTTGGCGGTGTTGAATATCATCCAGTGTTCAGTAAGCAGATCGATACCCGGCATTTGCATATATTTATAGAAGCGCATGGCACTGCCCACGGCGGCCGTCTGCGATTCCATCGTGTCCTCACGGTGGACGTGTCCGGTGAAAATCAAATTGTTTTCCTGGCACCAGTTGCCGCATTTTTTACCGAATGCTTCACAGAATAACTCTGTGACCAATTCCCGGAAGTTGAGCCGGAGACGGGAAAAACTGCTTTCTGCCAGCGGATAATAAAGTTCCGGCAGACGGGAGATCAGATCATAACCGTATTTCTGTTCAAAAATTTCCGGCAGTTTATCCGTCCACGGGAAACTGGAACCGCATGGCGGATGGCCGTTGAAATTCGGTTCATCCGTGAATATTCCGGGAATGGTACCGCCGAAATCCGCCGGAAAATTTTTCCGGTATTCTTCATGGGTGACTTCGATAAAGCGGGATACTGCTTCCGGATTGAGCGTATCCAGATACGCCTGACCATTGAACCACGGGTCATCCGGAGCGATATACACCCGGAAATAGAGGCTCGTTTCCCCCTTTCGCAGCTCTTCCGGCGGGCATTGCCGGTAGGCAACCATCTTTTTTTCACGCAAAGTAACGGCAAAGTGGAGATGCAAAAGCGATTCAAAACCGGGATTTCCCGGCAAAGTTTCCGTCGCACTCAAAAAACGGTTGCGGTATTTTTTTTCAACTGTCACAGCACCGCCGGCCGCACCGGATGGCCAGCGATCCTCATCGTAAAGCCACGCCTGCATACCCTGTTTGGCGGCTTCATCCACACAGGAATTGACCAGCCGGAACCATTCATCCGACAAATAAGCCGTAGCCAGCCCGACTCTGGAATGCATGAAAAATCCGCCCAACCCCATTTTTTTCATGATGCGTATCTGTTCGCGCAATACGTTTTCATCAAGAGAACCATTCCACGCCCAGAAGGGCATTCCGCGGTTTTCGATTTCAGGTTCGATGGATTTTTTCATGATAATACCCCGGATATGATTTTTCAATAATATTCATTTGCGGATTTTCAGAATATATCACCGGCGCAGTAATTTGTCAACCGGATAACAGAACAAAGACCATTATTCCTGAATCAGAATGTCACAGGTGATATCCTGACCGCTGAATTTATATTTGCCATCGGCAAAAACTGTGCGTCCGCACAGCGATTTCAACCCCGCCGGAGCAGTGATGACGGCTTGAGCCTCACCGGGGCCTTCGGCGGCGATCATAATGCAGATTTTACCTTCATCATTGATGAATTTTGCCGCAAATATCCGGCCCTTGACATCGGCCGGAGTCAGCATTTCCGGCGGCGTGACCGACATGATCCACGATTCCAGACTTTTGAGGATCGTGCCGACCCGCAGGATCACCGGCCAGGTCTGGGCGAATTTTACCGGATCAGCCGGGCGGAACATATCACTGAAGTTGAAAAACAGAAATCCTCTCGCCCCGTGGATCGCTCCCATCACACAGGCGGCAAGTGTTTCCGTTTCCGTCGGCCAGCGGAATCTCTCATAGGCTTCAGCCGGAGTTATCCCGGTCTGATAACCCGCCCAGTTGAAGTATTGCGGCACCATCCAGAAGCCTGTACCTTTGGGATAAACTGCCACTTTTTGAGCGGCCTGCACATGATCGGTGACCGGGCGCATATGGCGGGTATTTTTTTCGATCGGATAGGGGTCGCAGCCGAAAACATCCTGCCAGCAACTGTAGATCGGGAATGCTCCCGGAGTGCAATGCACCGCAAATGTCGGGTGATCGGGATCAAGTTGATTGAGCAGATCTTTGCGGTCGATATAAAGTTTCCAATCGCTTACGGGGCGTTCATCGCAGATGTAATAGGCGAGCAGTGCCGGGTGGTTGCGGTATTTTTCGACCAGATGGCGCACGATATTATCCGGGCCGCTGATGCCCTTGTAATCCTTGACGGCGAGCATACCGCCGGATTTGGGCAGATCGTAAAAATCTTTCAGCGACAGGATAAGTTTCATATCCTGTGCTTCAAGCACGCTCATGACATGATCCAGATCCAGGTCGGATTTCCAGGTGGCATAACTCATCAGCGTATTGAATGGAGTGCCCTTGAAAATCGCCAGATGTTCATCGGGCATACCGTAGATGAAAAATCCCAGCGGCATATATGGTCTGCCGTTGAAAATCGTTCTGCCGTACTCATCTATGACACATTGTGAACGTTTCTGCCGGACGACCAGCTGCAAAGAGTTGCGCAATGAATAATCATTGTTTTCCGCTTCTGAAGCAATCGCAATGCGGTATACTCCGGGGGCAAGTTCCCCGGTTTGGATTTTTACGGTGCGGTTGACAAAGGTGGTTTTGCCCTCTCTGACGGTTTTGCCGTCGGCCCCGGTGATCTTCCAACTGCCCGGCCCGTTGGCTGTGCCGCTGGAAGAGGTGATCATCACCTCGCCGCCGTCACTATCCAGAACTCCCCCGGCAGGATAATTGATCGCCGTGGGGATCTTCGGCATATCAGCGGCTCCTTTTTTTTTTAAGAATACATTATCCACAAAGAATTTGCCCACCGTGTTATTGTTGACATAGATAATGAATTCATAGACGTAACTGGTGCCGCCGCCATTGTCGGCAAAGGTGGTGATTTCCCCCCGGAAATCGAGCCATTGGCCATCCTGACTTACCTGTGAAGCAAAGGTGTAGCCTCCCCATTTGAATCCGGGATTGCTCCGGGCTTCCACCCCGAAACGCACCTGACTTGCTTGCGTGCCGGGGGCCAGACGGATGCGGCCGCCGAATTCATATTTGGTACAGGCTTCAAGGATCATCCGGTTGCGGAAAATATGACCGGCATTCTTATTGTCACGCTCCACGCACAACGCCGCACTGCCGCCGATACCTTCACCGGCAATTATCGCTCCGGGAACGAGGTTGCGCCAGCCTTCGATGCCGAATTCAAATCCGCCGTTGAGTACCACGTTATCCGGATCATTGGGGTCTTTCAAGCGGTCGGCGGGAGTTGCCGCCGGAGTTGCCGCCGGAGCGTCGGCCGGTTCAACGGTGATGTCATCGAGATAGAATTTGCCGTATTTGCCACTCTTTATATAGACGATGATTTCATAATCATATCCGGTGATCCCGGCCCCCGGTTGGGCAATGGTGGTGAATTCCCCCTGCATTCTGATCCATTGCCCCTCGGTACCTTTGGCGGAAGCAAAGGTGTAACCGACCCATTTGCGACCGGGATTGCTACGGGTTTCCACCCCGAAACGGATATCTCCGGCAGTCAGGCCGGATTCAATTTTCACCCAGGCGGTGAAGCGGTATTTTTTACCGGCTTCCAAACCGGGGATCGCCCGGCGGTGGGTGCGGCTCTGGTTCTCTCTGCCTTGGATTCTTTCCCCGGCCAATGCAGTGGAATTGTTTCTGCCCTGACCGGCGGTCAGATGATTGGTATCCAGATTTTTCCACTGGCTTGCGGTATTTTCCAGATCATCGGTCAGAACCGGTCGGGCGGAAAGCATCACCGGTAAAACTGCCAGCATCCCCCAAAACAACTGTTTTTTCATAATAACTCCTTTCTTTGATTCAGTAGTAGTTGTTCTGATTTTTTGTTAAAAATATAACCTGCGGTGGCGCATTGCGGCCAATCTCTTGCCAAATCTTCGGGCAGTGTTTGGGTCGAGTATGCTTATACACTCCCCAAACTCTGCCTTGATTTAGCTGCGACCTTGCCTCGCACTGCATCCACCGGGTGCTATCAAACCTTGTTTAACAGTTGAGAAACATAACCTTTTATGATATGTCCCGTATGTAACTGAAATTGCCGCATATGATTTGATATACCAGTATTACAACATTTGGGACATTACCATCCAGTATTATGAAACAATATTTGCCAAATGGATTTTTTCTCCGCTTTTCAATGATATTTTACCGGAATCCCATGGAGACCCGTCAATGGCCGGATTTTTACAGTATTCCGGGAAAGAGAGTTGTAAAACCGTATCTCTTACCGCATAAATATCTGCCGAAAAAGTACTGTTTCCCACATCCCATTCAAATTCCGTAAAGCCGGTGAAAAAGTGAAGTTTTGCTTTTCCCCGCTTCAATCTGCCGGGCAGGGCCGGCAGGTATTTCAACTGATCCGGGGAGATATACAACAGCATCTCCTGAATGGCGTTGACTGTGCCGAGCAGAGCATCCAGCTGCACCGGAAAGAAACCTTCCTGAAAAACGATGGTCATACCCATATTGCGATAGTCGTTGTGCAGAGTGAAAAAGTTTTTCAACAGCACCGATTTGGCAAGGATATCCACGCAGTGCAAGGCATCATTTCCCCGGTTGAAACGGGAATAGATCGCCGCCATGTGCGGCAGAGTCCAACCGGAAAATGAACCGAGTATCCGCAGATCGACCGCCTTTTCAAAAGCGGCAAAAAGTTTGGGATCGGTCTCTTTCTGCACTTCACAACCGGGGAAAACCGGGTACAAATGCGACAGGTGACGGTGATCGTATTTGTCGAGCCACTTTTCCGGGAGCCATTCGGCAACGGCCCCATCGGCATTGATCCGGTAAGGGGGGATGGCATCCAGGATTTTCTGCCAGATGGCCAGGTGAGCGGTGTAACAATGGTACTTGCCCGCCAGTTCGATCAGGCGGCCGAGCAACTCTTTGAAGATCGCCAGTTCCACCGTGGCATTTTCCGTGACCGGTTGCGGATGACCGGAACGGCTGTGGCCGATATCTTCCGCCATCTGTAAGAAATTCAGCGGAGTATTTTCCGGTGACACCGAGGGGTAAAGTTTGATTTTGCCCTCATTATCAAACGTGACATAATCTTCATAAAAGAGTGCCGCTTCATACATGAAAGGCAGAATTTTTTCTTTCAGCGTTTCTTCATCTCCGGTCGCCAGAAAATAGTCATAAAAGTGACGCGCCAGCCAGCCGGCGACCCCGTTGAAGTGCAATATCACCGGGCAAATCGGGGAAAGCACATTGACTTGCGGCGTGCTGTATGAAGATATGTAAATCCCCCGGCAACCGTATACCTTGCGGGCGGTTTCCCGGAAAAAATCCAGCTTGTCAAAGTAATAATCCAACAGCGGTTTGACTGTTTCCGCCACTCCTGCGGCGGTGGTGTGCCAATAGATCGCTTCGACATTTTCATTGGCGACATGAGCCGCCCAGGTCGGGAAAAATGAACCATTCCACAAACCGTAAAGATGAAACGGATAAGCATTTTTATCATAGCCGCAAATGAAAAGATAATGGCCGAACCGCCAGATCTTCTCGATCAGTTCGGTCGGGGCAACGTCTTCATAAGCAATAGATAAGAGCGATTCATTATCCCGGTTTTGAAATCCGTCCAACTCCACTGAACTTCTTTCATAAAGTTCCCGGTGCAAAGCGGCACTTTTCCCGGCCTGTTTTTCGTAATCGACCCCGGCAGACAACAATTTGGATTTCAAATTTTCAACGGCATCGGAAGCATTTTTTTCATTGGCAAAAGTGGCGATGGTCAACTGCAGAGTTTTCACCCCCGTAAAGCCAAGCGAACCATCCGGGCGGCGGCACCCCGCCGCACCGTCGATCCGGCAGATACAACCGAAACTCAAATTATCATCATTCAGCGCATAAAAGGAAAAAATATTATTTTTCTCATCAAATTCAGTGACCGCTTGAGCGATGTTCACGATCTCTTTGCGGCAATCTTCACTGGTAAAAGGTATGCGGATATCCAGCGAGAGCTGTTGTTCACCGCCGGATTCCATCTGCCAGTAAGTCAATCCGTTTGACCGGGAAACGAATGCCCGGCGGCGGATGGAGGTATCGCCGGTTTCATAAGTGACGAGCGATTCCGCTTTGGCCATATCCAACTGCCGCCGGTAGCGGGAAAAGACCCCCGGCGTTTCAAAACGGATGACGATTTCCGCCAGCGGCATGGGAAACGGCAGATTTTCCGGGCAATTATTCTCCAGCAATCTGTTGGTCAGCAAATCTCTGGCCTCCCGGTAGTTGCCGGAATCCATCAACTGCCGTACTCCGGAAATCGCACCGGAAATATCCGGCACATAACCACTTTGTTTCTGCCGCCAGAGATCGTGCCGGTTGAGCAGAAGTTTTTCCATGTAAACTCCGCCATGCACCGACAGGCCGGTTTCACCATTGCCCAGCGGAGTCGCTTCCCGCCATTGCTCCAGCGGCCACGCCGCCGGAGTGAGCAAAGTCAGAATATTGCGCCGGTTATCCATAAAAACTCCCTGAAATGGATCTTACCACTCGCCGTTGTCAAAGACCGGATTGGCATCAGCATACCACGGGGAAGCATAGCCGTGTTTATCTTCCCAGATGCCGGGGAGACCTTCAGCATGGCCATCCATGAAAATCTGATTCATATTTTTGCCGTGCGCACCGGCTGAACCGTAACTGGCAACGTTGTTATTGCCGAATCCGGCTCCCATAATTTCGATTTTTCTGGTTCCGATCATCGCATTGCGGCGGAAGGTTTCACCCATCATCATCGACACGCTGGCGTTGGCCACACCTGAAGTTTTCTGGATCAGATGATCTTTATTCTTTTTCGCATTGTCAATAATTTCGGCGATTTCCGGAGAGATAATGAATTGATTGTAGCCGTAGTCGGTGACGGTGTATTGGCGGGTATATCCGGGGCTGACGTGCATATCGGCTGACGGACAGAGTAAAGTTGACGAAGTATACAACGTTTTTCCGGCATTATCCGCTCTGGTCATCTGGTCGGCCGAAAGCACCATGGTCATTGCATCACCGAAGATCGGATTATCCCGGATGGTGCCTTTGGCATCGACACACATGGCGTGTTCCAGCCAGCTTCTGGTGTTGCTGCCATCCTGTCTGACCGTGACCGGCAGGAAACAGCCGTCATTGTCATCAGCATACATCAACAGAGCGTTGCCATTCTGCTTCATATTGTTGATGCAACTGGCACTGCGGCCGCGTTCACGGGCGGAATTGAGGGCTGGCAGCAGAATCGCCGCCAATATGGCGATAATAGCAATGACCACCAGCAATTCGATCAACGTGAAGCCCATGGGTTTTACGTTACAGCCGCAACAGGAACTACTTTTCATCGGAACTTTTTTCATCGGGACATCTCCTTTTTTTTAGGGGGTGAAAATCAGTTGAAACTCCTTTACCGTTTATTCATCGCAACCGCTTTTTATCATCAATCTACCGGATTGCACCGCACCGTTTCCGCAATGGCGGCTTCCACGGAGTATTCCGGTTCCCAACCGAGTTCATTGACCGCTTTGAATATATCAAAGCACATATGTTCCGCCAGAAAGGTCAATCCTCCGCGGATATCTTCGCCGTGACGGGCGATCAATTCATCAAATGAACAGGATTCAAAATTGGCTTTGCATCCCATCGCTTCAGCATTGATCTCACAGTAACGGCGCACAGTAACCGCATGAGTGCCGCAAATATTGTATGCTTCTCCCACGGTATCCGGATCGGCCGCTGCCAGCGCAAATGCCCGCCCCAGATCCCGTACATGGACGATCTGCAGCAGCGCCGTGCCGCCATCGAGCAATTCCAGAGTTTTGCCGTTTTTGATGTCGCTCAAAAAATCATCCCTTCTGCCGCCGATATTATCCAGAGGCAGTTTGCCCGGCCCGGCAATGCAACTGGGGCGCAATACCGTGCCGCGCAATTTACCGGCTTCATTGGCGGCAAACATCGCTTTGTCGGCCTTGACTTTGCCCTGGAATCCGTCGTAATCTTTGACGCCCCAGATATGATATTCGTCCGCCGGGATATATTGCAGCGGGGTGTAGACCCCCACTGAACCGCACTGGATATAGCGGTCGTAAAGGCCACGGAATTCCGAGAGGATTTCGATCGCTCCGACTGTCGGCACGGAATCGATCACGCAGTCGAAATTGCCGGATTTGAGCGTTTCATACATGAATTCCCGGTCGCTTTTGTCGCCGGTAACGCGGGGCAGAAATGCCACTTCCGCAGAAAAACGGGCATCCGGATTACGACTCATCACCGTCGTATCCAAACCTGCCCGGCTGCAAGCCAAAGCGATGTTGTGTCCCACCCAACCGGTGCCGCCGATAACTAAAACTTTCATTTTTCTTACTCCTCTATGCCGGGATAATAAATAAACAACTGACTTATACGATCATATTCACCCAGGAAAATTTCTCCGTTGCGCCCGGTGGTCATCGCTTCAAAACGGTAGCCATTCCACGGCCGCTCCGAGCGGGCCAGCAGACAGCCCAGATCGAGCAACTCCCGGCTCTCATCGTTGTATACCGCCAGATGGGCGCAGTCATCCGCTTCACCGATGATCGCATAGATCTTCTTTCCGGAACGGCTCATGCCGGTTATCCGGGTCTGGATGCACGGTTTGCCCAGAGTGGTGATCTTTTCATTTACGGTATCAAAGCGGAAGATCTGTCCGGCATTGGTGCCGCCGTAAAGGATCTCGCCGCTTTGGTCACTGCTCCACGCGGTGACCTGATTGTAAAGTTCCCAGCCTTTGATCGATGAAGCATTGATATCCAAGGCTTTGAATTCACCGCTTTCCGGGGTGTAACGGAAAATTTTTCCGTAAAGTCCGGCACCGTAAAGTCTGCCGCAATTATCCAGTGCCAGTTTTCTGCTGAAATTGCCGTTGGGATCCAGTGAACCGATCTTTTTTACTGCCGCACCGGCAGGATAATATTCGATGATCTCACCTTTGCCGGCGGCAAGGATGTAGACCTTTTCGCCGCCGGGAGCGGGGATCAGGTCGCAGATCTCCCCATCGACCGGAGAAGCGATCACTTCGATCGTGCCGGATGAGTGACACGGGTCAATAGTGCTGAAAAAGAGTTGATCTTCGGCGGGCAGATCAAAAATTTCCCGCACGCCCATACCGGCGAAACTCTTTTCCCGCAGCAGCACTTCGCAGGATTTGTAGATGAAAAGCAGAGATTTTTGTTCAAATGTCGTTGCCGCACCGATGATTTCCCCATCGGGCAGTACGGCCATGGCCACTACTTTTGACGCCCCCGGAATGATCCCGATATCCGCCACGGCATCGGCATCCGGAGCCGGATTGTAAAAGAAAAGATGCGCCGCTTTGCCGCCGGTACCGCCGTAAATATGACCGCAGGGATGTTTGACCAATGCGGTGATGCCGCTTTCATCCGGTTCGATGGGCCGGGTGAATTCTTTAGCACCCAGAGCGCGCACTTCCAGATGGCCGGAAGTGACAAAGGCACACTTCTCATAATCAGCCCGGATAGTCAGAAATTGTTTGAGCTGTTCCTCATCGAGATCTTTTTCTTTCAGAGGGGATGAGGGCCACGTTTTATTATTCAGATCTACCATTTTTTACCCCCAGTAACGATGATTCTTGAATACCGGTTTCGAGCCGAAACCGAGGTCGCAACAAAACAGTTTGGTCGGCGTATTGCCCGCTTCGGAAAAGTAAAGACAGCCGTCACTGCCCAGCGCGCCGCGGGCGATATGATCCGCCGGTGCGCCGTCAACGACCAGTGCGCCCAGATTTTCCCTTTCGGCTGAAACGGGGTCAAAGCGGATCAAATCCGGATGACTGCCTGCCGGAGTCTGCCGGTTGGCGGTGAAATACAATTTCTTATCCGGGCCGAAAACCATGCCGCCGACGTGCGTATGGATGATGTGGCTCCACTGGTTTGCTTCTTCCAGAGCGGTGCCGTAATCGGTCAGTTTCATCGTGTCGAAATCGAGCGAAAAGAGCCGTTGGCCCCAAGTCCAGGTCACGCCCCAGACCTTGTTTTCATCCGGATCGCAGACGATATCATACAAGGTATTGTGATAACCGTTGCGCCATGAAACATACGGTATCTGCAAACCGGTATCATACAGCACATCTTTATCGGCATCATATTTGACGATTTTCCCGTAATCATCGGTGGTGTAGGCATTTTCAGCGGCATCGGTGAATACTGCCTGCGGATTGATGTTGCCGATACGGCCGAGGTCACGGGTCTCACGGGTTTCCAGATCATAGATGAAAAAATGGTTTTTCGGATAACTCATGCCGTAGATCTTGCGCCGTTTCGGGGCGAGGGCCATGCATCTGGCTCCCTCTTTATTGAGAATGATCTTGCTGTAAAGGATTTCACCGTCGGGGCGGCAGGCGACCAATCCGGCTCCGGAAAAGAATTTGCGGGGGTGGTTCCAGCAGCCCCACGGCCGCCAGAGCCAGTCGCCATCCGGCGCACCGGTGCAGTGGGTGGCGGCGTAAATCGTGCCGTCGTCATCCTGCAGCAGACACTTATGGACTTTGGAATGAGTAGCCTCACCGTTATCCGCCGGATGGCCGACGGCGGTTGCCATTTCCACCAGATAATCCATTTTTTTGCTTTGCGGATCGTATCCGGCCACATACGCTGACAAACCGCCGGTGATTTCGCCGCATACACCGGTGTAAAGTTTGCCGTCAGTGCCTTCGATAAACGCCCAACAGGTATCGTGTTCCGGCAGTTTATCAAAGACCACAGTTGAAAATTGCGGTGTGATCGCCATTATACAGTCTCCCTTGTTATTTGATATCCATATTGATACTGTTTTCTTTTCTGTCAATCAGTTTTGAAATCATTTCTGAAATCAAAACCAGCACTGCAATCAGCAAATTGCAGAGAAAGACGATGTAAAAGCCGTTGCGTAATCCGGTGTATCCGCCGATGAGTCCTAACAGCCAGGTGAAAAAACCGCAGCCGGGGATGCCGAAAAGCGGCATGAGGATATAGAGCGTGGTCGGATCGTATTCTTTAAGAGTGGAACTGCAGAAATATTGCAGATTCGGCCACAATGGCCCGGTGGCGATGCCCAGCAGCGGCAGAATGCACATCAGGGTATATTTGGAAGTTATCTGCGGTATTGCCAGCGATACTGCGGCGCAGAAAACGGCGCATGACGAGATCATGACCGCCGGTTTGATGCGGTTGAAAATCCCGCTGGCCAGACGTCCGGCGAACATCCCGGCGGCGAAAAGAGCCACTCCGGTACCGCATAAGATACCGTTGCCCGCCAGTTCCAACTCGATCAGGCTCGGCAGCCAGAAGGTGAAACAGTGTTCACTGCCGCCGGCCAGAAAGAGGGCCGTCAGAAAAATCAGAAACCGGGGATTTTTCAGCGGGGCAGTTGCCGTGCGGAAGTCGAATTTACGGGTGGAACCGGTATTCCTGCCGCCGGAATGATACAGGAAAAGCACACCGGGCACCAGCAGCAGAAATGCCGTGATCATGACCAGTACCCGCCACTGACCGCCGTATTCCAGAAACACTCCCGCCCCCATGACGGTAAGCAGAATGCCCAGCGGCCAGAAACTGTGAGTGATATTGATATAACGTGCCGGAGCGGTATCGGCATGAAGATCCTGGGTGAAGCCGGTGGCAAGGCTTTCAAAAAAGCCGTTGCCCAGACCGATGAGGATGATCGCCATTGCCAACAGCAGATAACCGGAAGCCATACTGCACATCAGCAACCCGGCGGCAATCAGAAGCATCGCACTGCCCAGTGTCCGCTTTTTGCCGAAATTCCCTGCTGCCCAGCCGGATAAGAGCATGGAAAATATCATGACCCCGCTGCGGATGAAATGCAATGCCCCGCCGGAGGCCAAGTCCAAACCCAATTCGCCGGAAATGGCGACCAGCACCATGGGGATTATCACTGAACCGGAAGCATAACCGGCATATCCCAAATAGGTTGCATAATCCCAGCGGGAAAGTTCAAGTTTGGATTTTTCTGACATTTTGCGTACCTGTATCATACCTGTATCATCGGATAACAAAAATTAATATACTGCCAAAAATATATTTTGTCAAGTATCATTGAAAAAATAAACAACTCTTTGCCGGGCGGCTCATTGCGATATCAATTTTGATCAGACACTTTTCCGGTGGTTTCACCGACGACCAATTCCACCGGCAGGATGACCGAAACCGGTTCGGGCGGCCGGAGTTTATTCTGCAACTGTTTGACGAGGATTTCCAATGCCTGTTTGCCCAGTTCCTGCTGCGGCTGACGGATGGTGGTCAGAGGGTGTTCCAGATAGCGGTTGAAGCGCAATTCATCAAAGCCCACCACCGAAATATCTTCCGGTATCCGCAATCCGGCTTCCCGGATCGCCCGGATCGCTCCCAAAGCCTGATAATCGTTACCGGCAAACACCCCATCCGGAAGTTGTTTTTGCGACAACAGGAACTTCATATTTTCATAGCCGCCTTCCATATCAGGCTCAAAGCGGCTGCTGCGGCTGTTGAATGAGAGTTGCAAATCGGAAAAACGGCGGATGAGTTTTTCACTGCCGGGTATGCCGTAATCGCTCAATGCCCGGCGGTAACCGTCAAGTCTTTCATTGTTGGCACTGCCGTTGGTTCCGTAAAGGTGGGCGATATGGCGGCACCCGGTCTTGATGAGATATTCACAGGCCATGTAACCTCCGGCGGTATTATCCACTCCGACATAGTTGGTTTCCACATCATAAAATTTACGGTCGATCAGGACGAAAGGGATACCGGCTTCTTTCAGTTTCAGCAATGATTCCAGATTGCCCCGGCCGTAATTGGGGAAAATGATGACTCCGGCATCCTTGTTTTGCAGACAGTGCCGGATATTCTGGTTTTCCCGTTCCACGTCGCCGTGTGAAGTTTTGAAGACCAATTCACAACTGCATACTGCGGCGGCCTCCTGGATACCCTCGCAGACGGTCAGCAGAAAAACATCACTCAAATCCGGCAGGATGACCGTGATCGAATAACGTGCCGGACAACCGCTGCCGGAGACCAGAAGGGAAACGAATGTGCCTTTGCCCGGATGTCTGACCAGCAGACCTTTGGCGATGAGGTGTTCGATCGCGGTACGGGCGGAGCGGCGGCTGATTTTGTAGCGTTCCGCCGCCTCATTTTCGGAAATGATACAGTCGCCCGCCTTGAGCGAACCATTGAGGATCTGTTCCTCGGTTTCCTGCTCAAAGCGGTCGTAAACGTGGATCATTTCTTTTTTCAATACTTCTGCCATAATGGAATAATATACACGCAAAGCCGCTTTTTGTCAACCTTGAACCGTATGGATCGCAGGTCACACTTCAAAATCCAGCATCGTGCCACCGGCACTTACCGGATAAGTTTCAGTGCGTTCCCCGCGGCAGTCACGGATGGTCACCGTGGCAGAATCATGCGGCGAATGGAGTTTGAAATGCGCCCGGTCATTTCCCGTGCCGGTGAATTCCAGATAATTTTCCACCGCCGTTTCCAATACGGTATTCCCGGCCACGGTGAATATTGCCGGGATCCTTTCGGTCACCTGATAATTGAACGTAACTGCGTTGACTGTGATTTTTACATTTTTACGGTTTCCGTCACTGCTCCAGTCGGTATTGAGCATGGAGATCTGCCCGCACCGCTCATCGGCGAAGCGGCGCACGCTCCAGAATACTTCACCGGAAGCATCTTCCACGAACCATTCCCCGCGGTTTTCTTCTGCCAGATGGGCGATCCACGATGCCGAAAAACTCTGCAATGCCTCGTGACCGGGGTACGCCCAGGCGGTTATCACATAAACTTTGCCTTTGCCGTAATCAAAGGAGGTGAGCAGCGGTATACCCGTTGCGCTGTCCCAGGCGGCAACTTTAGCTCCGGCCAACTCGATCGATGCCAGACGGCACGGGCCGTCTTCGCCGTAGAAGTCGCTGGGCATGGCACTTAAGGTGACATCCTTGATTTGAGTACGTTTTTGGCCGTTCCATTGTCCGCAGTATTCATGCTGACCGGCTCCGAAAACCTTTATGCCGCACAACTCCGAAAGATCCCCGTTATTCCACAACCGGAAATCGACCATATCCCGTTTTTCCTGCGTGCCGAATTGGGGCAGACCGGTGAAAAGAATACCGCCGTTTCTGACGAATGAACAGAGTTTTTCATAATCTTCCGGGATCATCGTATTCCAGCCGAGGTTGAGCAGCAGCCGGTAACGGTGGAAAAATTCTGCGCTGGCCTCCACCGGCACTTCGTCGAAGTCGCCGTATGGGGTGCCGCAGAAAAAGTGCCGCTGGCGGTCAAATTTCTGGCGCAACGGATGGGTCAGACAGCCGGGCATAAGCACATCCAGCAGATGACGGCATTTTTCCGGCTGGGCGTGGCCCCATTCCGGCAGATTTCTGCCGAATTTTCCCCAGACGGAGTAGTGCGGATCCTGTTCGCCGCCGCAGACAAAACCATTGAAAGGAGCCGCATAACGCCCTTCCAGAAAGGCGATCGGGCGCACGGTATTGCCCTGCCGGGGGTGGGTGGCGGCGAAACGGTAGAATTCCCGGAGCATATCCCGTTTGCGCCGGGTCAATTCATCTTCCCAGCACTGACGCTCCTCTTTCCACATGATGAATAAACTATCCTCTTCATAGAACATATTTGCGCCCATCATCCAACTCTGATAGAGCGAAAGGAAAAATATGCCCAGCTGATTGGTGAAATACGGCTGCATGGCGTGCTGGGTGGCGATATGCACCCCCCACTGACCGTCGGCCAGTGCTTCGCTGGCGGTGCGGGCAAGGGAACACAAATGCATCGTATTGGGAACCATCGTTTCCGCCCGGATGAAGTCGATCCCCGCCTGATAGCAGTAACGCTGACCGCCGGAAGCATCGCCGAGGGCGGGGCTGACGGTTTTGCGCATCTCATCGGCTTTGCCTTTGAGAAATGCAACATAGTTCTCTGCGGCCTCTTTCATGGATTCCGGGCGCACTTCGTGATCCGGATCAAAGGCATACAGCACGCCGGTCAATTCATGAGTTCCGGCGCAATGCATCATCTCACCGGAAGCCTCGCTCAATGCGCCGCTCTGGTAATCGGTTGCCGCTTCCACAAAGATCCGGTGATCGAGGCAGTATTTGCCCCATTTTGTCAACAGAGCATCATCCACCATCTGCGGCACTCTGCCGTCATGATCCTGAAAAATGAAACTGCGGAACACCACCAGATTGCCCAGTTTCGTCCGGTTCATATAATCCAGCAGCCACTCCATTTCGCCGCTGTCATCATGCGGCACGCTGGTCAGGTCGGCCCCGATCATCAGGGGATATTTTTCCTGCGGCACATCGCGGACTTCAGTTATGATTGCTTTCAAACCGGTATCGGTGGTAAATTCGATATTTCTGCCGGGTTCGGTCAGGGTGAATGGATACTCATTCCACCCCGGCTGCAGATGCAGTTGACAACTTTTTCCGGCGAATGAAAGCGTACAATCCTTTTCGTTTTTGGAGTGGATGCGGGCGAAAATTTTTTCGCCGGTGACCGCCCACTGCGGCACACACAATTCATCATCCGGTCTGCGGGAGGGGAAAATGCTCAAACGGTTGATAAGCAAAAAGAAATTCTCATTGCCGTTGACCAATTCAAACTCATGTATCCCGGCACCGGCATCGAATCTCGCCCAGACATCTTCCAGCAGTTGGGCGATGTAGTGCCGCCGGAAATAGTGTTTGAAAACCGCAACTGTTTTACCGTCGCATTTGAGGGTCATCGGGAATGTGTCACACACCTGATTTTCGGTTTCCGCATCGAAATATTTGGCGGCCATGCCGATAAAGTGAAAAATCTGTTCGCCGCTCCGGGGCAGAGTTGCGGTGAATTTCACCGTTTCGCCGGGTGCGAGCCATGCGGAACTCATTCTCGCCCAGTCGTGCTGCGGCAGCGGCAGATCCGCCGCCTCGACGGCAACTTCATTTTCCCTCAACGGCGGACGGAACCAGAGAAAACCATCCCGGATGACCGACACATGACAATAACCGTATTTCGGCCCGACATCAAAGACGATGCGGCCGTCATTGATGATCGTATCGGCGGAAAATTCAAAATCGCCGCTGGCGGTGAAAAGTTTGAATACCGCTCCCGGTGCGACATCGGCGGAAACCTGTAATCCGGAAATGCCCCGCCGGGTGGATTCCTGCCACGAATTACCCGCTATCTCTGTGGTGCGGGCCTGACAGATCGGCCCGGAAATACAGCGCGGGTAGTGATAAAGACTCAACTTTTCCAAAGTGCCGTTTTCGCACTCCAAATGACCATCCCAGCAATATTGCGGGTGATAATGGCGGCGGGAATAGAGGATCTGATAGCCCCATTCAATACGGAAATTCAGTTTCATTTTTTCCTCAAAATTTCAGTTGAGCAGTGAACCGGTCAATTCACTGACACTTTTCATGCCGTGACGGTCACAGTAGTCGTTGATGAAGTCGATCACCTGTAACGGGGCAAAAGGATCGACGAAATTCGCCGTGCCGACTGCCACTGCCGTTGCTCCGGCGATCATGAATTCCACTGCATCAGCACCGTTGCAGATGCCGCCCATGCCGATAATGGGGATTTTCACCGCCTTGTAAACTTCATTGACCATGCGGATCGCCACCGGCTTGACTGCCGGGCCGGATAAGCCGCCGGTGCGGTTGGCAAGTTTGGTGCGTCTGGTTTCAATATCGATCGCCATTGCCGAAAGCGTATTGATCAGGGATACGGAATCGCTGCCGCAAGCTTCGGCAATGCGGGCAAATTCGGCAATGCTGGTGACATTGGGACTCAATTTGGTGATCAACGGCAGAGTCGTCGCATTGCGGACGGCGGAAATGACCTGTTCGGCAAGTTTGGGGTCAGTGCCGAATGCGGCACCGCCGGCCTTGACATTGGGGCAGGAAATATTGATTTCCAGAGCCGTGATATCCGCTTTGGCTTCCGCTTCGAGCCGGGCGGCAACTTCCGCATATTCTTCGGCGGTTTTGCCCCAGATGTTGACGATGACCGTCGCTCCGGTCTTTTTCACGCCGGGCAGATAATGTTCATCGTGAAGAAATTTTTCCACTCCGGGGCCCTGCAAACCGATGGCGTTGAGCATACCGCCGGTAACTTCCGCCACGCGCGGGGTCGGGTTGCCATCCGACGGCACACTGCGGATGCCTTTGACCATGATCGCGCCGAGTTTGGAAATGTCATAAAATTGGGAATATTCCAGACCGTAGCCGAATGTGCCGGAAGCGGTCATCACCGGATTTTTCAACTGGAATTTGCCGAAATCAACTTTTAAGTCTGCCATAACTTCTTACTCCGTATAAATATCTGCCAGTTTGAAAACCGGGCCGTCCGCACAACTGCGGGCATACATCCATTCTCCGGGATGGGCATGGTCATTGACTTTGACCACGCAACCGAAACACGCTCCCACGCCGCAACACATGATATGATCGACGCTCAATTCGCCATCCAGACCTTGTTCCCGGAGCAGTCTGGCCAGAGCCATCAGCATCGGATGCGGGCCGCAACCGTAGAAAAAGAGTTTTCTGCCCCGGTATTCTTCAAGTAATTCCGGGAAAAGATCGGTCACCCGGCCTTTGGTTCCCATGGAACCGTCATCGGTTGCCACTTTGACCTGAAAACCGGCTTGGGCATATTCTTCGGTCAGCAGAATATCTTTTTCATTGCGTGCGCCCAACAGCAGCACGCCGCCGTTTTTGCTCTGCCGGGTGAGCATGAAGGTCGCCGCCGCACCGTAACCGCCGCAGACCGCCACCGGGATCACATCATCCGCCGGAGCGGTAAAGCCTTTGCCGCAGGGGCCGAGAATGTCACAGACCGTGCCCACCGGCAATTCGGAAAATGCCTGCGTACCTTTGCCGACGACCTTGTAGACGATGGTAAGTTTGCCGTCGCAGGCATTGTGGATGCTGAATGGCCGCCGGAGCATATGATCGAGACGGTTGTCGATCCGGATGTGGACAAATTGACCGGGATTGCTTGCCGGGGCGATTTCCGGAGCATCAAAGACCGCCCGGAAGTATTGCCCGTGCATACGCTCGTTGCTGATAAGAGTACAGTTTGGCATATATATTCCTTTTTCAATTTAAATATGGATTGTGCTTTTTTTCAAAACCGATCGTCGTTTCGCCGCCGTGACCGGGATAAACCGTAAGATCATCGGGCAAAGTGAGCAGATTTTCAGTAATGGATTTGATCAATGCGGCGTAGTTGCCGCCGTAAAGATCGGTTCTGCCGATCGAACCGCAGAAGATCGTGTCGCCGGAAATCAGAAATTTTTCCTGCCCGTCATCAAAGAGAAATCCACTGCCGCCGGGTGTGTGGCCGGGCAGATCGATCACGGTGCAGTGGTTTATCGGGTCAAAGCCGGAAACTTCCGGCAGGTCGGCCGCCGCTTCAAAATAGGGCGGCAGGGCATTGGCTTTGCTGTGATACATCTCATGGTCGGCCGGAGCAAGTTCCACTTTGGGGATATGCAGTTTTGCCGCCACTTCACCGGCGGCGGAAATATGGTCGATATGGGCGTGGGTCAGCAGTATTCTGGCACTTTTAAAGGGGAATTTTTCTGCTTCAGCGATGATCGTTTCCGCTTCCGCACCGGGGTCGATGATGAATAATTCACTTTTTTCCGGCATAAAGAGCAGAAAACAATTGGTGGCAAAGGGGCCCAGAGGCAGGATTGTGAGTTGCATAGGTATCACTCCGTGACAAAAAGGATCATTTTTGAGTCGTTATGGTTGATGTCTCCGCTTAAACCGGTCAACCGGGGAAAGATCGCCGGATCGCTCATGTTACTGCGGATCTGAAGCAGATAATCCAGACAGTGCGCCGTGCCGTCACGGTGGTAATCGCGCCGCCAGTAAATACCGGAAAGCGCAGTCTGTTCCGGATAAATGTTGCGGATGAGGGTGTAATTTTCCGGTACGGTAATGCGGTAAGTCAGACGCATGAATTGAGTTTTACTGAATAGATACGGAGCCTGACGGGTGCGGGAACTGAAACGGAAAATATCTTCCAGTTTGCAATATTCCGGCAGTTGAAAGGTGACAAATCTTCCCGTCCGGCTGGCGAAACGGGGAATGTGCCAGTTGACGGTCAACTGCGGCTGTCTATCCGGATCAAAGGAAAAGCCGGTCAGTTGCGCCCCCGGAGCCAGTGCCGTGGCGGATCTTTCAATATACTGCCGCTGCAATGCCGGAGTGAAGCGGGCAAAACGCTCTTTTTCCTGCTCCAGAGTATTGCCGCAAAAGGTATATCCGACCGTCAAATCCGCACTGCCGTCATCTTTGAGGCCGATGGTGCAGCTTATGATACTGCCGTTACTGTTGCCGGGGGCGGTCAATGCTTCGGCAATGGTGGTGTTGCCGTCAACTTTTCTGATCATGATATTGCCGCAATGGCGCAGAATTCCCGGCGTACCGTAAAGCCCGGAATCGTTGAGGTAGATATTCAACTGCGGCAGATAGAGCAGTAAGTTGGTATAGATGTTTTCCGCCGGAGAAACCACCTGGGACAATCTGGCGGGCAGGGCCGGAGTGGAGGAGACCGGAACGAATACAAAGTCGATACCGGCCGCTTTGAGCATCGCCGCCAGCAAAATTGCCCGGTCAACGCTGTTGGCATAGCCGTCACGCAAGGTGATTTGCGGCAGGGAATATTCACTCAACAGCATCTTATTCAACGGCAGATCGATCTCCCGGATATGTTCATAGAGATATTTTTCCAGCGCGTAAGCGACATATATCTGACGCATCTTTTCCGGGGAATGGATCTGCATCAACTGTTCCTTGCCGGTGATATCGGTTTCCGGCGCATTGGCGGCGATCTGCCGGGCGAGGGCGGAAACCGTTTCATCGGCATTACCGGATTTTTCCAATGCGGCGGCGGTGATCCGGTCGTAAAGTTCCTGAATGGTGAATCCGGATATCCGCAGTGTGGGAACAAAGAAACTGTATGGCGGCTGACCCGGCTCGTATGGCCGCCGCGGGGTGTTGCTGATCTCGTAACGGCGGATGATGGTTTTGCCGCCCATGGTACTGCTGTGGCGGATATTTCCCGGAATATCCACGGTCAGGCGCATTTGAGCGGGGTGTTCGAGGATGATTCGGCGCATTCTTGCCGGCACATCTCCGGCAGTGACCAATTCCGTGTAGAAAAACGGCAGACCGTTGACGCGGCGGATGATGCGGCAGTCGATGATACTTCCAGCATCGACACCCGGAAAACTGACAACGGCGATCTTCCGTTTCAAATAGCGCGGGGCAGAGGCGGTGTCGGGAGCATCCATATAGTTGATCTCCTTATCCGAAAGCGTGAATGTACGCCCCTGTGAATCGGTCACGGTGGCGGTGATTTCCAGCGTTTCCTTTCCTTCGATAAAGGGAATGGTCAAATTGGCGGCCTCTTTCATCCCGGCATAGTTGAGGATACGGCGGATGTAGCGGGTATCCACGCTCCATGCATCCGGAGCGGTGATCCGGTAATGCCGGGTGTGTTCGATGATCTCGGTATTGGTGCTGTCGGCATCGTATGTGCTTATCCGGCGGACGACCGGCAAACTCTGCCACATGGTTCCGGCGTTGGCGGCGGCATTTTTGAATTGCACATAATCGGCGGGGGAGACCAGCATCGAATCCACGGCAAAATAGAACTCCTCCGTCAAGGTGTCGTTACTGAATGAATGAGTGCCGCTCATCCGGAAAAGTCCGGGGATTTGCGAAGTGACATTTTCCGGCAGGGTCAATTCAAAACCCGGAAGCAATTTGAGTGAGATATTCTCCCTGACCGACCGGGGCAGCACTTGCAATGGAAAACGGCGCCCGGCGGGGGCGGTGTGGGTGTAGAGTGAATCGAGCAAGCCCAGAATCAGCGAACTGCGGGGGATGGGCAGGATCTTTTCCGCTCCGGCATCCTTGAGCGAATGCGGCACGGTAAAAGTAAGTTCTACTTGCAACGGCTGCTCCATATCCCGGATGTTTTCCGGCAGCACCCGGATACCGGTCAATTCCGCTCCGGGGGCGATGCGGCGCAGACGGCTGGAAAAGAAGTTGCGGATATCCTCTTTCGTCCATTCGGAAAATGCCGACCGGTACATCTGATCGTAGACTCCGGAAAATTTCACGGTGGAAACAAAATTGAATTTTTCCTCATCCATCGTGCCGCTGCTCCGGATATCCAGCAGGTGATCTCCGGCATTGATCGGCGGGGCGAGGCGGAGCGTTTCGCCTTCCGGTTTGGCGACCAGAAAGGGGAATCCGGCCAGATAACCGGGGAAAAGTTCCGCCGTGGTCTCAAAGGTCGGATCCATCAATAGATAGTTGCCCGGAGCAACTTCCACTCCGGCAATGGCGTGGTTGAAGTAGATGTTGGCAACCTCCCGGTCTTTGGGAGTTCCGGCCATGAACAGCACCGGATAGGCTTGGAATCCGGCGATCCGGAGCATGGCGACCAGCAGTGCCGCCTTATCCCGGCAGACCCCGTGGCGGCGTTCAAACGTCTGGGAAACATCGTGCGGCTCGTAGCCCGGTGCGCTTTCCTCATCCGTGATGCCGGTGTAGCGTATCTGCTGGGAAACAAACTGGAAAAGGGCCATGATTTTTTCCATATCAGTAGTTTTTCCGGCGGTCAATTCGGCGCATTTGCTCCGCATGGCGGGGGTGACTGCCGCCAGTTTCCCGGCGCAGAGCGCATCATACCAGCGGGAAATCTCTTCCCATGATCCGACGGTGGATGTCAGCACTCTTTGCACACAGGTATAGAGTGCGGGCATGGCACTTTCCGGAGTTATCTGCGGCACATTGCGGGCGATCCAGGTGTAGGTGATCATGCCATCTTTTTCGCTCCGGCTGTAAGTTACCGTGCCGGGGACTTCATCTTTTATGCAGATGCCGCGCAACGGTTTATCGGTTGGGGTATGCACGATATATTCATAATATTCGATGGGAAAATCGGCTTGCAGCACCGTGATATCGCTCCAATGCCCCGGCAAACGGGATTTGGTGGTGACTTCGAGGGTGGTGATTTCCAGTTTATCCCCGATTTCCAGCCCCGGCACCCGGACTGTGAGAATTTTATTTGCCGGATCATAGATGGATGAAGCCATCTGGCTGTCTTCCACGGAAACCGAGGATAACGCCGCCGGATCCAGCACGATTTTCCTGCCGTCGGGTTTGACCACTGCCAGATGAGTGACCTGTAAAGTGCCGTAATCGGAATTGAAGTGCATTTGCGGCGAGCGCATCCGGGTCAATCCCTCATAATTGACGATCTGATAGATGCACGCATCGACCGTGCGGGAAGTGCCGTCGGCATTGACGGTCACCTCTTCCCGGTCAAAAAGCAGAATGATCGGGGAATTTTCATTACCGGCGGCATTCAGCAGCAGAAAGAACAGCGAGAAAATTACCGTTAAAATCTTTTTCATATCCAATCCTTGTCAAACAGTTTATTATCACAGGATAATTTACACCCGATTCACCCTTTCATCAAGGAAAAAAACAAGGATTTTGAAAAAATACCTTGAATACTGCCGCCTTTGCCGGTAAAAAATTTGAAATTTGATAAAAATGCGACTATATTAAGAAATGACAGGAATGATTTTGCAATCAATCTTAACGAAATGAGGATAAAAATGGGACAGCAGCACAACAAGATCGAGAAACGCAACCGGCGCAAAGCTTACCTCGCCCGCAAGCGTGAGCAGATCAAAGCCCTGATCAAGAAATAATCTTTATTGACTTGATCGATACGGCCGGGAGCGGAATTCTCCGGATGCCTTGCAGGTGTCACGGAAGAACTCTGTTTCCGGCTTGAGTTTTTTCAGGGGGAGAGATTTATGAATGATTTGCGTGTCGGGCAGGGATTCGATGTCCACAAACTGGTGACGGATAGAAAACTTATCCTCTGCGGTGTGGAGATCCCCTGCGAATACGGTTTGCTGGGCCACAGTGACGCCGACGTGGCGATCCATGCGCTTATGGATGCCTTGCTCGGTGCGGTATCGGCGGGGGATATCGGGATGATTTTCCCGGATAATGACCCGGCTTATGCCGGGGCAGACAGCATGGTTTTATTGCAAAAGGTGCTGGCTCGGCCGGAAATTTCTCCGTGGCAGGTGCTTAATTGCGATGTGACCATCATCGCCCAGAAGCCGAAACTTGCGCCGTACCGGGAGATGATGCGGCAGCGGATATCCGCTGTTACCGGTTGGGAAACAGGAAGGGTGTCGGTCAAATTTACCACCACCGAAAAACTGGGTTTTACCGGCCGGGGCGAGGGTATTGCCGCCACGGCGGTAGTTTTGCTGGGAAAGGCGTGAAGCATGGAGAGCAGACTTACTGCCCGTATGGCAGAAACAAAATATCTGGAACAGGCATTTGGCATCGAATTGATCGATGAGGCGACCGGCAGGATCAACGTCAGTTGCCGCCGGGATTCCCGGAAAATTTCCGGCAAATGGCAGTTGGAGATCGATGGGGTGCGCCACTCATTCGGGCAATTTCTCATCAGTGAGATGGCAGCCGGTGAAAGCCGGGAATTTCTGCTTTCCGTGGAAGTGCCGGATATGTTTTACGGTTCTTACGCCCGACTGATAATCCGTTTGAGCGATGAAAACGGCAACCTCGTGGCGGAGGAAAATTTTCCGATGACTCCTCCGGCATGGCTGATGCCGGAAAAGACCGCCGGAGAATTTTTTACCGGTCTGCGCTTCGATGTGTCACAGGCGATCATTTCCAGCGGCAAACTTTCGGCAGTGATCGATGCTTCCGGTATGCGTGAATTGCGGATCAATGGTGAAAAACTGCTCAATTCCGGGCCGCGTCTGGCGCTTTTCCGGGCGGGGATGGTGCCGGAAAAGTTGCGGGCATTGAAACTTGACCGGATCAAGATCGCTCCTGACCGTTTCGTTTCCGACGGCAAAAGCGTGGAGTGTCACGCATTGGCTCTGCCGACATTGATGGAGATAGATGAACTTGAATTCACCCAGCGTTTCACGCCGCAAACCGATGGCGCCATCCGTTACGATGCGGAATTTGTCGTGCCGGAATCATTCGCCGGAATTCCCCGGCTGGGCGTGCTTTTCCGGCTGCCCGGCACGATGAATGAAGTCACTTACCTCGGCAACGGGCCGCATGAAAATTTCCCCGGCGATCAGGGGGCGGTATTTTCCCGTTATACGGCTTTGGCGGATGAATTTTATCCGGCTTATACTCCGGCAATTTCCGGCGGCAGTCGCAGTAATACGGTGAAACTCATTTTGAGTGATGCCGCTCATACGAAAACTTTGCAGATCACCGGCGGCAGGGAGTTTACCTTTTCCGCTTTGCCCTTTTCGGAATTTGCCATTGAGGATGCGGGCATGGCCGGAAAAACTCCGGCGGCTGAAAGCGAGATATTTTTGCATATCGACTGCCGCATCGGCGAAAAAATGCCGGTCAAAGCCGGTGTCTACCGGATGACTTTTTTTCTTAAAGGCTGTATCCGGTAAAATACGGTGAAAAATAAAATTTAACGGCGGCAACTGAAACTGCGGCGGAAGAGGACGGCAGTCTATTCAGAATCCTTGCCGGGTCGGTATCGTGCCGAATTGGCGGAAACGGAATGCCTCTGTTGTACCCAGCAGTTGGTAATTGCCGCTTACTGACCAGACGGAACCATTTTCGATCCGGAGTTCAAATACCAGCAATTTACCTTTGAGATCATCCAGATTTTTGCGGTTTTGCCACTGGGGTTCCCAGGCAATCAAGTCTCCGGAAAATGCAATGCAATCCTCGTGGGAAGCGACCGTTTTCTGCGGTCCGGTCAAATCATAGATTGCCGCAGTGGCTTTTTCCGCTTTGAGGTTCCAAAGCAGTTTTCCACCATTCCACACACACTCACGCAGAGCCAGAGTACCCGGTTCTCCGGCTGCGGTCAGGGCTATGAAACGATTTTTCGGAGTGCGGAATACCCGGATTTGTGAACACAATTCCTTCGGTTTGAAATCCCCGTGTTCCCGGCTGGTCGATGAACCGTAAATATAGTGGTAATTTTCATCTGCCCGGATCGCAGAGGGGAAAAACATCATATCGTTTTCTCCGGCAAAAGGGCGGCGCAGTGTCCGCTGCCAGTTTTCTCCATCTTTGGAATAGACCAATTCGCAGGAGACCTTGCCGCCGTCAAATTTGTGAGCAAGAAGTTCTTTCTGACCGGGAGTGTAACAGTCGAGCAGACCGATCATATATCCGTCGCAATCGGCGGCACACATTCCGTAAAATTCTACCAGTTCGTCATCAAGTGAATCCGGATGCAGCAGTAATTTGGGCGGGGTAAAGGTTTCCCAGTCAGTTGTCCATACCCCCGCAATGCGCCGGTCACCCCAATCCGGACGGCTGGCTATGAACCAGCGTTTCCGGGCAGAATCATAGCAACAGGAGCCGACCGGTTCCGCCCCCCGCGAGTGCCAGATTACGGTCGGAACCAACTGCCAGTGCAAGGTATCTGCTGAAATCATCAGCCGATTGTATAAACGCTGTTCTTCATCGCTGAAAATTGCCGTCAGCATTTTGTACCGGGCTTCCGGGGCGGCAAAAGGATCTTCAAAGGCATTGACGATCTCACTGGCCGGGGGGAGATCGTCAAGAAGTTGGTTGGGGGCGACCGGTGATTTGATCCCGGCTGCCGCCGCCGCAGTATTATCTTTTTCAAAATGAATGCCATCGGCACTGACCGCCGTCAGAATATGAAGTTTGCCGTTTTCCAACTCCGTGCCATGATAGATTATCCGGAAGGTTCCATCCGGCTGTTTCAGAACAAAGCCGCCGGGCAGACAGGTATTCATCGTACCATCAACAAAAACAGCGGCTTCTTCCGCAGTGGTGTATTCACGGGTCAAAGCATGACGTTTGAAAAGCCGGGTGTCATCAAAAAACAAATCAAGTGAATGCATTGTTTTTTTTCCTTCTGTTTTGTATGAGGAGTTGTTAAATCGCCTCGCATATCAAAATAAAAAACGGCAATGTTTCAAATCCCGTGAAACAATATTATTTACAGTTTGAGCATGGATACATTTAAATATATCATCCGAATTGAGATTTGTCAATACCGTTCAACGCCGGTGACTTATCACACCATAGCCAAAAATGACGGCGGAAGATTGGATATTGTTACAAAAAATGTGACAATAACGGAAACTTTGACCAAAGTAAAAAGTCAGCGGAATACATCACCGTATGGATTCAATTCCCATGAGGCCGGAGTGTTTTGCGGAATGGGACTGATGCCGTCACGCTCGATTTGTGTGCAACCGGCAATGCCCAGCAATAAAAATACCGCTGTCATCAAGACAGCGGTAATGGTAAGAGATATCGGTTTCATGAGCGGTCAGGCACCGAGACCGAAACGCTGCAGCAAGGTCTGGAAAAGTTCATAATCATTCATTTCCAATACCTGCAATGCCACAGTGGCCGCCGCAAAAAGCAGCGTCAGGATTATCATCACGGTAAAGAATTTTGAATTAAGCATGGTTCAATACCTCTTTTCCGGATTATTCAGTGAATGTTACTTTGTCACCGACCTGGATCATACCGACCTTTGACGGCGGGATATCAGCCGTGGATTCGGTATCACCGACGTTATTCAGCGTGATCGTGGCGATAAATTCATTTTCACCGCGGGTGATGTTGAATTTCAAACCGTCAGTCAGGTGCGGATTGACCGGGATCGACAGATTGCCGATCTGCTGGTAGACCACGGTTTCTCTGCCGAAGTCGATCACGATGTAACCGAATTCCGGTGAAACTTTGGTGACGGTACCGACCAGAGCCTGACGGGCCTCTTTGGAACCGGGTTCCCAGTTTTTGACTTTGGCGGCATCTTCACTCTCATCAAGCTGCAGCGCGCGGCGCAACTCATTGATCGTCGCTTCGTGGCGGCGGATCGTCGCTTCGTGGCGGCTGATGGTCGCTTCATCCTGACGTTTGGCTTCAGCGGCGGCAACCAACTGCTGTCTGCGCTGTTCAGATTCTTTGACTTTGGCATCCGCTTTGCTGACGACCGGTGCCGGATTGGTTTCCGGTTTGGTCAGATCGTCACGGAACTGCACTCCGAGCCAGCCGCCGATACGGCTGAGCGCATTGGCATAGACCTGACGGGCTTTGCGCTGTTTTTCGATCACGCGGACCAGCGGAGCGATCGCACTGGGCAACTGCTGGGCACTGGCGGCGAAAAGAGCCTGTTTGTTGAGCGTTTCACCATTGGCACGGGCAAGCGCGACCAACTGATTGCCGATCGCTTCACGGTTGTCAACCACATGGGCGACCTGACTGACGACTTTTCTCACCCGGGGACCATAGGTGTCTCTGCCGGTGAAATCGCTGGTCGCTTCATGACCACGGCCGGCACCGGTTTTTTTACCGATCTGCGCCAGACCCTCGGCCATGACATCACGCTGTCTTTTATAATGGTCACGGTCAGCTTCCGCCTGCCGGCGGACACGCTGTTCATTGTTATACCGGGCTGTCATATCAGCCAACTCACGCTCTTTGGTTGCCAATCTTTGTTGAGTTTCAGCAAGTTGTCTCTGCAAATCAGCATATTTGCGGGCGACTTCAGCACTCTGACGGGCGAGGGCAGCCATCTGCTCCTGAAATCTGGCAGCATCGAAATTCTGTGTGGCAAAATCAACTTCCGGAGCCGGACTGATATCGGAAAGCACCGCCGCATTGCTGCGCAACGTTTCGCTCATGGCTTCCCAGCCGGTATTGTAGGTCGTGGCGAAATTCTGTGTCAAAGTGACCAACTGGGCGAATTTTGCCTGATAATTTTCAATGGCAAAGTCAGTATTGTTGAAAACCAGTGCTTCCGGAGTGAGGGTCGTTTCGGCGGCAGTGGTACCCAGTTTCTCATCCATGATCTTGGCACTGGCCTGAATGGCGGCGGTCATCGCTTCCCAGGCCGCAATGGCGTGTTCATATTTTTCCACGAAAAGTCTGCTTTGAGTCTGCAAATTATTCAACGCCGCCTGTAAAGTTGCCTGATCGTAATTTTTGTGTGACAACTGCTCCTGCGTAAGTTTGGGCGCAAACTTCTGATCGCTCTGTTTGTCGATGGTCGTGGCACTCTGGTGGATCGCCGTACTCATCATCTGCCACCCCTCGACGAACTGGACACGCTTCTCATAAAGGAAATAAGAAAACACGGCACTGACCAGTGCGAGTAACAGAACGATAATACACGCGATAATGTTGAAAGTTTTCATTCTCGGCACACCCTCAATTTTTTATTTATATTCAAATTAAAATGAAACAATACAAATGCACTCTATAGAATCTAACACTTAAAATCCAGTTGTCAAATCAAGAATGCTGTTTTTTTGCAAAAAAATGTGATTTTTTATGAAAAAATGCAAAATCAGAGTAAAAAACGCACCCCTTCTGCTTTTCCGAGCAATGTCGCCAAACTCCTTGCTTTTTCAATACAATCGACTTCGCAGGAGACCCGTAACGCCGCATATTTGCCGCTGCCGGAACTGCTGCCGTCGGCAATTTCAAAGCGGGTATTTTCCGCTTCACCGATCGCTGTTACTGCCGCTTTGGTCTTGTCAACGGTTTCCGCTTGCGCAAATAACCGGTATTCCCAGCGGCAGGGGAACTGGATCTCGGCCTTTTTATTCATTTTTCCGCCTCCCAGTAGGGGGAGATCTCCCGCAATCTGGCGATGATCGCCGGAAGTTTTTCCGCCACAAAATCAAGTTCTTCCATCGTGTTATAACGGGATAAACTGAAACGGATCGTGCCGTGGGCCGCACTGTAAGGGATTCCCATGGCCCGCAAAACGTGGGATGGCTCCAGACTGCCGGTGGTACACGCAGAACCACTGCTGGCGCAGATACCGAAAACATCCAGCAGCATCAGGATACTTTCGCCCTCGATGCACTCAAAACTTACCGAACTGGTTCCCGGCAGACGGTTCGCCGGATCGCCGTTGATCCGGATTTTCGGGATGCTTGCCAGCAACTTTTGCTCAAAGGCATCCCGCATATTTTTCAGGTAATCATATTCCGTGGCCAACATATTTTTGGCAATGCGGCACGCTTCACCCAGACCGATGATCGAAGCGACATTTTCCGTGCCGCCCCGGCGGTTGCGCTCCTGATGGCCGCCGCAGATCAAAGCGGTGAAAATGATGCCCCGGCGGATGTATAATGCACCGACTCCTTTGGGCGCGTGCAGTTTATGACCGGAAATAGAGAGGAAGTCCACGCCGGTATCCTGCACGTCGATCTTTACTTTACCGGCGGCCTGCACTGCGTCGGTATGAAACAACGCCCCTTTGGCATGGGCAATGGCGGCGATCTCTTTTACCGGAAAGATCGTGCCGGTCTCATTGTTGCCCCACATCGCAGAAACGATCGCCGTATTTTCATCCACGGCATTTTGCAATGCCGCCATATCCAGTTTGCCCTGACCATCCACCCCGATAAGTTCCACGGTGTAACCGCGGCGGGTGAGTTCCTCGCAATAGTGAAGCACGGCGGGGTGTTCGACGGCGGTGGTGACGATCTTTTTTCTTTCCGGCATGGCGCATAAAGCGGCGTTGATGGCGGCATTGTCACTCTCGGTGCCGCAACTGGTGAAAATGATTTCCGTGGCGCAATCATCCTTATCCCGGTAGGTCGCGCCGAGCAATTCCGCGACCTGACGGCGGGCGTTTTCCACATCGGCAGCCACACTGCCGCCGAAACGGTGGATGCTGGAAGGATTCCCGTATTTTTCGCAGAAATAAGGCTTCATCGTCTCGAAAACTTCCGGGGCGACTGCCGTGGTTGCATTGTTGTCAAGATAAATGGGATTATTCATTTTCCGGTTCTTTCAAAGATTGGCCAAAGCGGCTTTGATGATCTCTCCGGCGGCTTCCGGTGCGGCGGTGTCGATTCCCGGCTGGACTTCATAACCGCCTCTGGCAAAACACTCCTGCATCGGCACATAACCGGATTGGCTCTGGGCAAGAGAGACGATGACAGTATTCTTGAATGGCGAATTTTCCCGGATCGCCCGGCCGATACCGTTGAATGGTTCACCGGGCAGGGAGACGAATGCCAGCGTTTTGCCGAATTCGATCGCCGTCAATCTCGCATCGTGTGACGGCGTGCTTTTGGCGTGGCAATCCAACGCCCGCTGGGCAAAGTAGCGCAAAGCGGCGGGAACTTTATTCGCCAGATCCTGACTTTCAAAATCGCCTTCTTTGGGAATATCCGGCACGGTATCCAGAATATTCTGCGCTTCAGCGACCTCTTCCGCGGTAAGTTTGCGGTGCGGGATGGTCACGGTGGAATTTTTCACCACGATCTCCTCATCGGTGAGTTTTTCCAGTTTATCCAACGCTCCAAGCACGATGGCGGCATAACCGCGGCCGATACGCACGGCTTCATCGTAACTGGTCTGGTTGATCTTCTGGTGGAAGTCGAAGTGGTTGATATCCCCGGAAGCATCATCGACCACGATCACCGGCATACTCGCTTTGAGTGAATGCTGGATCTCCTGGGTGAACCGGCCGTACCAGTCGGCGGAAACCAGATTGCCGCCGATGGTGTCGCCATGCTGGGCGATGTTGCAGATCAATGCGGCGGTGCGGCCATTCTGGATGATACGGATAATGCCGATATTGCGGTCGAAATCGCTTTCCGGTTTGTCGATATCGGGGTTGCCCCAGCCGGGGTTGGTGACGATGGTGCCGTTTTTCATCCAGTAACGGCGGACGAAGCCGTAGGGATTGTTGTAAACTGCACCATATTCGATTTCGCCGGGGAGCAGATTCATGATCGCTCTTTCGATGGCGCGCATGGCGGCATCGACGATCTGGTGGAAGGAATATTCAGTCAGGTCATCCTGTTCTTTGCGCAGTTCCGGACCGGTATGGGTATGGTTGGCGCAGATGATCAGGTGGTTGAAAAGTTCTTCGCCGAATTTGCCGGTGATCTTCTCTTTGAGGGTATCGAGCAATCTGTTGAAAACCGAACAGAGATCGAAAGATACCAGACCGCAGCGCACTTTGCCGTTGTCGATGATGACGGTTTTGACATAAAGATCGTCATACATACCGGCATTGGGTCGTTTATTCATATATCCGGCCAGACCGACGCCGACCGGCGGGGTGATGATTTCCTGGGCGTAACCGATGTTGAACATTTTTTTTGCTCCTTATTATATAAAATCAACTGATATGCAAATGCAGATAGTGTCCTTTGGTTTCCGGAATTTTCCACGAAAGGGCGAAAGAACACATCGTAACAACTGATACGATCACAAACAAAGTCAGATAAGCGGCATCGGAATAGACGACCGCGCCATTGCTCTTTTCCACGGTATCAAAGCAATCCAGCAGTAAGCCGATCAACTGGGAAAAGACCGCCACCGAGAGGTAGCCGAACATATTGGAAACGGAACACGATTGGGCGATGATATCTTTGGCATTGAGTTCCTGCACGACCATGGAGAATATCTGCGGAATACCGGCGGCCATGGCAAAGAGGCAGTAGATCACCGCAAAACACCATGAATTCCAATGCCAGTAGATCGCCGCTGTCATCAGCAGTGATGCCGTTGCGCATACGCCGCAGGCAAAAAGCACCAGCGGACGGCGGCGGTTGCCGGTCAACCGGGTGAGAAAACTGGTGGTGAGCATGGTGGTCATGCAGACCACGGTCAGAATGAAGATCACCGCTGCCGCTTCTGCGGATGACAATCCGGCGAAGTCCTCCAGAAATTTTTTCCCGAAAACCGTCTGGATGATGAAGTAGGTGCAGAATGTCACGTTGGCGCAGATAAAAAGCAGCCAATTCAAGGGGTTGCGCAGAATGTAGCCGAATGGTTTGAGGGAGAATGGCGTTTTGGGGATCGGCGGCAGAGTTATTTTTTTGCGTCCGGCAAATATCGCCAGATAGAGCAGCGCGGAAATTACTGCCGCCACCAGCAGGACATTGCGCCACGGGAACAGGCCGCACAATCTTTCAAACGGCAGAGAACCCATCAGACCGCCGCCGTAACCGCAGAAGTAGGCGATCCCGAACATGACCGCATAATTTTTCCGGCCGAAAAAGCGGTCGGTTTCCCGCACCAGACTCAAATACATGGTGCTGGCACCGATGCCGGTGAGCATCCGGGCAAAGTAGAGCCAGTAGAGATTGCTGCACAGGGGAAAGAGGAAAATGCCCGCGAGGAACACCAGACCGCCGGTCAGCACGACTCTGGTGCCGCAGAAGCGATCGACCAATGCGCCGGAAACCAGTTGAAAGAGGGCGTAGGGATAGACGAATGACGCCGCCAGAGTACCCATTTGAAAGGCGTTGAGCGAAAATTCATCGGCAAGTGTTTCATAGATCGTGCCCGGCAGTGCGGTGCGCTGGAAGTATGAGGATGCGTAAAGCAGCAGCAGCGGGATAAAAACCCAGAATGCCCGTTTGTTTTTTGAAATTTCCTGCCAGATAGCCATGGTACACTTCCTTACTGATTTGTCAATCATATTACTATAGCATTCCGGAGCAGTTTTTTCAATCCCCGCTTGACAAAAAAGCAGTTGTGTGGTATCTTTTGGAACAATCTTGTGAAGTGGAAAAAAGTTATGGAAAAAATCGTTTATTTTGATCATGCGGCATCGACGGTGGTAATGCCGGAAATTTTGCAGAAGTTTCAGGAATATTCTCTGCGTTATTACGCCAATGCCGAGGCGGTGCATCTGCTTGCCTATGAGGCCAGAGAGGCGTTGAAGCGGGCGGGGGAAAGCATTTCCCGGTCGCTTTTCGGTGATAAGGATCATCCGGTGATCTGGGGCAATTCCGCCACGGAACTTTTCCGGGTGCTGGCATCGTGCCGGGAGTTCGGGGAGGCGGCCGCCTCGGCATTGGAACATCCGGCACTGCTGGCCAATTTGAGTAATTTCACCCGGCTTTGGACCATGCCCGTTGACCGTGGCGGCAAAATTCTTGCGGCGGCGCAAACGCCGGATATCTGCTGTCTGCATCAGGTGCAGAGCGAATTGGGCATAATTCAGGATACTGCGGCAATATTTGACACCGTTGCCCCCCGGTGCCGGATGGTCGATGCCGTGCAGAGTGCCGGTAAATTTAAATTGGATAAGAATGCGGATATATGGGTCATTTCCGGGGTGAAATTCGGTTCTCCCGGCGGGGCCGCCATGGTGCTTGCGCCCGACGGGGTTTTTACGGATAAACTTCTGGCGCACGCAGAAAATTTGCGCCGGAAGGATTACGCTGTCGGCCGGATCAGTGTGCCATTGATGCTTACTGCGGCATCCGCTTTGGAAAAATCAGTGGAAAATATGGCGGAAAATGGTTCACGCATTGCGGAAATCAACAACTTTATCCGTCAGCAATGTGCCGTTATGGGGATCATGCCGACTTTGCCGGAAACGGCCGCAGTTTCGCCCTATATCCTCAATTTATTGCTGCCGCATCAGGAATCTGCGGTGGTCATCCGGGCTTTGAGTCAACGGGGGATCTTTGCGGCCAGCGGCAGTGCCTGCAGTGCCGAGAGCAACACGCCGTCACCGGCATTGACTGCGCTCGGTTTCCCGGCGAAAAAGGCGTATCGTGCGCTCCGCTTGAGTTTCGGGGCGGGAAACACTCTGGAAGATGCGGAAATTTTCATTTCCGGCTTGAAAAATGTGTTGAAAAATTACTGAATAAGCACTATCTTATAATGATACAGATATATTGAAGCCGCTTCACATTACGAAAGGGAATTTTTTATGCTCAAACGCCTCTTTGCCGCCGTGGTTTCCGCTGTGGTTCTCACTGCGCCGTCAGTTTTGCGCGGTGAAGATTTTGTTATCCGCAAAGGTTCGCAGGATAATCCGACGATCACTTTTGCCGGGGCCGCCGGTGATACGGAAATGAATAATGCCATCAGCCGTTTCCTGTCGGTATGCGGCTGGTTCGATGCTCCGCAGTCGGGCCGGGCGGCGGATTACACTCTGCGCTCGGAAAGAGTCAGCGGATTTCTGCATATCTATCTTTACCGTGCCGATCAGCGGATCGCCGGGTGGCGGTTCAATGCTTCCGGCGATGCCCGTCAGGTGGCGAAGTCAGTGGTCGATACGGTCATCGAACACGTTTTTGAACAACTCCGGGTGCGGGGATTCTGCCAGAGCCGGATCGCTTTCTGCGCCGAAACTGCTCCGGGGATCCGCAACATTTTCACCTGTGATATCGACGGCGGAAATATCGTGCAGATCACCAACTATAATACACTTAATGTTGAACCATGCTGGAGCCCGACCGGTCAAACCATCTGTTTTTCCAAATACGGGCGCACCGGTATCGACGTGATCGAAACGACCATTGCCACGCCCCGCCGGAGCCGGATAATTTCCTCATTCCGGGGAATCAATACCGGGGCGGCGATCTCGCCGGATGGGAACTTTTTGGCGGTGATTTTAAGCCCCGATCATCAGGTCGATCTCTATATCCTCGGTTTGAATCAGCGTACCCGGCGGCGTTTGACCAGTGGTATCGCCGTGGAAGCTTCGCCCTGCTGGAGTCCGGATGGCTCGAAACTGGCCTTTGTCAGTGACCGCCGGGGCAATCCGAGGATTTTTGTCATCAATGCCGATGGTTCCGGTCTGCAAATGCTGCCGACGGTGGGCATCGATGCGGTGACTCCGGCGTGGAGCAGTGACAACAAGATCGCTTATGCCACCCGGCGCACCCGCGGTTCGGCGTATGCGATCGCCGTTTACAACATGGCGACCGGGAGCAACGAGATCGTTTCCAGAGGCGATGGCAGTTGGGAATCGCCCGGCTGGGCGGCGGATAACCGTCAGGTGGTCTGCAAACGCATCGTCAACGGCAGATCCTCGCTGTGGATCGTCGATACCATCACCGGCCGGGAACGGGAACTGCTCCGCACCGGCACTGAACTTTTTGACCCGGCGTGGTCACCTTGCATCAGACGGTAATGGGCTATGTTTGATACAGCGGAATATTTCAATGCGCTTAATATGTTCGGCATCCGGCTGGGGCTGGATGCCACACGGGAGTTGATGGCGAAAGCCGGAGATCCGCAGAATGGTTTGCGTTTCATCCATTTGGCCGGTACCAATGGCAAAGGATCGACCGGAGCCATGCTGGAGCGTGCCTTGCGGCAGGCCGGGTTGCGCACCGGGTTTTACACTTCGCCGCATCTGATCGATATCCGGGAGCGTTTCCGGATCGACGGCAAAGCGGTGAGTGTGGCGGAATTCAACCGCCTCGGTGAAGAATTGAGCAAAGAAAGCGGTGAGGGCAGTTACAGTTATTTTGAATTTGCCACGGTGCTGGCAATGAAAATTTTTGCCGCCAATAAAGTGGATGTTGTCATCTGGGAAACCGGTATGGGCGGCAGGCTGGATGCGACCAATGCGGTTCTGCCGCAGGCAACTGTAATCACCAATATCGCTCTGGATCATCAGGGACATCTGGGCAATACCGCAGCAGAAATCGCCGCAGAAAAGGCGGGGATCATCAAGTCAGGTATCCCGCTGTTTCACGGAGTTTTGTCCGATGAAGCCAAAGCGGTGATTTACCGGCAGGCGGATGAGGCCGGTGCGGCAGTCTATCCGCCCCGTGCCAAAGTGCCGGAAGTTGCCGGATTTGAGGGGATCTGTCAGAAATTCATCTATGACGGCCGAGAGATTTCTCTGTCATTGCCGGGGAAAATGCAACGGGAAAACTTCCGGATCGTTTACGAGGTGTTGAATTATTTTGCGCCCCGGTGGCACTTTGATCTGGAAAAGGCATTGAGCGGTTTGCGTGAAGTGCGCTGGCCGGCGAGATTTCAACATCTGGGCCGCACGATCATCGACGGCGGCCATAATCCGGATGGGGTGCGGGCGTTGACTGAAGCGGTCAATGAACGCTATCCGGAAGAGAAATTTCTGGTGGTCTATGCCGCATTCGGCGATAAACAGGCTCCGGAATGTCTGAAATTTCTGGAAACGATCGCCGCCAAATTTATTTTCACCATCCCCGGTGCTGAAGGGCGGGCGGCCTACTCGCCGGATGAATTGCTGGATATGACTTCACTTCCGGCGCAAGCGGTCGCCGATCCGGCGCAAGCGGTGAAAACCGCACAGAAGCAATCCGCATACCGGATCATCATTTCCGGCTCACTTTATCTGGCCGGCACGGCACTGAATGAATTGACTGCGCTTGATACGGTACTTAACATCTGATTTTTTAGTATTCTTATTTTTTGTGGAAAATCTAACCTGCGGCGGCGTCTTGCGGCCAATCTCTTGTCAAACCATCTGATACCGGCTCGGTCGAGTAGGTATCCTACACTCTCTCGCCGTTACCTCGGTTTAACTTCGACCTTGGCTCGCAATCCATCCGCCGTGTGGATCGTGGCGGCGGCGTCTTGCGGCCAATCTCTTGTCAAACCATCGGATACCGGCTCGGTCGAGTAGGTATCCTCCCCCTCATTTTCGCTTGACTTATCCGTTTTTTCCCTTTTTGATTGAGTCGCGACATCAGAGCGGCGAGACACTTCGCAGCCCGCCGAGCGGGCGACCTTGGCTCTCAATCCATCCGCCGGTTGGAGCAAAGCCGTGCAGACTTGATTTTGAATTTTACAGGATTGGGGACGTTATAAAAAATAAATGCACCGGAAGTTTTTCCGGTGCATTTTTGGTTTGACAGAATCAAGCCGGTGAATCAGTCGATATTGTCGTAATTGATATCGTTGGTTTCATCTTTTTCTTCGTGATCGCCAATCTTTTTGCCATTGTCCTCAAGCCAATCTCTGCCAACGCCTTCTGCGAACTCTCTTTTACTGATTACGATATATTTACCATCAGAGTTTTTCATCAAAGTATAGACTTTTGCGACGGTTTTGCCATTGATTTTTGATTTAACCAACACAACGGCATAATCACCCTTTTCCAGAACTTCGTATTCAGCGTCATCAATACAGTCATCACCGAATTTATCCCAGAAATAGGCCTCTTTGGAAAATCCCATTCCCTGGGTGGATACATACTGCTCAAAAATCATTTCGGCAGTATCTTCAGCATCACTGCTGAAAGAAGGTCTGGTATTGATGGCGGCAATTAACAGCACCCACAGAATAATCGTGCTGACCAAAGCAATCACGCCGATCCACAGTGCGATGTTCTTACCGAATTTGCTCTGCATGAGTTTTCCGGTTCCACAGGAGAGAGCAGAAAGAGCTTTACCGGCAACTGCGGCGGCCTGCGCTTGGGCATTGGCCAAAGCAGCCTGGGCGGCATTCGGACCGGCGGGAGCGGCCGGAGCAGCGGCCGGAGCAGCGGCCGGAGCAGCGGCAACCGGAGCAGCGGCAACCGGAGCAGCAGCCGGAACCTGGAACGGAGTCTGGCAGGCGTAGCACTGGACAGTCTGACCGGCGGCAGATTCATCGACCTGCATGGCGGCGTTACATTTGGGACAATTGATCGTCATCATAATAAAAATCCTTTCTATTTAATTTGGAAACGACTTGTTTCCCTTATGATGCTTGCGTATATTATAGCCCAACTTTGTAAAAAAAGCAATAGCATCTGCTTAAAAAATGAGATTTTTTTTACAGATGCCATTATTATTTTGAAAAAAAGCTTTTTTTTATGCCTGATTTTCCTGTTTGGCAAGAGAAATCACCACTTTTTTCATTGCGCCTTCGCCGAAAGACTCGGTGGTAACTTCCGGATCATCTTTCAGCGTGATGTGGATGATGCGGCGGTCATGGGCATTCATTTCCGGCAATTTTACCGGTTCGCCCCAGCGTTTGACCTCTTTGGCGGCATCTTTGGCCTGTTTTTCCAACTGTTCCACGCTGGAGCGGGGGGAATCATCTCCACCGCGCCGTGGGCGGCGGCGGTACTCTTTTTCGCGGGGGGCGGAACCGTTTTCGCCGTCAGATACGGCACGGTCTTTGCTTTCCCGGTCGCCGGAAGCGTAGCCGTCGATATCCAACGTGATGTGCGGGCACTGCTCATCAAGTTTGAACATCATCCGGTTGACCAGCAGTTGCAGACTTTCCAGAGTCTGACCTTTGCGGCCGATGATCCTGCCGGCATTGTCGCTGGAAATGCTCACCCCGATACGGGTGCCTTTTTCCTCGACCTTGAAATCGCCGTTGAGGGCGAGGTAGTCAAACATTTTGGCAAGGATCTCAATGATCTGCGCCTTGTACTCATTGAATTTCGGATTTTCTGACATTTTTTTTCTTTCCTGATTAAAAATTATTTGCTTTGGGTCTCGTCTGCGGTTTGCGATTCCCGGCGTTTTTTCTGTATATAAAGTTGAACGATGCTGAAAATATTGCTGACAGTCCAGTAAAGCGTCAAACCTGACGGCAGTGAATAGAGGAAAAGCAGCATGATGACCGGCATCATCATCATCATTTTTTTCTGTACCGGATCTCCGGACATCGGAGTCATGCGTTGTTGCACGATCATCAGTGCGGTCATCGCCAGCACCAGCGGATTGATCGGGATCGCATTGATGTCAAACAACGGCAGAGTGAAGCCCAGCGGAATGGAAAATACCGTATCCGCCGCCGCCAGATTTTTCGCCCAGAGGAAGGATTCATGGCGCAGGGCAATGGCATTATCCAGCATGGCATACAGCGCGAAAAAGATCGGTATCTGCAACAGTATGGGCAGACAACCGGCCAGCGGATTGATGCCTTCCTGACGGTACAATTCGGTCATTTTCTGATTGAGCAGTTGGGGATTATCCTTGTACTTCTCTTTGAGTTCCTTGAATTTGGGCTGAACTTTCTGCATTTTGCGCATCGATTCGTTGCCCTTGCTGGTCAAAGGATAAAAAGCGGTGCGCACCAGAAGCGTCAGGAGAATGATGCTCAAACCGTAACTGTGGCAGATGGCGTAAAGCAGATTCAATACCCACATCAGGAAACGGGCGAGCAGATTCAACGGGCCCCATGCCAGATGCACCACATCTTCGCCGCCTTTGACAAAAGCGGCCAGCGCATCGGAGGATTTCGGGCCGGTGTAGCAGGAAAATTCAAAACTTTTGCTTTCTTTTTGGAGCAGTCTGAATTCCGGCATGGTCGCTCCGGCGGTCAGAATGTAATGTTTTTTGCCTCTGGCATCCTCGATCTCTTCACGGGGATTGACCAGATAGAGTTGGAATGTGCCGTTTTCTTCCGGTTTGAGGATACTGCAGAAATAACGGTTGCTCACTGAACACCATCTGACCCGGATCGCTTCTTCCGGATAGAAATCTTCATCATCCTCATCACCGTCGATATCTTCATGGTCGCCGTCATCGGTCATGTAGTCCAGACGGTAGGCGACACTGCGCAGATTATCACCGGAAATGATGTGCCACGGAGCCAGCGAAACTCCTTGCACGGTCACTCCGGTCAGCGTGACCGGCACCATGCTCAAATTCTGCAGAGAATATTGGCACTTTACCGAGTAATCCGTGTCAATGGTGTAAATGCGGGTCAGGCGCAGAAGTGCGCCGCCTTTGGATAAGAGGGTTTCGACAGTTACTTCATTTTCACCGGTTCGGGTGATGGCAGTTACCCGCACGACACGGGTATCGGGGATATCCAGAGCGAAAAGTCCGGCATTGTCGATCGTGATCTGACTTTCCCGGTCATTATTCAGGTGCTTGAGGAAACGGATGCTCTTGATCGCACCGTTTTCGCCGGAAACTGTAAGCGTGATAAATTCGTTGCTGAAGTCAAAATCATCGCATTTTTCCGCAGCATCAGGCTCATCGGCAACGATGATATCCTCTGCCGCATTGGCTTGAGGCGCGGGAGCAGGAGTTTCTTCAGCGTCACTTTCCGGAGCCGGGGCGGAAGTTTCTTCAGCGGCACTCTCCGGAGCGGGAGTCCACCCCATGGATTGGCTGATCATCGGCCACGCCAGGGGCAGAACCATGCATATAACTATACCAATGATGGTCTCTTTGTCAAATTTCATTATTCATCCGCGTTTTTGAGATTGATTTCAGGCGGATTCCGGAAGCCTTTTTCCGGAACCGGGTCGTAACCGCTTTTGGCAAATGGCTGACAGCGCATCAGCCGCCATGCGGTGAGCAGACAGCCCATCCAGAATCCCCGTTTCCGGAATGCATCAACTGCGTAATGTGAACAACTCGGTGTGAACCGGCATTGGCAAGGCAGCCACGGCGAAATCGCTTTCTGGTATATCCGGATAAAAAATATCATTATTCCGGCTGCGAAAGAGTGTTTTCTGCCGGATGAAGCACTTGCCTTGCAATCAATATCTCCGCCAGTTCCGCAGTGGCTTGCTGACGGGAGTAGTTCATCATTCTGCGGCGTGGAATCAGCAATATGCGACACGGGGAGAGATCCGGTTTCAACATCCGGAAACTCTCCCACATCAACCGCCGGGCCCGGTTGCGGACCACGGACAACAGACTGTATTTTTTGCTGCATATGACACCACACTCCAAACGGTTTTCCGGGGAGGGGGCCACAACCACAACCATACCGGGAGCGACACTTTTGCTTCCATCGCGCCGGATTTGGTCAAACTGTGATTTGAAGCGCAGTTTTTCCTTTTTTTTCAGGCGGAAACGGATATCTCTGCAACAATCCGCTCCGGCAGGTGCGGTCGACACGTCACACCGGATCAGGCAGTGAGCCGGGCGCGGCCTTTCTGACGGCGGCGTCTGATAACGTTGCGGCCGCCGGGGGTGGCCATACGGGCGAAGAAACCAAGCCGGCGTTTGCGGCGGCGGTTCGAGGGCTGAAAAGTTCTTTTCATTTTCGTTTCATCCTGTTTTTTTGTTATTACCGTTTCAATAAAAACTTTGCCGCAGAAGAACAGCATCTGCAGACATTATACCACAACTTGAAATTGTCGATCAATTAAAATAACCCCTGTATCCGCATTTTTCAAGTCTTTTCTTAAAAAAAAGAGTTTAATTTTGCCGGAGAGGGCTTTTACGGTGTTGACAAACCGGGGCATAGATGGGTGAACCGTATTTCCGATACCGGTTCCGGTAAATTTTATGTCAGGAGAAGTGTGATGGATCACAGCGAATTGAAACAGATGCTCGATGCAATAACTGAAAAACTGGAGCAGATCATGGAACTTTTGGAAAATTCCGTACTCTCCGGCACCAATTACAAGTGAGGTCAGAAATTATGAAAATCCAACGCAGTACCGGGGAACAGCGGAAACTTGACCGTTTCGGCCGCTGTGAAAAGGCCCGGATAAATTATGTGGCAAGCGGAGTGAAATCCGGTGAGGCCGATCAGGCTTTGCAGGAAGTTTTTGCTCAAGCTCCGGATCATTGGCAGAATATCCCCAAAAATTCGGTGGAATTGCTCCGTTCACCCGGCGGCGGCGTGCTGGAGATCGGCGTTTATTACCGCCAGACCGATACCGCTTTTTCTTACCGGAAAAGACGCAACAAGCGGGCCGGTGACCGCCGCTGGCAGGCGGAAGTCAATGCCGGTACCGGGTGGCAAAAGTATGCCGTTGCCAAAGTTTTGAGCGTAAAAGCCGATAAATCATCCCCGGATATCGACCCGGAAAGGTTGATAAACTGGAATGGTTTGCCCGGTTCGGCATCCCGGTCGGAAAAGTTCCGCATCTACGAGCCGGAAATGAGTTTGTGCTGTGAAGCCACATTCCGCCGGAAACAGGCCGAAGCGCGCGACTATCTGCGCAAGGTGGCAAATCTGGTCGGCAAAGTCAATTCCGGAGCGTTCCACAACTGGAATGCCGGAGAAGTCCTCTTTCTCGGTCTGGTGAAAAGTGACCCCTTTGAGGGGGATGACGGCGATGAACTTTGCGATTTGACCTTCCGCTTTCAGATCCGGTTGGGCGGCATCCGCAAAATCGGTTCGATCGATCTGGGCATGGTTGAGGGCTGGGATCACTGCTGGCCGCTTTATACGGCGGATGGCAAACTGCATTCCGCCCACGTTTCCCGGCTTTATGAAAGAGCATCGTTTGCGGTGCTGGATCTGTAAAATTTCAGAGGGCAGAGATCATGTTTTTCAGTGATGTTTCATCCGGTGAAGCGTGGCAGCCGGAAAGTGCCGCCCGGTACAACGCCGTGAATTTGTTGCTGCGTACCGGAAATTTTACTGATGTGCCGGAAAATATGCCGCCGGATTCAGTGGATGTTTTCAACGCTTCTCCGGCGGATATTTCCGCATTTGCTCCGGTGGCGGTCACCGGGATATATCAGGGCGATTCTCCGTTACAGCAAAATGCCCGCTTCTCCGGCAGAGCGGTTCTGTGCGGAAAAGTGGCGGTGGATGATTCCCTGCCGTGGGGGATCGCTTTACAGGATATCCCTGCCGGTGCTTACGGCACGGTGCGGCTTTACGGCACGGCCCCGGCATTTTTCACCGGTACCGGCAGATTTGTCACTCCGGGAGTTGACGGCCTGACTGCCGGGGAAAGCGGCAATGCACTGGCCGTTTTCGCTCCGGATGGCCCGTCGCCGGGGCTGATCGTGCTGGGCGGGGCATCCGGCAAGTCGGCAGGTACGGTAACGGATGAATACCGCGGATACTTCAAACTGCAGAAATACGGCAGTGACAGTGTGCAGATATGCAATGGTCTGAATCCGGCATTGCCGGATTGCGGCACGACCGATGTTCCGGGCGTAACGGCGATACCGCAAACGGTTCTCGTATTGCCTGAAACGTTGCCGGTGGATCTGTTTCTGGTTTTTTTCTACGACAGTGCCAGTCGCAAATATTCGGCATCTTTCCGGTTCGACGTACCGGATGATGCGGTATTTTACCGTCTGATCGGCCGGGTGGAAAGTTACGGGGTCATCCAGTCTTACCGGAGCAGTGAGAGCCGGATGAGTTTCGGAAATGAGTGGTATCTGGTATGAGCTGGTTCAATAATGCGCCCTCTTCCATCGTGACGGCATGGAATAATTTGTGTGAAGCCCTGTGGGAAAGACTGGAATTTTACGGCATTAATGCGGCGGCTTATCCCGGTATTGTCCGGCTGCCGCCGGTTCCCTGCCGCCGGAAAATGGATATTAATACCATGCGTAATGCGGTGCGTGATCTGGTGTTGCGTTCCTTTGATTTCCGCCGGAGCGGCACTTTTTCGGAGTATGAAGCGGCCAAATTCCGGATGGATGAAACTTTGTTCGATGATTTCGGGGTCGATATGAATGCATTTTACGGAAGTGCTGAAACACTCCCCTGTTACCGTCACACGCAAAGCGAATTTATTTTCAACGCTTCGAAGTTGCTCCATGAAGTTGTCCGTTATCCGTTGCCGGTGTGGGATTCTCCGGGCGGTAAAAGCGGTTTCGTGTGGCAGTGTGAATTGCGTGGCGAGGATAACGACGGCAATTCATATTACGGCAACTGGCTGGATGACGGCCTTTTGAGTATCGGCATGATGCAGATCAACGTCAATATGCTGGTGATCCGGCGCAAAAAATATGGCCGGGCAAAGAGTTACAACCACCATTGGGTCTATTTGCCATCTTCTCTGAAAAGCGACCGCCCCGCATGGCGGATGCCGCAGTTGCGTGGTTCGGCACAGATCCGGACAAATTTCACGGTTGCGGCGAGCAATCAGGCGGAAACCATCGATTGCGGTACGCAGGAATTCACCATTGATTTTGCCACCAACCGGGCGGCGGGAAACATCGACTTCAGTGCGGCGGAAAATTTCATTTCACCGATCTGGGATGGCAGTGTGCGCAGTGATGCCTATGCCGTTATCGAACACACTCCGGTCGGGTTGTGTTTGAAAGAGGAAAATTTTCCCGAATCACCTTTCATATATAAATAGGAGTAAATATGCAAAAAATCCGTTCGATTTTGAAAATCGGCACATCCGGTGCCGAATTGTGTGATGCCTGCGGCGCAACCAACGGCATTGCTTTGGAACTTATGTACGGCACTTCCTGTATCCTTGAATTTGAATTGCGCAGTGACACCGCCGGGGAAAGTGCCGTTTTGCCGGATTATCCGCTGGCCAATCTGCCGGCATCAAGTTGTTACTGTGCGCTGGATGCCGTCTGTGCCAACCGGGAAGATCCGGCGGTGTTGATCTTTTCCGGAGTGACTTTGAGCCGGGATGATGACGGACGCACCTTGCTGACCGTGCCATTCCACGGCAACGCCGCCGGACGTATCGGTGAATTGCTGGCCGATCAGCCGTCAGTGGAGCTTATTTGCGAATTGGGCGGCTGCGGCAGTGACGGGGAGAATATCTTTGCCTGGCAATTTCCCCTGACGGTACGCAGCCGGGTCTACCGGGGCAACGGCAGTGAAAGTGTGCCGGATGATCCGGCTTACTTCACCGCCATTCAGGTACAGGCGATCGCCGCCGGTCTGGAAGATAAGATCGAGAAATTATCGGATGAAATAAGTGCGGAAGCGGAAGTTTCAACCGATAAACTTGCCGTGAAAGATGCCGGAAATTATTTTGACGGTGATTCTGTGGAAGAGGTATTGCAGGAGATCGGTTCCGATCTTGCCGGTCTGGAAAATATTTTGGGAGGTATTTGATATGAGTATTGCCAGTGAGATCATCCGTATTCAGGCGGCAAAAGCGGCGTTGAAAGCGGCGATAAATGCCAAAGGCGGCAATTTGAGTGCTGAATTGCTGGATGATTATGCCGTGGCCGTGGAAAATATTTCCACCGGCGCAGATCTTTCGCCGGTGACCGTCACATCCGGGGATATGCTCAAGGGTAAAACCGCCATTACTTCTGACGGCACTTTGATCACCGGCACGATCGAAACCGTCGTGCCGGAAAATGACGGGGTGACCGTTACTGTGCCAGCCGGATTTCTGGCGGAAAGTTATTCATTTTCTCTGGATACCGGCGGCACCGATACCTCCGATGCCACGGTTACTGCTGAAAAACTGCTGGCGGGGGTGACGGCTTACGGTGCATCCGGCAAAATTACCGGTTCGATCGCCACGGTGACGGCGACGGTGACGGATAATGTGGTGAATATCCCCCGCGGTTTTATTGCTGAAAGTGAAACTGTGACGATCCCGTCTGCTCCGGAAGCGGCAGTTTCCGGCAATGTCGTGACCTTATTCAAAGGTTATCAGGCAACAGAAAAAAGCATTGAAGTTGGTTTCGCCCGTGGGGGCGGAGAAGTCATTCCCGGCGCAAGTGATCAGGTGATCGCCGCCGGAACTTATCTTACCTCGGATCTGATCGTCAGAGGTGATGCCGATCTGGTACCGGGCAACATCCGCAACGGAGTGACACTTTTCGGTGTTTCCGGCAGTTGCAGCAGCAGTGTGGTGGTCAGTGACATGGAGTTGTACAAGTGTGCCGCGGTTCACGGGCCTTATGAAGTTACCCGTATCAAAGTTTCCGGAGCCGGAACGACTGCCGTCAACGGCGATTACGAAAAGACCACGCTTACCACATCAGGCGGTTACGAGGTCTGGAAACACATGACGGCGGATTACTATTTGTATCGGCTGTACCAATACACATGGGGCATTCACAGCGACTGCACCACCGAGGCTTACAACGCATTGTACTATTGCGAAAGCGAAGACCCGTTTAACGGTACTTGGTACACCGGTTACGATTACAGCAACGATACCGCTACCGGCGTTGCTCCGGTGCCGACCCTTTCCAAATTTCAGGTTACGATGGATGAGGATGTTCCTAAAACATGGGATGGTTACAAGGCGGTGTTGACCGATGGGGTATATGTTTTTGAGGAAAATCTGACAACGGGGATGAGTTACGGAGAAGCGTTCACTCCGAAAGTTGGCGGCATTTACAACCGCGAAGTAAATGTGAGAGTAGCTGCTCTGTTATTGCCGATACCGCAGGATGGATTGGTGTTTTATGCTCCGTTGAGTGCGGCGGCTGACACTGCTGAAACCGGACAGGCATTGGCCGCCAACGGAAATGTCACTTATAGCACTGTTGACGGTATTCCGTGTGCTACATTTTCCGGTTCTTATCTGTCAGGAAATGGCGGCGGTTCTCTGCCGCAGACAGATTCTGACCGCACTTTCAGTTGTTGGGCCAAAGCATCTGCCAATGACACTGCCCCATACGGCCTTTTTGCTTATGGCAGTACGGCCGAAAATCAATGTATTCAGTGGCTCATCTCCGGCAAAAAAATTCAGGCATCCGGCGGATATAATTCAAGCAACGAGGGTTACTCCAACGAAATCGCCGATATATCAAAGTGGCACCATTATCTTGTGAAACACTCAAACGGAGTTAGTTACTTCTACGTTGATGGCGTTGCGTACGGCTCTTTTGCTTACGCACGAAATACATCTTCTGACAGTTTCAGTATCGGTATCGCATTAGACCACAGCACCGGTTCGGCTTCAAAAAACATTGCCGCAGTGCGGCTTTATGATCGTGCCTTGACCGATAAAGAGATTGCCGATCTGGCCAATGAATTCAACCCGGCTGCGTGAGGTGAAAGATGTTGATCGAAGTTCATCATGAAAATTTCCGGGGCGATATCATCACGCTCCGGCAGGAATTGGTCATCAAATTCAATGGTAAAATGTTCGTTGTGCCAGCCGGATTCGAGTGTGACGGAGCCAGCGTGCCCCGCTTTCTGTGGGATTCCATTTCGCCGCAGATCCATCCGGCGACCTTGCAGGCGGCGGTTGCTCATGACTTTCTCTACCGTAACCAAGTTCCCGGCTGGAGTCGCAAAGAGGCGGATCTGCTCTTTTACACCCTCTGCCGTCAGAATGGTCTGTCCTGGTGGAAAAGTCAAAAGGCTTATCTGGGACTGCGGCTTTTCGGCGGCAATGCATGGAAAGGGAAAAAAGAATGAGTATCGCCAATGTACTTGCGTTATTCGCCTTGTGTATACCGCTGGTTTTGAGCGTAACCGCCGCCGCAGTACGCATTTGCAGTAAACTGGAAAAAATCAGTGCCGTGCTGGAAAATATGGTCAGCCGCAGTGAGTGTGTCGCCTTGCGCAACTCCTGCCGGATGAAAGAACCGTATTACCGGAAAAAGGCCGCCGCTTCCCGGTCACCGGCTTCGGCGGCCCGGCGCAAAAGTTCCATGCCGAGAGTTTGATCGGCGGCAACCCCGTGACCGTAAAGCAACGCTTTACCCGTCTCCCGCAAAGCGGGCGGAAATCCGGCTCTGGCGGCCAACTGGAAAAAGTTGAATGCCATGGCCGGATTTTTTCCGGTCAGATCGCCATCCCGGAATGATTCCCCCAGAATGAATGCCGCTTGAGCATCCCCCGCTTCAGCGGCTTGCATATAATATTGTATCGCTTTGGCGTTATCTCCGGCAGTTCCGATCCCGGCGGCATAACAATCGCCCAGTTTCCGCATGGCGGGCGGATAATCCTTTTCTGCCGCCTGCAAAAAATATTGAAATGCCCCCGCCGGATCGTGAGCGGTCATGAAACCGGCAAGTTTCAACATCCCCATATCAGTCAACGCCCGTGGCGAACCGAGTTTGATCGCCGCATCGTACAAAGCCAATGCCCTTTGACGGTCGGCCGGCACGCCGAAGCCGTTGAAAAGCATCTCCGCCAGTTGCGCCATCGCTTCGGGATGGTTCTTGGCGGCGGCCCTTTCCAGAATGGCAAATCCCGCCGCCGGATCCGGGATGAATCCGCCGAAACCGGAACGCAGACAGGCGGCATAAATAATCAATGCTTCACTATCCGGATCGGCGGCAGATCCGACATAGGCGGTGAGCAACTCCCGCAATTCCCGGCCGTGAGTTACCGGATCGGTAAAGAGGATTTTGGCGAGAATCAGCCGGGCATCATTATCCCCGGCATTGGCGATCGGGCGGAGAATTTCGATCGACCTTGCCGGATCAGCGGCCACGGGCGGCAGATTTTCATTCTCAAAAGTACCGCCTTCCACGCCGCTGAAAAGCAATTTTGCGTATTGTATCGCCGCTTTATTCAAATTCTGCTGCATGGCTTTGTGGAAAAAATACATGGCGACAGCCGGATTTTTTTCACACCCCCAGCCATTGAGCATACAGAGGCCGAAATTGTATTGAGCCTGGGGATTTCCGGCAAGGGCGGCCTTGCGGAACCAGTAGAGGGCCAGCGTAAGATTCTGCTGCCGGTTTCTGCCGAAAAAATATTCCCCGGCAAGCTGCAACTGGCTGGGAACATCGCCGCTTCTGGCGCGGTTCAATACTTCGCCGCCCTGACAGATGAAAACGGCGGCCAGAAAAAGTGCCGCCGTGAAAATATGTTTTTTTCTGCCGTACATAGCCGGATTACTTGGAAAGTTCTTTGATTTTGGCTTCCAGTTCTTTGATTTTGGCATCCAGTTTCTGCACTTTTTTGGGCAGAGCCAGACGGCCGAGGAAATCCCGTTGTGATTCCGCCGGTGCGCCGAGTACGATCTGACCCGGCGGCAGACTTTTCATTACCGCACTGGTTCCGGCGACCTGACAGCCGTCTCCGATGGTGATGTGACCATTGACCCCCGCTTTACCGGCGAGGATGACGCCGCGGCCCAGTTCAGCACTGCCGGCAATACCGGCCTGGGCAACCAGAATGGAACTCTCCCCGACCACCACATTGTGCGCAACCATCACCTGATCGTCGATTTTTACATTGTCCTTGATGACCGTTTTGCCGAAACGCGCCCGGTCGATGGTGGTATTCGCCCCGATCTCCACATCGTTGCCGATGACCACGATACCGGTCTGCGGCACTTTGACCAGCCCTTGCGGGCCGGGAACGAAACCGAAACCATCCGCACCGATGACCACTCCGGGGTGGATGATGCATTTGGCTCCGACTTTACAGCGGTACATCACGGTCACATGGGGATAAAGAATGGTGTCGGCACCGATTTCAACCTCGTGACCGATGTAGCAGAGCGCACCGATGACGGTATTATCGGCGATAACGGCATCAGCTTCGATGACCGCATTGGCACCGATGGAAACATTTTCACCGATCTTCGCCGTCGGAGCGACCACGGCTGACGGATGGATGCCGGGAATGGCCGCCGGGGGTTCTTCCGCAAAAATGGCGGTCACTTTGGCAAAGGCATAATCCACATTTTCGCAGATGATCAAGGAACGGTTTTCGGTGGAGACATTGGCTAAATCTTTGCATACCAATACGATACCGGCTTTGCTGGAATCGAGCAGTTCTTCATAGCGTTTGTTGCCGACGAAACTCAACTGGTTTTCGGCGGCATCTTTGATACCGGAAACTCCGGTGATTTGACGTTGCGGGTCGCCGCAAACACTTCCCTGTACGATTTCAGCGATCTTTTCAGCGGTCATGGAGATCTGTTTCATTTGCTTATCTTCCTGATGTTGGTGGGGTTGATGGCTGGGCGGCACTCCGGTTCAACTCCCGGATGACCGCATCGGAAATATCATTGGCCTGCGGAAAGACCAGGATCACCGGCAGGTCATTGGCACTTTTTCCGGAACAATCGAAAACATAGGTATAATTTTCAGCGGCGGCTCTCCGGCGCACTTCCCGCTGGATATCCTCAATGATCTCCCGGCGGCGTTCTTCTTCCAACCGGCGCAATTCCCTCATTCTTTCGTTGGTGTAGAGGGCGATCTCATTTTCGGTTGCCCGCACCTGGGCGCGGGCAGTGGCGGCGGCTTCGGCGGCGGCGCGGCGGTCGGTTTCGCTCAATGCCGGATTGAGGGCATTGGTTTCCAACCGCCTGGCTTCTGCTTTCTGGGCTTCGAGCCGGGTATTGAGCTGGGTCATATAGAGCCGGGCGGCTTCGGCCTGCCGGGTGAGAAATTCCTCTGCGATCCGGCTTTTATAATATTCACGGAATACCCGGTCGAGATCGACCACGGCAATGCGGATATCTGCTGCCGCCACAGTGACGGCGGCGCAGACTGACAGCAGAACGCAAAGGAATTTATTCATAGATCAAATGGAGTTTGAAGTGTAGTTGGGGGCATCTTTGGTGATGACCACATCGTGAGGATGGGCCTCACGCAAACCGGCGGCACTGACTCTGACCACTTTGGCTTTTTCCTGCAATTCGGCGATGGTTCTGGTGCCGCAGTAACCCAGACTGTAGCGCAGACCGCCGACGAATTGGTGGATGACGTTGCGCACCGCACCGCGGAAAGGCACCATCGCTTCGATGCCCTGCGGCACCAGTTCGTTGTCATCTTCCACATCATCCTGACCGTAACGCTCACGGCTGCCTTTGTTGCACTTCATCGCTTCGAGGGAACCCATGCCGCGGTAGGTGACGTAACTTCTGCCCTGATGCAGGATCACATCGCCGTTGCTTTCGCTGGTTCCGGCCAGTGCGGAACCCATCATCACGCTGGAAGCACCCACGGCGATCGCTTTGGCCACGTCGCCGGTCTGTTTGATGCCGCCGTCAGCGATGACGGGGATATCTTTGGGAATGGCACTGCGCACGGCGTAAACAGCGGAAACCTGCGGCACACCGACACCGGCGACCACACGGGTAGAACAGATCGAACCCGGTCCGATACCGACTTTGACGCCATCGGCACCGGCATCGGCGAGGGCTTTGGCTCCTTCGGCGGTGGCGATGTTGCCGGCCACGATATCGACTTTGCTGCCGTAACGTTCTTTGAAAAGGCTGACTGTTTCGATGACGCCTTTGGAATCACCGTGGGCGGTGTCGATGACCAGCGCATCTACTCCGGCATTGACCAGCGCATCGGCACGGACTTCATCGTAAGGGCTGATGGCGGCGGCGACCCGCAACTGGTGACGGCTGTCACGGTTGTAGGCCGGTTCGTCACCGGCGATCAGGGTTTTGACATCGAGGAAACTGAAAAGTCCGGTAAGTTTGCCGTCTTTATCGATCATCGGCAGTTTGCCGACCTTGTTTTTGAGCATGATCTGATAGGCATCGGCGATGGCGGTGTCAGTAGCGGCGGCGATCGGATTTTGGGTCATCACTTCACTGATTTTGATGTTGTAATCGGTGAGGAATTTGATATCCTTGCTGGTGATGATGCCGACGACTTTGTTGTTGTCATCCACGATGGGGAAGCCGGAAAAGTTGTATTTTTTGCGTTTTTTCTCGGCGAGCATTTCGGCGACGGTCTGCTCCGGGTGGAATACTACCGGAGTGCGGATGACGCCGTTGAGGTAAAGTTTCACTTTGCGCACTTCCTCGGCCTGTCTTTCCGGGGAGAGGTTTTTGTGGATGACGCCGATACCGCCGAGGCGGGCCATGGCGATCGCCATTTCGCTTTCAGTGACCGTATCCATGGCGGCACTGATAAAGGGGATATTCAACTTGATGTTGCGTGAAAAATTGGTGCTGACATCAGCATCATGGGGCAGAAAGTCGGAGTATTGAGTGACAAGAGAGATGTCATCAAAGGTCAAACCTTCAAAGGGAAAAGCCGCCATAAACTGATCGATGTAACGCATAGTGATTTTTACTCCATGATTAGTGTATATTATACCGTTTGCTTAATATACCATGCGTTGGCAAGTTTTTCAAGGATTTGCCGCACAAAAATCCGGCAAAAATCCTCATTCCGGAGTGCCGACCGGGTGAACCAGCAGCGGGGTATTGCCGCCGAGTTTCAATTCAGCGGATAATTTTCCCCGGTCGGTGATCAATCCCATGGCGCAGGTACCCAGATTTTCAGCGGTGGCGGCGAGGTAGATATTCTGACTGACATATCCGGCATCGATCCCGGCGAAAACTTCATTGGGCTGGCGGGTCTTGTCCGGCACGATGATCAGGTAACACGGAGCCGTGTACCGGCCGCAGAATGGCCGCAGATCGGTGTTGCAGATCTTTTCCAGAGCGTGTTTTTCCGGATCGTAGAAGTAGCCGCCGTCGGGCAGAGCGACATAGATCATGATTTCCCGGCGGTCGAGTGCGCTGGGGGCGGTGCGTTTGCCGTTGGGGCGGTTCACGCCGTTGGCGCACCAGAGGATATTGGATAACTGTTGCATGGTAAGCGGTGTGGCGGCAAAACGGCGTACCGAATGACGGTTTTTCAGTGATTCCCGCAAACTCATGCCGCCGGAAGTTCGCGGCGGGGGCAGGATTTCAGCGCAGGTGACGATGGAAGCGGTCAGGGCGAGGCAGACGGAAAGAAATTTTTTCATAACGAACCTCCTTGATTGGGTTGAGCCGTAAAAAAAGTAATGTCTTGAATTTTGTGAAATGCGGACAGGAATTTATAAACGAACATCTTCATCGACGTATAAAACATATCACCGGAATTTTGATTTGTCAACCGGACTTGACTGCTCCGGCACAGGAGCAAGGCGCGAGATTGACCGTAATGCACCACCGCCGTAAAGATTTTTCACAAAAAAATGAAACAGTAACAAAAAAAGAAAGCAGGTATTTTACTCGCGGCGACACGACGTACAGTAAGCTCAAAAGAGAGCCCGATGCAAATATTGTTCCGAGAAGAACCTGCTTTCTGGCAGTGAATATATACCGTTGGCGGTGGTTTTTCAAGTGATTTTGACAAAAAAAATCTTTCAGGCATTGAAAAAATCCGGGTTCCGGGTTATTTTTAAGGAAAAATATCGGAGGAATATTTATGACAGAAGTGAAAATTTCCATGTTGGATGGCTGCGATGAGTTGTTTCCGGTCAAAGCGCATGAAGATGATGCGGCATTCGATCTGCGTTCACGGGTCGATGCGGTGTTGTTTCCGGGCAGAAGTACGCTGATTCCCGCCGGATTCAAAATCGAATTGCCGGTGGGATTTGAAGCGCAGATCCGTCCCCGCAGCGGTCTGGCATTGAAACATGATCTGATGCTGACCAATTCCCCCGGCACGGTCGATGCCGGATACCGGGGCGAGGTCGGAGTTATCATGTTCAACGCCGGGAAAGAGGAATTTGAAATCAAACGCGGGGAACGCATTGCCCAGATGGTCATTTGCAAACTGCCGGAAGTTATTTTGTGCCGGAGCGGGAATTTGAGTGAAAGCGGCCGGGGCGAGGGTGGTTTCGGCAGTTCCGGCAGGCAGTAAAACTGCTGTTTGCCGCAGGAGATCATTTGTTCCGGAATGATCTCTTTTTATTTGGAATATCGCTTGAAATTTTCGGGTACAGCTGTTAAATTAACTGCCGGACTATTCTTAATGTATGTAAAGATATTCGGAAGGGATAATAAAATGAAAAAATGCTGGTTGATCATCGCCGGAGTGTGCGGTTTGTGTCTGACGTTGCCGGGGGGCGAGGAGGTCAAAAACATGAGTAACGCCGGCACGGAAAAGGATGAAGTGCAGGCTTGGTATGATTCCGCAATGAGATATTATCAGGGTGACGGCGTGGAGCGGAACTACTCTGAAGCGGTGCGTCTTTTCCGTATGGCGGCGGAAAAAGGCCATGCTGAAGCGCAGCTTTGTCTGGGTTATTGCTACGTATATGGTTACGGGGTGAATGAAGATGCCGCTGAAGCGATGCGCTATTTCCGCTTGGCCGCCGATCAGGGACATACCGATGCGTTGAATTCGCTCGGTGCGTGTTATTATTTCGGAATGGGGGTGGAGCGGAATTATTCTGAAGCGGTGCGTCTTTTCCGTATGGCGGCAGAAAAAGGTCATTCTCTGGCGCAGAAAAATCTGGGAGATTGTTATCACGATGGCAACGGTGTAAGTCAGAATTATTCCGAAGCGGTGCGTTATTACCGGCTGTCGGCGGAACAGGGCGACCGGAGAGGACAGCATAAACTGGGCTGTTGTTATATGCGCGGTTGCGGAGTGGAGCGTAATTATTCCGAAGCGGTGCGTTATTTCCGTTTGTCCGCCGATCAAGGTTATGCGGATGCTGAATATGAATTGGGCAAATGCTATTATCGCGGCGAAGGGGTCGGGCGCAATTATTCTGAAGCAGTAAAGTGGTTCCGGGCGGCGGTTGAGGATAATCTGCCGGAAGCGCAGAATGCCCTGGGCCATTGCTATTTTTACGGCGACGGCGTGGATCAGAATTATTCCGAAGCAGTCCGCTGGTACCGTCTGGCCGCCGAACAGGGGCACCCATGGGCGCAGGACAATCTGGGCAACTGCTATTTTTACGGCAGAGGAGTGGAACAGAACCGCCTTGAAGCCGTAAGATTGTACCATCTGGCGGCGGAACAGGGATTATCCGACGCGCAAAACCATCTGGGAACTTGTTACTTTGACGGTTATGGCGTAAGACAGGATTATTCCGAAGCAGTCCGCTGGTACCGTCTGGCCGCCGAACAGGGGCACCCATGGGCGCAGGACAATCTGGGCGATTGCTATTTTTACGGCAACGGAGTGGAGCAGAACCGCCGTGAAGCCGTAAGATTGTACCGTCTGGCCGCTGAACAGGGATTATCCGAAGCACAGAATAATCTGGGCAACTGCTATTACAATGGTCGTGGTGTGGAGCGCAATTATTCTGAAGCGGTGCGCTGGTACCGTGCCGCCGCCGAACAGAATCACAGTTGGGGATTGCGCAATCTCGGCCATTGCTATTTTTACGGCAACGGAGTTGAGCAGAACCGCCGTGAAGCGGTAAGATTGTACCGTCTGGCCGCTGAACAGGGATTATCCGAAGCACAGAATAATCTGGGCAACTGCTATTACAATGGTCGCGGCGTGGAGCAGAGTTATTCCGAAGCAGTCCGCTGGTACCGTCTGGCCGCCGAACAGGGGCACCCATGGGCGCAGGACAATCTGGGCAACTGCTATTACGATGGTCGCGGAGTGGAACAGAACCGCAGTGAAGCCGTAAGATTGTACCGTCTGGCCGCTGAACAGGGATTGGCCGAAGCACAAAACCATCTGGGTAATTGCTATTTTAACGGTAACGGTGTAATTCAGAATTATTCCGAAGCGGTGCGCTGGTACCGTTTGGCGGCGGATCAGGGATATCATTGGGCGCAGGACAATCTGGGCAACTGCTATTATTACGGCAACGGTGTAAGTCAGAATTATTCCGAAGCGGTGCGCTGGTACCGTGCCGCCGCTGATCAGGGCAATGCCACGGCGATGTATAATCTCGGAAAATGCTATTATCATGGTCGCGGAGTCAGCCAGAGTTATGCTGAAACTGTCCGCTGGTGGCGCATGGGGGCGGAAAAAGGCAGTGCCAATGCCCAGAATGATCTGGGCAACTGTTATTACAACGGCCGCGGCGTGGAGCAGAGTTATTCCGAGGCGGTGCGCTGGTACCGTGCCGCCGCCGATCAGGGACATTCATGGGGGCAATACAATCTGGGAAATTGTTACTTTAACGGCCGCGGCGTGGAACGCAATTTGGATGAAGCGGAAAGATTGTACCGTTTGTCCGCCGATCAGGGCAATGAAGATGCACAGCGGGCATTGCGGAATATGCGCGGCGGGCGCAATGCCATGTGAAATATCCGGAATTTTTCCCGCCGGAATGAATGAGTTTTCAACTGCGGGAAGAAAATATTGATATTTTTACTGAAAGTAACTTGCATTTTTCCATTACATCGTTTATGTTAAGTACAGTGTTGGAAAAATTTGAAGTTCAGTGAAATACATCGTAAAGATGTAAAAATAAACTACCTAACAACAAACAAGGGGAAAGAAAAATGAAAAAATCACTTCTCACTCTCGCTCTGACCGTTCTGGGCTGTGCGGCGTTTGCCGGTGCTGTTGACGGTCCCCAGTATGCCAACCAGCGTCGTTGCAATGCCAACAGCAGCGTCACCTATGAAGTCGCCTTCCGCGGCGGCGAGCAGGCCCGTGTCACCGTTGACGGCGACGGCGATACCGACCTCGACCTCTACATCTACGATGAAAATGGCAACCTGATCACCAAAGATGACGACAACACCGATTACTGCATTTGCACCTGGACTCCGAAATGGACCGGCAAATTCACCATCAAAATCGTCAACCGCGGCAGTGTCTACAATGTCTATGACATCCGTACCAACTGATTGAATCTGCGCTTGATGCCGTTGCAAATTTTTGCAGTTTGCAACGGCTTTTTTTGTTTTAAACGGTAACAAACGGTAACAAACGGTAACAAACGGTAACAAACGGTAATGAACGGATAGCCGGGTGGTACTTCCCCGGCTGGCGTTGCTCCGTACTTATCCGTACAACTCCGTACCCATCCGTACCGGGCGAATGTCGAGCGTAAGCGAGGCAGCCTGATCTACGCCGCAGGGTGGCTCTGCACTGCGGACATTACGGACACTACGGACACTACGGACAGCCGATGGGTGATTATTGGCTTTTGTGCGTATTGTTGCCGTTAATTTGCCTATGGAGCGTTTAGTGGCTCTTGTTCGCTTGAGGGGAGGCAAACGCTTCGCACCCGTAAGAAAAACGCCCTTGTACGGCTCGCTTGCGCTCGATATGCGCCCGGTACGGATAGGTACGGATGGGTACGGATAAGTACGGAGCAACGCCAGCCGTGATAATGCCCCTGCCGGCAATCCGTTAATTACCGTTAATTACCGTTAGTTACCGCCGAGTCGAAACAAACAAAATCCCGGCAGACTGCTGTCTACCGGGGGTACGGGGGCGCAGCCCCTGTAAAGGGCGGCTTTGCCGCCCGCCCGATCAAGCCCCGGATGAAATCCGGGGCGCGACACCCCGCTTTTCTTTTGGTTACTTTTCTTTTCCCGTGAAAAGAAAAACCCAGCGGGTGTTACTCCACTGAGTTTTTGCCAAGCTTTTTTTCAAAAAGCGTCGATCAAGGCACGACAACGGAGTGCCGCGATTTCCCGCTTTTCTTTTGGTTACTTTTCTTTTCCCGTGAAAAGAAAAGTAACGCAGATGGCGCGGAAGCGGGGGAAGAGGGTGCCGGGGGCTTTGGTCAGGGTGACGAGCAGATCGCCGTTTCCGTCGGGGATATCGATTATGACTTTGCCGTCGGCATCAAAGGAGTATTGTTTTTTGCCGGAGTTATCCAATTCGCAGCAGAAGTCGGCGGTTTCGGCGGTATCGCCGTGGATGACAAGTTGAGAGCCGCGTTTGAGATACATTTTCAGGTATCCGTTGGGGAAAACGGTATTACCGGCGAAGCGGAATATTTCTCCGTTGTTGATGGTGGAGTGGGCGGCGTGCATATAACGCTCGATCCGCCATTCATCGGTGATGGCACCGGCGATGATGCAATCGGCCATACCGGCGGAGTATTTTTTACGCATGGCGAATTCCACTTCATACTCCATTTCCAAAAGACCGAAAATAGCGTAGAATGGATTGAGGTAGATTTCCCTGACACTGTTGGATTGACGGAAAAGGTGCTTGCCAAGTCCGTTGGAAAAATCCTCTTTGGAGATCGCTTCCCCGGATAAGTCGCATCCGGCGAGGCGGGAGAGTTCTTCCTGACCGGCTTTGACGGCGGCTTTGAGCGTGGAAGCGTTTTCATCGCCGTTTTCCATATCGTCAAAGTAGGCACAAACGCATTGGGCCAGAGCGTAAAATGCTCTTGTGGCGGTAGCGGCGTTGGCCCAGAGGCGTTTGCGCCACGCGAGTTCGGCTTCAAAACCGGGGATGGGGGAGAGTTTATCCAAAATGGCGTTGCCCCAGTCGGCGATTTCCACGGCCTGCCGTTTTTCTTCGAGGATGGCGTTGCGGCCGGGGGTGTTGTTCTGCCAGAGGATGCTCCAGACCTCTTTGCCGTTGGCGAGAGTGACGTTATTTTTGAAAGCGGCGAAAATGAATCCGGCTTTGAGCAGTTTCAAAGTTTTGTGGCTGGGGAACTGATGAAAGATGACGTTACCGGCGATGAAGTTATTTTTTTTGACCAGTTCAAAACCTTTTTTATCCAATTCGGCGAATGCTTCGCGTTGACATTCCGGGGCGTGTTTGGCGAGGTATTCCCGGCGGATCTCATCGGCGGTGACGGTGGTATCTTCGATGGCTCTGGTGTAGGCATAGAGGTTGACTTCATAACAGTCAAAAGTTTTGTTGCCGATGCGGTCGAGCCGGATGGCGTAACGGTCAACATCAGCGGCCTGACCGTTGCGGACATACATGACGATATTTTCGACGTTTTCGGCGGGGAGCATACCGGCACCGAGAAATTCGCCCAGGCAGTCACATTCTGCACCCAGCGTGGCACCGGGTTGTTTGCGCAGGAATGGGTTGACCGGCAAAAACGGGTCAAAGTCATACGGCGTGATCTTGGTTTCGATCTCAAAGGCGTAATCTTTGGCCGCCTCTCTGGCACCGGCGAGGATATCTTCATAATCCTGGGCGATCGAACCGAAAGAGCGCAGGATGAATCGTTTCTGCCGTTTGCCCAATTCGTCGGCGAAAATCCGCACGATGTGATCGACGACTTTGCGCGGCGGATATTTATCCGGTGCGGAACTGTGGATGACGGAATAGGTCGCTTCGGTCAGGGTCAGAACCAGACCGTCAAGTTCCGGAACGGCGTCAAAAGTGGCAGTGATTTTGTAGCGCAGCAACTCCTCGTAAGCGGCGCCGAGCAGATCGAATTCGCCGTTTTCATCGAGGAGATGGGGGAGATCTTCCAGCAGGCCCTGCGGCACCATGGCTTCCCGGTGCCAGTAAAAGAGCGGTTTGCCGATGCTGTGGGCGAGGGCGAGGATCTCTTTGAGTTCGGCTCTGGTTTTTTGGATCATGCCTTGATCGATGGCTTTGAAAGTATTGGGGTAGCAGGCGTAGTCGGCAAGGCCATCCATGCCGCCGAAATCCCCGTGGCAGGCGGCACACAATTCAAAACTGTCTACATGATATTCCTGTGCTTTGGCGACGACCTGTTTCATGTACTCCACATCGATCGGAGTGGGGTGCATCAGACTCCAGGTGATTTCCGGTTTTTTGCTCATGATAAAGATCCTTATGTATAGAGGTTTGTATTTCAGATATCACTCATTATCTTCATTACTGTTTGCTTCTGCCGGATGCACTCCGACGACGATCTCGCCTTTCCAATCCCGTTTCAATGCGGCCAATTCGGCGGCGGAACCGCGTAAAATTTCCTCATGGATCTTGGTTGCTTCCCGGATGACTGCCACTTTGGAATCCGGGGAAAGGGCTGCCAATTCATTGAGCGTGCGCCCGATACGGAAGGGCGATTCAAAGAAAAATCCGGTTCTGCCGTCGGCTAAAATGCGGGCGAAAAATTTTCCCCTTTTACCCGGTTTGACCGGCGCAAATCCCCAAAAGGCAAACTTATCCACCGGCAACGCCGAGGCGGTGACGGAAAAGGTCAGTGCAGATACGCCGGGGATCACGACCGGTTCGATACCGGCGGCAAGGGCACTGCGCACCAGGAGGAATCCGGGGTCGGCCACCGAAGGGGTCCCGGCATCGGAAACCAGGGCCAGAGAGTGACCGGCTTTGACGAATTCGATGAGGTTATCCACCTTGCTGTGTTCGTTGAATGCGTGACAACTTTCCAATTTCGCATGAATATCAAAATGGGAAAGCAGTTGTCTGGTGTGCCGGGTATCTTCGGCGGCGATCAGATCGACCGATTTGAGGATATTCAAAGCCCGCAAAGTGATATCTTCCAGATTGCCGATGGGGGTGCTGACCAGAAAAAGTTTGCCATCCATAGCATTTTTCTCCATAAAATTACTGTGAAATTATAATATAACACACATTGACCGGTATGCAAACTTGCAGTAATCCTCTGTGTGTGATATTTTATATAAAAAGCATAAAATTTTTTAATTGACACAGCATGGATAATCTGGTTAAATTCATCGCCGCCAGCGGCGCGGCATCACGGCGGCAGAGTGAGGAACTTATCCGCAAGGGCAAAGTGACGGTCAATGGCGCACTTATGCTTAATCCGGCTTACCGTGTTTCGCCGGATGATGTCGTGTGTCTGGAGGGCAAAAAGTTGTCTGCCGCTGAAAAATTGTGGTATATTCTGTTGCATAAACCGGCGGGTTTTGTGTGCAGCAGTGCCGACCGCCATGCGGAAAAACTGGCGGTCGGTCTGTTGAAAGAAATTCCGGCACGGCTGGTTTCCGCCGGAAGACTGGATAAAGACAGCGAAGGGGCGATCATCTTTTCCAATGACGGGAATTTTATCAATATCCTTGCCCATCCGCGTTACGGGGTGTTGAAGCGTTACATCGTCCATACCGCAGGCGAAATCAGTGAAAAAAATTTGCGGCGCATGGAAAATGGTATCGCCGATCAGGGGGAATTGCTCAAAGCTGAAGCGGTGCGCCGGATCGGGGAAAAGTGTTACGAATTCATTTTGAATGAAGGTAAAAAGCGGGAGATCCGCCGCCTTACCGCCGTTTGCGGCGCACCGACCAGGAGATTGATCCGGGTGCAGATTGGTTTGGTCGCTCTGGGGGAATTGCCCTGCGGCTCATTCCGGGAATTGACCGCAGATGAGGTCAATTCATTTATGGAGGCCGGCAGATGAAACGATACTCATTTTTGCAAGTGAAGTTCCCGGAAAGGGAGATATTTCTGCGCCTCGGCGGTCACTTGAGCAGGACGGTGCTTTCGGCGGAAGACAAACGCCGCTATCTGCTGGCGGCGATGCGGGCATTTGAAGTTTGCCATCCGCAGGGAGTATGGGAAATTTTTCCGGTGGCAGAAGTAACTGAAAAAAGAATCGTGCTTGCCGATGGAGCAGAAATTTACAGCGGGGATTTCGCCCGCCGCTGTGATGGGATTACTCATTTATGGGCGGGGGCGGTGACGCTGGGTAAAGCGATCACCGGTTTGCGCGATCAGGCGGAAAATATTTCCGACGGAGCCGTATATGATGCGGTCGGTTCGGAGTGTGCCGATGCCGCCATGGATTGTTTGCAGGAGTTGGCCCGCAACGAACTTCTGCGGCAGGCGATGGATTTGGCCCCGCGCCGTTATTCTCCGGGATACGGCGATATGGCTCTGGAAGTGCAGAAATTCTTTTTCGCCCGTCTGCCGCTGGCGGAAATGGGTATGAGTTTGGATGAAACATTTTTTATGACTCCGGAAAAGTCGGTAACGGCTTTCGCCGCAGTAAAGTAGAGGAAAATTATGACCGGAAACGACTTCAGAGAACTTTGCAGCAGAAAATTTCTGGTGCTTGACGGTGCCACCGGCACCGAACTTGCCAAACATGGTATGCCCGCCGGAGTGTGTCCGGAAAAGTGGGTGTGTGACCATCCGCAGAGCATTTGCGACATCCACAACGCCTATATCGCCGCCGGAAGCGACATCGTTTACGCTCCAACATTCGGCGGCAACCGGCTCAAACTGGCGGAATTCGGTCTGGATGGAGAACTGTTTGAGATCGTTTCCACCCTGTGCCGCACCGCTAAAAACAATGCCGGAAACCGGGCATTGGTTTTCGGTGATATCGCTCCGACCGGCAGATTCGTTGAACCATTCGGCGATCTGCCCTTTGAAGATGCCGTTGCCATATTCAAAGAAGCCGCCCTCGCCATGCTCGACGGAGGCGTGGATGGTTTTGCCATTGAAACGATGATGGATCTGCAGGAGGCGCGCGCCGCACTGCTCGGCGTGCGGGAAGCCGCTCCCGGTCTGCCGGTGATCGTCACCATGACCTTCGATGCTTCCGGCAGAACTTTGACCGGTTCGACCCCGGAAGCGGCGTTGATAACTTTGCAGGCTTTGGGGGCTGATGCTTTCGGCTGTAACTGCTCCACCGGGCCGCAGGAAATGGCCGCCGTGATCGGCAGACTGAAACAATTTGCCCGCATCCCGCTGGTCGCCAAACCCAATGCCGGGTTGCCGAAACTGGAAAACGGCAAAACGGTTTTCTCCATGGATGCCGGTAAATTTGCCTCTTTTGCCGCCGATCTGACTTCTGCCGGGGCGGTCATTCTCGGCGGTTGTTGCGGCACGGCTCCGGAATATATCGCTTCTCTCTCATCTGCGTTGCAAAAAATTCCCTTTACTGCGCCATGTTTCGCCCCCGGCGGCGTGGTCTCCTCGGCGGCGGAAATTTGTGAATTCGGCAAAAAATTCACCATCATCGGCGAAAGGATCAACCCCACCGGCAAAAAGGCGTTGCAGGCTGAATTACGGGAAGGCAAACTGGATATGGTCATGGATTTTGCCATTCAGCAGCAGGCCGCCGGAGCGCAACTGCTGGATGTGAATATGGGGTTGAGCGGTATCAATGAAACAGAAATGATGCGCAAGGCGGTCTGCCGTCTGGTCAGATCGATCACCTTGCCGCTGTGTATCGACTCCACCGATCCGGAAACTGTGGAAGCGGCGTTGCGCATCTATCCGGGGCGGGCGTTGCTCAACAGTATTTCTGCGGAAAACGGCAGGATCGAAGCGATCATGCCCATCGCCGCCAGATATGGAGCGATGTTCGTTGCTCTGCCGCTGACTTCCGAGGGTATATCGGATGATCCGCAGGAGCGGATGGCTGTGGCGGATAAGATCATTGCCGCCGCCGCCGGATACGGTTACACCCCGGCGGATATCGTGGTCGATGCCCTGATCATGGCGGTTGCCGTCGATCCGCAGGCGGCAGTGGCGGCTCTGGGCGTGGTCAGATGTTGTCAGGAACGCAATTTGCGCACCGTTTGCGGATTATCCAACATCAGCCGCCGGGCGGCGGATAGAAAGTTGCTCAATCTGACCTTTCTGGGGATGCTTACCGGGCAGGGGTTGAGTGCGGCGATCGCCGATCCGCAGGAGATCATGCCGACGGTCAAGGCCGCTGAAGCATTGCTGGGCAAAGATGCACAAATGCTTGACTATACTGCGTTTGCCACTAATGCGGATTTGGCTGGTTTAATCCCTTTGGATGAATTGCCTCCGCCGGAAGCGGTCAGAGAGTGTGTGTTGCGCTGTGACAGCGACCGGATAATAAAATATATCGATCTGGCTCTGGCCAATGGTTCTGCGCCGGAACTTCTGCTCAATGAGGCTCTGATCCCGGCGATCACCACCGTCGGGGAGAAGTACGAAAAGAAAGAATTTTTCCTCAACCAGCTTACCGGGGCGGCAGAAGCGATGAGCCGGGGGGCGGAGTATCTGGAATCGATGCTGACCGCCGCTGATAATGGCGGCAAACAGAAGATCAAATTCATTCTGGCGACCGTCAAAGGCGACATTCACGATATCGGCAAGAACATCGTGGGGGTGGTGTTGAAAAATTACGGTTTTGAAGTTATCGATCTGGGCAAGGATGTTCCTCCGGAAGTCATCATCGATACCGCCGTGGCGCAGAATGTGAAACTTATCGGCTTATCCGCCTTGATGACGACCACTATGAAAGCCATGGGCGAAACCGTCGCTCTGGCCAAAAGCAGAAATCTGCACGATCTGCACTTCATCGTCGGCGGAGCGGTGGTCGATGCGGATTTCGCCGCTGAAATCGGTGCAGTTTACGCCGCCGACCCCATGGGCGCAGTCAATGCCGCCAATAAACTGACCGGATTGTAACCGCTGTTTTTCCGTTTATCACTCCGGATGAAGGGAAAAAGAGAAAAAATTTTTCAAAAAAGTTAGTCTACTCTAATTGACAAGCGATTTTTCCGGTTGTATATTATATCCAAAGCAGAAAAATCCTTAAATCAACGGAGTAAAATCAGGATGAAAGCGCAGTGCTGTTGTAAGGAAAAAGAGTTAACTCAAACCACTCTTGCCGAATTGCCGATCGGCACCAAAGCCACGATCGTCGGCATATCCCCCCGCTCCCGCGGGGCCAAAAAATTTGCTGATGTCGGCATCGTGCCGGGTACGGAACTGCTGATCGAGGCGCACGCTCCATTCGGCGGACTTATCCGGGTCAAGGTGTTGGAAAGCAGCATGGCTCTGCATCGTGACGATGCCAAATGTATCATTCTCAAGGAAGTGGAGGCCGTCAATGCGTAAGAGTTTCCGCATCGCTCTGGCCGGTAATCCCAACTGCGGCAAGACCTGTATTTTCAATTCGCTCACCGGTGCGCGGCAGCACGTCGGCAACTATCCCGGTGTGACGGTGGAGAGCAAATCCGGCAATTTCCAGCTGGATAACATCGATATCGAATTGATCGACCTGCCGGGTGTGTATTCGCTTTCCAGTTCCTCTCCGGAAGAGGCGGTGGTTTTCCGTGAACTTACCAAAAAAGGTATCGATCTGATCGTCAACGTGATCGATTCGACCATCCCCCAGCGCAGTTTGTATCTGACCACCCAGCTGGCGGAGTTGCATATCCCCATGCTGCTGGCATTCAATATGAGTGATGATGCCAAGAAAAAAGGTTTGCAGTTTGACATTGCCAAACTGGAAAAATATTTCGGTTCACCGATCGTGCAGACCGTCGGCAATACGGTAAGCGGCGTGAAAGTTTTGAAAGACAAACTTTCTGATGCTTTGCAGCATTTGGACGATCACGGCGTGCCGATGCTCTCTTACGGTGCGGACTTCGATGATGCCATTTCGGCAGTTGCCAATAAGATCGATGAGTTGAAAATCGCCCGTTATGAGCATATCCCCTCACGTTTCTTTGCGATCAAACTGCTGGAAAAAGACACTTGCGTGATGCAGATAAGTGACTTCAAACCGGCGTGGAATGAAGTCGATCTCCAGATCACTCACTTGCGTGACAAACACGCGATCGAAGCGGATACATTCATGGCGGATCGCCGTTATGCGATGCTCGCCGGGGCCTGCCGGGATACGATCTCCAGCACGCAGGAGAAACGGCGGGAAATTTCCGATAAGATCGACCTGGTGATGACCAATAAATTTCTGGGATTTCCGCTCTTTCTGGCGATCATGTATGCTACATTCTGGTTCACTTTCATCTGTGCCGATCCGCTGATGGGCTATATCGAGGAGTTTTTCGGCTGGCTCGGCGGTGTCGTCGGAATGTACTGGCATGAAGAAACTCTGCCTTTTCTGCGCAGTCTGATCATCGACGGCATCATTGCCGGTGTCGGCGGGGTGATCGTCTTTCTGCCCAACATCCTTTTCCTCTTTTTTGCCATTGCCATTCTGGAAGAATCCGGCTATATGTCCCGTGCCGCCTTTGTGATGGATGGGGTGATGCGCCGTTTCGGCTTGCAGGGCAAATCCTTTGTGCCGCTGGTTCTCGGCTTCGGCTGTACCGTACCGGCGATCATGGCGACCAGAACGATCGAATCGGAGCGTGACCGTAAAATTACCATCATGGTTCTGCCTTTTATGAGTTGCGGGGCGCGATTGCCGATCTATGCGCTGATAATTCCGGCGTTTTTCGCCCAGAAATATCAGGCATTCACCATGTGGCTGGTTTATATTATCGGTGTACTTGTCGCCCTGATCGGGGCAAGGATCATGAAATCCACGCTTTTCAAGGGTGACGGCGAAGTTTACCTTATGGAATTGCCGCCTTACCGGATGCCGACTTTGAAAAGTCTGATGTTCCATATGTGGGATCGCGGCCGGATGTATCTGCAGAAAGCCGGTACGATCATCCTCTTTACCAGTATCATCCTCTACATCTGCAACACCTATCCGGAAAAAAAAGTCTTTGATAAAGATTATGATACCGCAATCGCAGAAGTTCAGGAAAATGGTCAATTGAATACCGTCGATATTGCCCTGATCGAATCTGCCGGCATCCTTTCCGCAGAGGAAATGGCACAGGTCAAAGCCGATAAGGCGATCCCGCAGGATGTGCTGGACAGTTACTTTGGCGAAGAGGCGGAAAATGCTCCGCAGATCAATGAGTTGCAGCAGGCGGCTTTCGATAAGGCGCAGCAGCTCAATGATGATATTGCCGCTCTGGAAAATGCCCGGCAGGCCGAAGTTCTGGAAAATACCATTTCCGGCAGAGTCGGAAAATTCCTTGAACCGGTTTTCCAGCCGATCGGATTCGACTGGAAGATCACCACCGCCACTATCGGCGCACTTGCCGCCAAAGAGGTCTTTGTCGCCCAGATGGGAATTTTGTACAGCGAGGGTGAAGCCGATGAGGAATCTGACGGTCTGCGCGCTCAACTGGTGGCCAATTATACCCCGCTTCAGGCATTCTGCGTGATGCTTTTCTGTCTGCTCTCCATCCCCTGTCTGGCAACGCTGGCGATCATCAAGCGGGAGTTGAACTCCTGGAAGATGGCTTTTATTGAAGCCGGTGCCTTATTCGCTCTGGCTTATGTCGCCACATTCATCGTCTATCAGCTCGGCACCCTCTTTAAAATCGGAACGACGATGCTCGGCTGACCTTGAAACGCATTTTTTGCTTTGCATTGCGGGCAATCTCTTGTCAAACTATCGGACACCGGCTCGGTCACATACATATTTTGCTTTGCATTGCGGGCAATCTCTTGTCAAACTATCGGACACCGGCTCGGTCGAGTACAGTCGTACACTCCCTCGCCGTTGCCTCTGTTTGACTTCGACCTTGTCTCGCACTGCTTCGCAAAAAGGCCGCAGTGTGGAATGGCTCACGGGCGGTTGGCACCGCCCTTGATGGGGCTGTCGCCCCATACCCCGTTTTTGCTTTGCAAAAAGGCCGCTGTGTGTTTTGACTCTTGCGGGCTGTCGCCCTTAATGGGGCTGTCGCCCCATACCCCATCGGATAGCAGTCTGCCGGGGTTTGGTTTGTTTCGGCTCTTGCGGGCTGTCGCCCCATACCCCGTGTTTGTTTCGGCTCGGCGGTAAAGATTTGTCCGTATTGTCCGTACTATCCGTTACTTTTGCGGTATTTGCCGGGGGCAATGCCGGTCAGTTTTTTGAACCAGGCGGCAAAGTAGTAACTGTTGGAAAAGCCCAGTTCGGCGGAGATCATCCGCAACGTATAGCGGGTATTGGTCAGATATTTTTTTGCGTAATTGAGCCGGTGACTCTGCAGATAATTCATCGGGGTAACGCCGAATTCCTTTTTGAATATACGCACTGTCTGCTCCGGGGTGCGACTGATGAATTTCGCCAGATCAGTAAGTTTCAGTGGTTCCCGGAAGTGTTTGTGGATATACTCCCGCAGCAGCAGACCGCTGCGGTTGCTCTGTTCAAAGGTGATGTTCATCCGGTGACTGCTCAATTTGGCCACGATTTTATGCAGTTGCAGAGCGAGGTTCGCTGCCGTGCCGGAATCCGGATTGCTCACCAGAGTTATCAGATCGGAAAATTCCTCATGCAGCGGGCAATTCCGGAAAAGCACACTGTTTTCCAACGCATACGAGGTGATCAATGCCTGCGGCAACGGTCCGCTGATATTGATCCACAATTTTTCCCATGGATCTTCAGGATTGCTCCAATATTCCAGCGAGGTATCCGGGTGCATCAGGTAGCAATCGCCCCCGCGGGGGTGGAAAACCTGGTTTTCCACCCTTAATGTACCGCTTCCTTTGACCACATATTCCAACACATAGAAATTCACCCCGTCCAGCCGGGTGATATGGTATCGCGGATCGGGGTAGGTGATGCCGACTGCGCCGAGATGGTAGGCCGGTTCCGTGGCACTTCTGTCGAGAAACCACATTTTTTCTTTGTAGTGCCAGTAGATGTTGCGATCTTTGATGATACTCATGGATACCCTCTTAAACTGATACATTGCAAAAGATAATACAAACTTGCAGATATTGCAAGCAAAAAAACTTCAAACATCAAAAAAACACATCTTTTTTTGAATTTGGATATTTTTTTGAAATGTTTTTCACGCTATAATATTGCCGTTACAATTCAACCCAAAAAAATTATGGAGGTTTGTTATGTCAAAAAACAACATTTTACTCTCATCGAATTGCTCGTGGTGATCGCAATAATCGCCATATTGGCGGCGATTCTGCTTCCGGCACTCAATTCCGCCCGTGAACGCGGCCGGGTGGCGTCATGCATCAACAATCTCAAGCACATCGGTCTGGGCATCCAGCAGTATGCCGATGACAATGATTCACGCATCCCGCCGCCGCACTCCAATAAATATCAGGCCAACTACGCTCACGTTTACAAAGTCAATGCGTGGACGGAGAATATCGGCAATCTGATCTACAACGGTTACATGGGCGCAAGAGTGCCGACCGGCACCGTGATCAACAAAGACTCTTTTGAACAGTATTTCACCATGTTCCGCTGTCCGTCAGATTCCATTGTCAGCAGTGCTTCAGTGCCGTGGCAGAATTTGAGTTATCTCTATTTCTGGATGGAAAAAGGAACCGTGTTGAACAACAATTACGGCGGCAAAAGTTCCGCTGAAAGATGGCGTATCGGCGGCGATGCCAACCCCAATAACACGATCATGCATGACCACCCGACGGTGGATTACACCGGCAGCAGTGACCGCAAAGAGTGCCATGCTGCCAACAACAGTGTCCTGCATCTGGGCGGCCACGTTTCCACTTTTGATAAAGCGGCGGTTTCCAAGTACAAACGTGGTGAGTGCTACACTAAACTCTATCCGGAATTGTTTGATAAATAATTTGTTGCGAAGTTTGTTATGAAAAAGTTTTTTCTTGTACTGTGGGCTTTTTGTGCCTTGATCTGCGGGGCAAAAGAGGTGATCGTCAGCAATGGTCAAAGCCTTTGGAGCATCAGTTTGTCTCCGCGGGCGACGGCGACGGAACTTAATGCCGCCAATGAACTTCAACGGGCGGTGAAGTTGATGACCGGTTGCGAATTGGCGATCGGCCGCTGGGCGGTCGCTCCGGAAAAGAGCATCGTTATCGGCATTGAGGAAATGTCCGGTGTGCCTGCCGGTCAGGATGCTCTGCACGTTTACAGCAAAGACGGCCGCATCTATTGCATGGGCAACAATCCGCGCGGTGCGCTCTATGCGGTCTACGCCTTTCTGGAAAAGGCCGCCGGTATCCGCTGGGTATGGCCCGGCGCAAGCGGAGAAATCATCCCGAAGCGGAGCGTGTGGGAGATAGATGCCCTGGATTTCCGGGAAACTTCCCGTTTTGAGTACCGCGGTTTCCACGTCTGCGGCTCATTCTACAATGAGGAAATGGAACTTTTCATGTCCCGCAACCGCCTGAATATCATGCGGAGCAACCCGGTCAATGGCAGACAGTGGGTCAAAGAGTGGAACGACAAACGCATTGCCAGAGGTATGCGTATCATGTTCAGCAACCACAATATCGCCATTTACGACCGCAAAGTTTTCGAGGAACGCCCGGAACTTTTCGCGCTGGTCAATGGTCAGCGGGTGCGCGATCAACTCTGCTGGAGCAATCCGGAGGTCGATCAGATCATGATCGATCAATTTGTCCGTCACTGCAACGAGTACCCCGATGTGGAAATTTTAAGCCTTTTCCCGGCGGATAATATGAATTACTGCCGTTGCGAAAAGTGTTCTGCCAAGCCGCGCACCGATCTCTGGTTTGAGATGTTCAACCGCTTGAGTGCGGGGATCCGGGCGAAGTGTCCGTGGGTGAAAGTCGCATCACTGGCGTATCAATCCTATTTGCAAGTGCCGTCTGCTCCGCTGGATGGCACGGAATTCATCGAATATTGTATGTATAACCGCTGTTATGTTCACGCTCTGGATAAGTGTCCGGTCAATGCCCGGATGCTTCAGTCGCTGGAAACGTGGCGGCAAAAGGGCGTGCCGCTTCTGGTTTACGGCTATGAATTTGATATCTTTACTCCCTCGATGTTCATGCCGTTTGCTTCCATGCTTCAAAATCAGATGCAGAATTTCGCCGCACTGGGCATCCGCGGAGTCATTACGGAAGTTTCGCCGCCGGGATACCGCAATCCCAACGGGGCGCAGTCGCCATCGGGGTTGAATCCGGGCGTGCATCACCGGTTGGGCCACTACATCTATGCCCGTTTGCTCTGGAATCCGGATATTCCGGTGGAAACCTTGCTTACTGAAGTAAGTGAAGCGGCATTCGACATTGCCGCCGGGGAAATGAAACAATATTATATGGCGATGGATAATGCGTGGAGCAGTATGAGCATCCACTATTCATACTTTTTCAATTCCCCGCTGGCGGGGGCGGCATCTTTGCTCAATGATGCCCTGATCGCCCGCTGCGACAAACTTTTTGCCGATGCACTGGCCAAAGCCGCCCGGATCACCGATCCGGCACGCAAACAGCAGGTGCTGGCCAATCTGAATACGGAAAAACGGCTCTATGAAGCGTGGAAACGCTGCGCGCAGGATTATCAGGCCAGTCAGAATGGTTCTAAAATCCTGTTGCCGCGCACCGGAAACAGGGATAATGCCATCCGGCTTCCGGCGTTTGTTGCCAAACAGGGAAAACCGGCGGCGCAGACGGAAGTTTCGATGCGTTACGATGCGGAAAATATTTATATCGAAGCGATCTGCCATGACCCGGATATCAGTAAACTTGTCCGCGGTCCGGCGGAGCATGACGGCGCACTCTGGACGGGGGAGGCATTGGAACTTTTCTTTGCCGTACCCGGTGATACCGAGGGGATTTACCGGCACATGATCGTCAATCCCAATGGGGCGCGTTACGAGTCGATCGCACTGGGCGGCATGACCTTCAATACGGCATGGGATCCGCAATGGCAGGTGCAGTGTGAGATCGGCAATGATTACTGGAGTGCTTCGATCGTCATTCCGTTTGCCGCTTTCGGCAAGGTGCCGCAGGATAATGAGGTGTGGGGATTTACCATCAAACGCTCCAATGGCGATTCCCGCAAAGAGTTGCCCAATTCCGGATTCCCTGATGCGGCATTTCATGACCGCAACTCCTTTGGACTTATCCAGTTCTGTCCGCAGGAGCGGATCGCCAGAACGCTCTTTTTCAGCAAGCACAAAGTTGAGGATGTGCGGGAAATGGCAATGTTGCTGGGCAATGCCGGATTCCAGACGGTGACGGTGCGTGATGAAAAGCAGTTGACGGCCTCTTTTCCGGAGCAGGATATCTATATCATCCGCCACTACCGGGGGATCAGGATCAATCCGGAATTTTTCCGGCAGGCGGTTCTGCCCCGGCTGGAAAACGGTGCATTGGTGCTGTTCGCCTCATGGGGTGAATTGCCGCTGGCAGATTATTTCGGCCGCCCGGAACTGGCGGTGAAGTGGTCGGGCTGGCAGATCGATCCGGCGAGAAAGAGTATTGCGGTCAAGCCGGGGGCGTGGCAGAATACGCCGGATAATATCAGCCATATCCTGCGGACATCGCTCACCCCGGCCAACGGCTATCTGCCGGAAAATCCGGCGGGCTGGGAAAATTACGGTTCATTGAAAATGAAAGATGGTTCGCTTTACTCATTTCTGCTGGTGCGCAAGGTGGGCAGAGGATTGCTGGTTTTGACCAGTGCCGATTTCGGGATGTCCGGCGGCGGAGCCATGTTCGGCAGCCGTAAGCATCAGTCGGTAAGTTTATTGCGCAATTTCTGGCATTTGAATACTCATTCCGGCAGATAACATTTGCAATCCGGGTGAAATGAGGTTATATTTTCACCCGGAATGTTGTTTTATTCAGGATTTTTTATGGATATTTTATTGAAAAATAATGGCAGTTGTTTTGCGCTGGATGAAAAGAAGGTTAGTTTTTCCCATGACGGCGGCGCAGAATTGGCCATCGGAAAAGATGAATATTGGGCGATCGGTACGGCATTTGACGGCCGTCAGCCGGCGGCATGGCATTACGGCACGGTTGAAAAGGTGGAAAACCCCGGTTATGCGGTGGTGCTTACCGGTTCGGTAAAGTTGCCGCAGGGGGAAATTTTCTGCACTGACAGCTGCGAATTTCAGCATGGTTTGCTGAAGATCCGCCGCCGTTGGCGTTACGCCGGTGAAACGGTGGAAAATATCACTTTGAGTTACCGTTTCCGGCAGTATTCTCCGGCGGGCAGAGTGATGATACCGGGCATCTTGTATTACGGCAATCCATCGGGGAAAAATACTCCGGGTGTACCGTATGTCAACGGCACCTCCGGTGAAAAGGCGTTCTTTGAAGAACACCGTATGCCCATGCCTTTTGTTTGCAGTGAAAATCCGGATGATTCCACGGTGACGGCGATCCATACTCTGCCGTCGCCGGTGCCGCTGGCTGCCGGTAATGACATCTGGTGGAGTTGCGGCGTGGAATATGGGGAAAACTTCACCGAATTGGCGGGGTATTCCGGCTTTGTTTCCTGCAATGGTCAGCATGGTGCGGTGAAAACCGGTCAGCAGGTGCTTTCTCCATTGCCCGGCGACGGGATGAAACTGGTTGACCGGATGATCGTGGAAAAGACCTTTTATCTGCAACTGGCTCCGTCGCAGGGGCGGGGCAGCGGTTTTATTCCGGCGGTGGAAGCGGCATTGAAACTTCATCCGGTAACGGCACTGCCGATCGACGCCGGGGAGTTGGTGCGGCGCAAATACCGTTATGCGCTCTCCAGAGAGTATGTTTCCGGGAAGATCGCCGGATCGCTTTTCAATGTGCCGACCAACGGTTGGCCGGGGATCGTTTACGGCTGGTGCGGCCGCAGTGAAACGCTGGGGTTTGCCGCACCGTGGATCGGGGAAAAATGCGGCGATAAAGAGGCGTGGGAAAGAGCGGAAAAGTATCTGGATTTTCTGGTAAGTTCTCCGGTGGATGAAAGAGGATTCTGCGTGGAGTATTGTGTCCGCCGGGCGCAGCATCAGGAGTATAATTTTGTTTCGCAGGGGCAGACCATGGAAACTTTTGCCATGGCACTGCAGGCATTCAAAGAGGCCGGAAAGCCGGTTAAACCGGAGTATCTGGATTTTCTGCGCCGGGTGTGTGACTTTTTCCATACCAGAGTGATGAAAGATGAGTGGCATCCGGTATCGACCAATGAAGCATTTTTCGGTGCGCCGCTGGCGATGGCGGCGAAGTTGCTCAATGAAAGTAAGTTTGCAAAGAGCGCATTGAAGATCGCCGATCACTATATGGCGCGGCATTTGACGATGGATGAGCCTTACTGGGGCGGCACATTGGATGCTTCCTGCGAAGATAAGGAAGGAGCAGTAGCGGCGATGACCGCATTTTTTGCCGCCTGGGAGTTGAGCGGCGATGATAAATATCTCAAGGCCGCAGAACACGCCACGGCAGTATATTTGAGTTATCTGCAGGTGTGGAATATCCCGCTTCCGGCGGGCAGATTGGCGGATAACGGCTTTACCACTGCCGGTTGGACGGCGGTATCGGTGCAGAATATGCACCTTGACGTTTACGGAGTCTGGGTATCGCCGCTGTTGTGGAAGATCGGCCGGGCGTTGAATAAAAAGACGTGGCAGGATCTGGCGTGGCCGACCTTTGTCAACTGCGGTGAGATGACCGATATTTACGGCAGTCAGGGTGAGCAGTTTGAACAGACCAACTTCTGCCAGCAACCATTCAAGATACCGGATGGCCCGTTGCGCGGCGGATATTCCGAGCATTGGGTGGTCTTCTGGATAACGGCGGCATTTCTGAATAGTGCCGCCCAGTTTGAGTTACTCGGACTTTCCGTATTCGACCGCTGACGGCGGGTGTTGGTTTGCGTGTTGCAAACCAACGTGAAGCGCCCGCTTGCGCGGGTAGAAAGCGGTAAGAAACAGGATATTAACGTTTTACAGATCGTTTTCCTGTTCTTTGAGTATTTCGCAAAGAGTTTCCCAACTGACTTGCAACGGATCGCCTCCGGCGGCATTGAAAGCCTTGGCGACCCGGCAGTAATCCTCAAAGGTATCCATGGTGCAGCGCAAGTTGCCGAAGCCGGAAGGCAGACCGGTGAGGTTTTCCCTGCAGGGAACCGGGATAAACTTATCCCGGTAAAATGGCGGTGTCACGTGTTCTCTTGCGTAAGCATCCGTGAATTCTCTTGCGTATTGGCGGAATTTTCCGGCATTGAATGCCTCTACGCCAATACCGTAAGGCAAATCAATATTCGGACCGCCACAGCCCAGCCACTCCTGGCCGAGACGGTTGTATTCAGCCAGAGATTTGCGGATGTAATCGTTATCCTGGAAAAGATTGTCTGCGGTCAATCTTACGATGGTATCCGCATCATCCAGTTCTTCAGTAGCCAGCAGAAACCTTCCCATCACATCATCCAGCGAACCGCGAACATAATTGATGTCGTAGCGGTCAAGCACCTTGCACAAAAGGTCATCACAAAGATCGGTACTGGTTGCCACAGTAACTTTATCCCCCAGATTCCCAGCACGTTTGGCGATGACGGCGACCGATGGCATACCGCAGATATCCAACATGGCTTTGGCCGGTAAACGGGATGAATTCAAACGTGCCTGCAATATGATTTTTACGGTAGAAGACATAGGTTTTCTCCAAATTATTTTTGTGGTGATTACTTTAACAAAACGTAATAAGATAGCATTACTTTTTTATAATTGCAACCGGGATAAAATAAATTTATGATTTTTAGAGACAGTTTGGCGCAGATTTATGTAAAAACGGTAAGATAACGGTAGTGAACGGATAGTTGCCAGCGGAAATTTACCAAAAGATGTGTCGAGTTATATAAAAATAATCCCGCTTCATACTTTGACAATCGGCAAAGCAGTATGAGATGAGGTCTTGCGACCAACGGGAGCAAATAATCCCGCTTTTCTTGAAAAAGGTGGGGGGCTTGGGGGGCGGGAAAAACTTCTTTTCACGTGAAAAGAAGTTTTTCCCGCCCCCCAAATTCCTATACTTACTCAATAAGAGCGCGCAATTCGGCCAGCGAGAGGCCGCCGGAAGCGGCGGGATTTTCCACCAGCGCATGAAAGAGTTCCCGTTTTTTCTGCTGCAGTTGCAAAACTTTTTCTTCCACAGAATCTTTCATCACCAGTTTGATCGTGGAAACAGTCCGGGTTTGTCCGATGCGGTGGGTGCGGTCGGCGGCCTGAAGTTCCACGGCGGGGTTCCACCAGGGGTCATAGATGATGACCGTATCAGCGGAAGTGAGATTCAGACCGGTGCCGCCGGCTTTCAGACTCAAGAGAAAGAGCGGAATGGCCGGATCGTTGTTGAAGTGATCGACTTTTTCCTGCCGGTTGCGGGTGCTGCCGTCGAGATATTCAAAGGGGATCCCGGCGGTTTGCAGTTGCGGGATGAGCAATTTGAGCATTGAGGTAAACTGGCTGAAAAGCAGTACTTTATGACCGCTGTCGATATTCTGCTGGAGCAGTTCCATAAGCAATTCGGTTTTGGCTGACGGTGCATCGGGAGCGGCTTCCGGGAGCAAGCCGGGGTGACAGCAGCACTGGCGCAACCGCAGGAGCAGGGCAAAAAGTTCGGCACTGCCGCCGGAGCGCAAAGTTTCCTGATTTTCGGCAAGCAGTTGGTTGTAGAGATGTTGCTGATCGTTATTCATCTGACAGAAGATGGTGGATTCATGTTTTTCCGGCAGATCGGAAGCGACTTCCTGTTTGGTGCGGCGTTTGATGAATGGCGAAATGCGGCCGGTGAATTCCTCCTGAAGTTCTGTATCGTTGGCGATATTGGCGTAGCGGCGGCGGAATGACGGCAGGGAGCCGAGCAGACCGGGTTGGAGGAAATCCATCACGCTCCAGAGGTCTTCCGGGGTGTTTTCCAGCGGGGTACCGGTCAGAACGATCCGGTGGGCGGCGTGGATGCTTTTGCAGTTTTTGGCATTGGTCGAACCCGGATTTTTGATATGCTGTGCCTCATCGAGTACGAGAAATTCAAAGAGGAGTTTTTTCAATGAATTCTGGCAGAGTTTGGCGGCGGTGTAAGAGAGTATGAGCAGATCGAATTCTTTTGCGGCCAATACCGTTTCGCGTTCTGCGCCGGTCGGGGCGGCGATACGGAATTCCGGCACGAATCTGGCGGCTTCACGCGCCCAGTTTTCGATCAGCGAAGCCGGGCAGACGATCAGGGAGGGCGAACTGTTTTTGCTCATGCGGGAACTCAAAAGGGCGAGCAGCTGCACGGTTTTTCCCAGCCCCATTTCGTCGGCGAGCAGGGCATTGAAGTTGCGGTCGGTGAGGTATTGCATGAATGCGACACCATCGCGCTGATAGTTGCGCAGTTTACCGGAAAAGTGGAAAGTTCCGGATATGGGAGCGGCGGCGACTTCCGGAGCATCGAGCAGTAATTCACCGGATAATGCTCCGGGGATATTACCGGCAAGTTTGCAGAAAAAGTGCCAGTTGCCGGCGGGCAATTCAAAGGTGCGTCCATCGGAGTCGATGTGGCGCAGTAATGCGGGGGTGGCGCGCATGAATTTCCCCAGCGCGGGGGAAATCCGGCAGATTTTTTTGCGGTGCAAAAGGTAATCATCCCGGTTGACCGCCGCTTCGAGGAGTTTTTCCCAACTGACAGTTTCGCCGTCAAAGCCGATTTGGAAAGAAAAGGTGTATGCTTCAGCGGATTTGCCGGTAAGTTGCAAAGAAAAAGGCAGTTGCGGCAGCCGGTTGCCGCCATTGAATAAGGCGGATAATCCGGAGGTGAGGACGAATTTTTCCGGAGCGGAACGGATGATTTCCGGCAGAGCCTGATCGAGGAATAAACCGGCTTTTTCCGGGTCGTGGAGAATTCCGGCGGCGGAAGCATCATCCATGGTCATACCGAAAAGGGCGATGGAATTTTCCAGATCCCGCTCCATTTTGCTTTCACGGGCGAAACAGTTTGCTCCGGCGGCACCGATCCTGCCGCTGCGCGGGGCGCAGATGATGGTGCGGTTTCCGGCGGAATACAGGTAACCGGTCTGCAGGATGAATGAATCATTTTCATCGAATGCGCCGTCGAATATGACTTTGGCTTTCTGCACTTCCGGTTCGATGCTTCCGGCCTCCATCACCGGCAGCGGAAATTCATGCAAATCACCGGCACTGCGCGGAGCGGTACGGAAAAAGCTGCGCAGAAATCCGGCTTCACAGTCGCCGCCGATGAAAAAGTATTCATCATCTTTGCCGACCCAGCAACCGGAGCGTCCGGCGATCAGTCTGGCTCCGGTCAGCGGCAGAACCGCCTGACCGATGCAGATGCCCGGCATGATCTGATTTTTCACTCTGGTCAGCACGGCCTGCGCTCTTTCCGGGCGGACGATGATCTGGCGGTTGTTGCGGAAAAAGCGGGGAAATCCGGGCAGGGCGTGGAAAAGTTCGGCGGTGGATTCCGCACCGAGGGCGATATTGGAGTTTTCCGCTTCGCCGTTGAGAGCGAGGAAACGGATTATCTGCTGGTCGTGGAGCGGGAAATCCTCATATTTCAACACGGCACTCAACGATTTTTCAAAGTAAAGTTGGCGCAGATTGCTCAAGTTGCCGGCGTATTCTCTGGAATTGCCCGTCAACCTCGCCTGAATGAGCAGGATTTTGTATTGATTCGGCGCATGAAGCTGATCTTCGACCACCGAAATCCGGAGCGTGGCGGAGCGTTTCATGCCGCGGCGGGATAATTCGGCGAAGTTCTGCATCAGCAGACCTTTGCTGTAAACCGGCGGCAATTCGGGCGAGTCATCGAAACTGCGGAATCTGCCGGCATACATCAGCATGGCGACCGCATGGGAACAGAGTGAAGAGCCGCATTCGCCGCAGGAACACTCCGCCGTGGTGTGTTCCCCGGTGGTCACGGCGACTTCCGCTCCGGCAGAGCCGCTGATTTTGAATTTTCCGCACCATCTGCCGCGGTGATCCACCCACGCCCCGGCAAGCTGTTTCTGCTTGAGCAGATTTTTGGCTTTTTTAAGTATCGCTTCACCGGATAAAGCGATCAACCGATCTTCAAAATTTGCCATTTCGAATCAATCCCGAAAAAAGTGTTGGATTACCGCCAATTTCAGGAATATCCGGAAACGGGCAGTAAAAATATTTTTATTTTCAAATGTAATAACCTATTAATTTAACTCTTTTTAGTAAATTTTTCAATAGATAACGTATAAAAGTTGAAAAAAAATGATTCCGGATGTATGTTATGCAATAGACATTCTGCATTATTTGAAAAAATTTGGCATAGTTTGCCGCAAATCAAAACTCTTAAAGCAAAAAGTGGGGTTTCTCATGACCGGAAAATTGATTGAATTGTGGAACGCATTTATTCCGTTTATTGCGGAGTGGTACGGAGCAGTGATCGGAGTGATCGTGTTCCTGATCCTCTGTTCACCGAAAATAACGTTGAAGATCGCGGCGTGGATCGTGCGGGTGGTGATGTTCCGTCTGCGGGTGGTCGGCAAAGAAAATATGCCTTATTCCGGGCCGATCCTGCTGGTTTCCAACCATGTGTCACTGATCGACCTGCTGATGATTCAGGCGGTCGTGCGCCAGAGAGTGCGTTTTATGGTGCGTGCCGAGATCGTCAACTTTATTCCGACCCGTTTTATTTTCTGGTATCTCGGTGTGCTGCGGGTCCCCAGTGCGCGTCATCCCAAGGCGATGAAAAAGTTTTTCGGCAAGATCCAGGATCGTCTGCGTGCCGGTGAGACCATCTGCTTTTTCCCTGAAGGAGCCATTTCCGGCAGCGGTAATCTGATGCGTTTCCGTTCCGGAGTGCAGGCCTTGATCCCGCCGGAAATCCAGGTGACGGTCATGCCCGTGCGTCTGGGTATGATCCACGGCCGTCTGACCGGTATCTACAAGAACCGTCTGCGTTTCCACCGTCTGGTGCGCTGGCCGGTCGATTTCTCGGTCGCTATCGGTGAGCCGGTCGATCCCAACCTTTCCGCTTTCCAGTTGCGCCAGAAGATCTCCGAACTCGGTGCGATCGCCGAAACTTCACCCCAGCCCGGTGAAAGACCCATCCATACCGCTTTCATCTATCATGCCAAACGTCACCTTTTCGGCAAAATCTTCTACGATGCCACTTCGGAAACGTGGATCGGCAACTTCAAAATGCTGCTGCTGACCATTCTGTTGAGTAAAGTTATCCGCAAGATCGACAAGGGGACTGCCGGATATACCGGTGTTCTGATGCCCAATATGCCGGTGACGGCCGGAATTCTGCTGGCGGTGCAGTGTGCTGACCGTACTCCGGCGATCATGAACTTCAGTGCCGGTCAGCAGGTGGCAAGTGATTCCATGCGCCGCGCCGGAGTGAAAACGATTCTGACCAGTAAAAAATTCCTCGCTAAATTGAAGTGGGAAAAGAGCGATGATATGGTCTGTCTGGAAGATATCGTGCCAAGTATTTCCAAATGGCAGAAATTCAAGACGATGCTGATGGTGCTTTTCCTGCCGACCCGTACTTTAGTGCGCAATATCGCGCCTTTGAGTTGTTACAATATGTTCCAGCAGGCGGCGTTGCTTTTCTCCAGCGGTTCGACCGGCACGCCCAAAGCGGTGATGCTGACCCAGCGCAACATCAACTGCGACATCCAGAGTTTTATCCGGGTGGTCAACTGGACTCATGATGACCGGGTAGCTGGCAATCTGCCGATTTTCCACTCATTCGGTTTCACGGTCTGTTTTGCTCTGCCGGCGACCAGCGGTACTCCGGTGGCGTATGTGGCCAATCCGCTTGATTCGGCGGTGATCGTGCGCAGTGTGCGTGATTTCAAGATCACGATCCTCTGTGCGACTCCGACCTTCCTGCAGAAATATATGATGAAAGCCAAAAGCGAGGACTTCAAAACTCTGCGCCTTTGCATCACCGGTGCGGAAAAGTTGCGTTCTGAATTGGCGGAGCGTTACCGCAATATGACCGGCAGGGATATCGTTGAGGGCTTCGGCTGCACCGAGTTGTCACCCATTGTGACCATCAACCTCAACAACTCCATTTACACCATGGGAACCAAGAGCGATCACCCCGGCAGTATCGGCTGCCCGTTGCCGGGTATCCATGCCCGTATCGTGGATATCAATACCGGCGTGGAACTGCCCCCCGGAGAGGATGGCCGTCTGCAGGTGCGTGCCGGTTCCGTGATGAAAGGTTATCTCGGCCAGCCGGAACTTACCGCTCAAGTCATTCAGAACCACTACTACGATACCGGTGACATCGGTCACATGGATGAAGACGGTTACATCTACATCACCGGCCGTGCCAGCCGTTTCAGCAAGATCGGCGGCGAAATGGTTCCGCATGAGGGCGTGGAAGATGCCATTACCAAACTGCTTCACTCCGAAAACCGGGAAATCGCCGTTGCCGGCCGCAGTGACCGGCTCAAAGGTGAAAGACTGGTCGTCTTTTACATCAATGACTCTCTGGATATCGCCGGTATCATCGCCGGTCTGCGTGAGTCCGGATTGCCCAATATCTGGATTCCCAAAGTGGATGACTTTGTGAAAGTCGATGCTCTGCCGCTTTTGGGCAGCGGCAAACTGGATTTGATGGGCCTGAAAAAGATGGTTGAAAAACTCAACCGGTAAGGTTATTTTTTGAATATCGCACGGTGCGCCGCAAGAGTTATGGTTTGCGGCGCATTTTGCTTTTTGGGCAGGTGAAATGATATGAATGGCGCAACTGATGCATTAAGAAGATTTTTCGGTTTTGAGGAGTTCCTCGATCACCAGAAAATGGTGATCGACCGGATCCTCAATGGTGAAGATCTGTGTGTCGTTATGCCCACCGGAGCGGGCAAATCGCTCTGTTATCAACTGCCGGTTTTGATGAAACCGGGGTATGCACTGGTGGTTTCGCCTCTGATCGCTTTGATGTACGATCAGGTTATGGCGTTGCGTAAACGGGGTATTCCGGCGGCATTCATCAACAGTTCCATAACCTTCAATGAGCAAATCGCGGCGGCGGATGCGGCGGCAAGGGGCGAAGTAAAATTGTTGTATGTCGCTCCGGAAAGGTTGCAGACGGAGTTTTTCAGCCGTTTTATCAGCAATACTCCGCCGCAGATGCTGGTTGTCGATGAGGCGCATTGTATCAGCGAATGGGGACATGATTTCCGGCCGAGTTACCGGCGTATCGGGGAAGTTGCCTCCCACAGCGGCATCCGTCAGGTCTGCGCTTTTACTGCCACGGCAACTCCGGCGGTATGCCATGATATAAAGAAACAACTGCAAAGAGATGATATGCAGTTGCTGGTGGCGGGATTCAAACGGCCCAATCTTTCATTCAAAGTGGTGAAATGCGAGGGCGGCAAGGATGCCAAATTGAAAGAGTTGCGTAAGATACTCAAGGATGGGGATAAGCCGACTCTGATCTATGCCGCCACCCGGCAGGCGGTAGATGAGTTATCCGCTTTACCCGGTGTGACCGGTTATCATGCCGGTATGAGTATGGAAGCGCGCAATGCCGCACAGGAATATTTTATGAAAGATCCCGCTCCGGTGCTGGCGGCGACCAATGCATTCGGCATGGGGATCGACCGGCCGGATGTGCGCCGGGTGATCCATTATCAGTTATCCGGTTCGCTGGAAGCGTATTATCAGGAAGCGGGCCGTGCCGGGCGGGATGGTGAAAGTGCCGAGTGCATTTTGCTTTTCAATTATGCGGATGTATTCATCCATAAATTTCTGATCGAGATGAATAATCCGCCGCCGGAAGTGATCCGGGCGGTCTACCGGGAACTCTATTACCGTACGCAGGAGAAAAATGCTCCGGGCGCATTGGAAGTTACTGCCGCAGAATTGAAAGATGAAATTCCCGGAGCAAAAAGTGACGGTCAGATATCGGCGGCATTGGGGATTCTGGAAAAGTTGGGCTGCATCCGCCGTTCAGCGAAAAAAAGCGGAATGGGATTTCTGCGGTTCACCGGAGATCCGGATCGGTTGCGGATCTTGCATCAGGACGAAAAGACCCAGCGTTCACGCTTCATCCACCGGGTGATCGGCCATTACGGACGCACAGTTTCCAGAGAATTTGAAGTTGCCGTCGATGCGCTGGCGGAGATCGCCGGATTGAATAGCGATCAGGTCAAACGGGTGATAAATGCGCTCAATGGCGATTGTCTGGAGTGGCACACCGGATTTGCGGGCAGGGCGGTGGAATTGACCGATCCGGCACTGCGGATGCCGGAATTGGATGACCGGGAGTTGAGTTATCATCTGGATTATGAATTATCCCGGTTGGATGATATGATAAATTATGCCGGCAGCCGCCGTTGCCGTCAGGTGGAGTTGATCGGGTATTTCGGTGAAAAAAGTGATTCGTGGCAGTGCGGATGTTGTGACCGCTGTGCCGGGAGCGATTCAAAAGCCGATCTGCCCGGCGTGAAAGCGGAAGATATCCGGATCGCTCTGCGCAGTGCCGATCTGCTCAATGGCAGAGTCGGTATCGGCAAACTCGGACAAATCCTTTCCGGCAGCCGCAATGCTTCGATCATTGCCGGCAACTGGCATCATAACGGCTGTTTCGGCACATTGCGCCATTTGAAAAGTGCCACGGTGGAAAAACTTCTGCGCCGACTGGTCGATTCCGGCGATCTGGAAAGAATCGACCGCAACGGCTATCCATGTATAAAAATTTCCGCTTCCGGACGGGAAAAACTGCAGAAATGATAATATTACGGGGCAGTAATCAACCTGAAGTAAAGGTGTGACAACTGCCCCGGAATTACTGAATTTTACATCAGTCGTTGTCGATATCCAGTTCGATATCGTCCAATACCACGACACCGCCTTTTTGGACACCGATGATGACCTTGAAACGGCGCGGTACAGTTTCCCAGGTGGTGTTACGCAGATCAAGCCGGGCTTCCAGATCATCGCCACGCACCTGGATCGTGGCCGCTACCGGCTGACCGCAGGGCGTGCCGTCGGCGTTGAAAAACTGAAATTCCACCAACGGCGTGCCGGTACCTGCAATATCGGCAGATAATTCATAGATCATCCGATCCTGAAAGGTGAAAAACTGATTGTAAGTTACCCGGAGATCGGAGTTGCTGTCGGCGGTAAGTTTCAGACCGCGGGTTTTCCAGAAAAGAGAAATAACTTCTGCCGTGCCGCCGGTGGGGGCGGAGAAGTTCTGCACCCGCAAATCGGTGCCAGCAAAAAGCAGTGAGCCAACGGAACAAACGAGAGCCAGGAACAATTTTTTCATAACAGCCTCCTTCGGTTAGTGTTGCCTAATAAATACAATAATATCATATCCGGCAAAAATCAACAGGCAATATGAAAAAAATCAAAAAAATCGGCATGAGTGCAAAAAATCGCACTCATGCCGTATGTAGTTTTTTGCTGTAATTTACTTGCCTTGTTTGAGTTCCCGGACGGCTTCAACGACGGCTTGCGCCTGATAGACGAGCTGTTCTTCGGTGAGCGGGTAGAGCGGCAAATGGGTGTAGGAGTTGTAGAACATCTCCTCGGTGCGCGGGCAGGTTGCCGCCAATTCATGCTCGTTGTAACCCAGATCACGCATGATCTTGAACCGGTACATCGGGCCGAAGTGGGTGATGTTGGTCAAACCTTTGGCCGCCAGTTTCGCCGCCAACTGCTGAATGTTGCCGCCGACCACTTTCGGATCGATGCGGAGCAGATAGAGGTGGTGGGTTCCGTAAGTATCAGCGGTATCGGATTTTTCAATCAGAATACCTTTTTCCTCACTCAAAACGCCATTCATATATTCGGCGGCTTTGCGGCGGATGGCGATGATCTTATCCAGCCGTTTCATCTGCAGAATCAGACCGAGAGCCTGAATTTCCGTGGCAGAATGGTTCTGGGCAACCTGAATACTGCCGTCACGGGCGGTCAGAGGAGAGATGTCGTAGAGCCAGTCTTTGATTTTGCGGGTGAAGTCCAGACCGAGGAAGCGGCCACCGGCAAGTTGTGAACCGAATGCATCATCACTGGTCAGCAAAACACCGCCTTCACCGAGAGAATTGATGTTTTTGACTTCATGGAGCGAAAAACCGCCGAAATCACCGATACTGCCAAGTTTTTTGCCTTTGTATGCTCCGCCCATGCCGTGAGCGGCATCTTCCATGACCATAATGCCGTGTTTGCGGGCAACAGCCATGACTCCATCCATATCGACCGGGAAACCGCCGAGGTGTACGGGGACGATCATTTTGGTTTTCGGAGTGATTTTGCGTTCCAGATCGGCCGGATCAAGGTTGATGGTTTCCGGATCGATGTCGGCAAAGACGATTTTTGCCCCCACACTCAAAGGATATGCCATGGTGGCAATGAATGTGACTGCCGGCATGATGACTTCATCACCGGCAGAAATACCGGCAAGTTTATAGGCGATCTCCATGCCGCCGGTCCAGTTGCTGGTGAAACAGGCATATTTACTGCCGAAATATTCACAGGCAAGTGCTTCGGCATCGGCAACTTTTTTGCCGAGGGTAAGTTTGGTGGCCCGACCGGCAACATCCGACAATTCACTTAACGCTTTGGCCGCATTGGCCAGTTTGACGGCGTAATCTGCTTCGCCGTTATCCGGCAGCAGGAATTTGACCAATTCAAGCGCATCGGAACCATCAAAAAACTCGCCTACTGCGTGCCACGGCACTTTACTTTCGCCGACAGAATAGCGGAAGTCTCCACCACTTTTTTCACTCATTATATTTCTCCGGAAACAATTTATTGTTTATTTTTTTGTCTTGGGTATAATATAGCGCAAAAAACAGTTTTTTCAACTGCTGTATACAAAAATTTGTATTCATTTTTTTTGCTTTGCATTGCGGGCAATCTCTTGTCAAGTCGGCGGTCGTCGGTTGGGTCGAGTACAGTCGTACACCTTGTCCGCCGGAGCCTTGGCGAAGGCGGATCCCTCATGTCGCTCCTTGCAAAACGTGACCTTGCCGCGCACTGCTTCGCAAAAAGGCCGCAGTGTGGAATGGCTCACGGGCGGTTGACACCGCCCTTGACAGGGGGCGTTGCCCCCGTACCCCCCGTTGGACAGCAGTCTGCCGGGGTTTTGTTTGTTTCGGCTCAACGGTAACAAACGGTAACAAACGGTAACAAACGGTAACAAACGGATAGCTGGCAGGGGCATTTCCTCCGGCTTGCGTTGCTCCGTACTTATCCGTACAACTCCGTACCCATCCGTACCGGGCGAATGTCGAGCGCAAGCGAGCCGCAAGCCTGCTCTGCTCTTGGTGTGTTGCAGTTAATTACCCGGTGGAGCGTTTAGTGGCTCTTGTTCGCTTGAGGGGAGGCAAACGCTAACGCCTTTTCCTCCCCTCAAACTCCCCACCTTTTGCGGGAGATTTCCCGTGACAAAGAGTTGCTCCGGGCGTGAATTCCTTTAAAAAGTAACGCCGTCGATTCCGTGGGGCGGCCGCCAGACCGGCTTTGCCGGTCGTCAAGCGGCTTCGCCTTACGGCTCGCCTGGGCGGCCTTTCCACTGCACATGCCGGCTATTGCTCGCCCTCCGCTCATCCTTGCAACTATTGTTGCGGCGGCTTTTGCTCCGCAAAAGTGCATTCGACTGCGGTCTGCGCGATTTCCCGTGAAAAATACGACCTTGTGCGGCTTGCTGTTGGTGTCCGTATTGTCCGCATTGTCCGTAATGTCCGTACCGGGGGTACGGGGGCGCAGCCCCTGTAAAGGGCGGTGTCAACCGCCCGCCGAGCCGAAACAAACAAAACCCCGGCAGACTGCAAAAATCTACCGGGGGTACGGGGGCGCAGCCCCTGT
>SUWG01000044.1 GCA_015061625.1 Lentisphaerota bacterium | reverse complement strand
TCATCCACTGTTTATAAATGTGCGTAATGATGATTGCAAACGGGAAATATTTACGGTAAATGAGATCAAAAAATTGTAAACAAATATACAATTCAATATCATTCGTGAATTAAAACATCAACCTTGCTCCCCTCGGATATAGAAAGTCGACCGGATGACCAGCCGACCTCTGCTGCAAGTTCCGCAACACGCCCCGCAAAATGCAAAAAAGGCGGCAAGATTTCTCCTGCCGACTTGTCTATCCGGAAATTTATTTTCCAGACATCATTGCATTGATATCCGTTTGCGGATCGGTTATTCCTTTTATGTCAAAAGTTTTTACCAGTATTGCTGCAACATTGGGTGACAAAAATGCCGGAAGTGTCGGACCAAGCCGGAGATTTTTGAATCCCAGATGCAGCAACGCAAGCAATACCGCCACCGCCTTTTGTTCATACCACGCTATATCGAAGGATATCGGCAGATCATTGATATCTTTAACTCCGAAAACTTCTTTGAGCTTCAAGGCAATCACTGCCAGCGAATAACAATCATTGCACTGTCCGGCATCCAGTACCCGCGGAATACCGCCGATATCACCGGTCAAAAGTTTGTTGTACCGATACTTGGCGCATCCGGCAGTGAGTATGACCGTATCTTTCGGCAGATTTTCAGCAACTTCCGTATAATATGAGCGTTCTTTATGTCTTCCGTCACAACCGGCCATTACCACAAAACGTTTGATTGCTCCGGATTTTACAGCTTCCACCACTTTATCGGCAAGAACAAAGAGTTGAGCGTGGGCAAATCCTCCGGTAATCGCGCCATCTTCCAATTTTTCCGGCGGCGGACACGTTTTTGCCAGTTCGATGATCGCTGAAAAATCTTTCGGTTTGCCATATTTGTGTCCGGCAATATGCGGCACTCCCGGATAACCTGCCATGCCGGTGGTGAAAATCCGGTTGCGGTAAGAATCCTGCACCGGGGTAATGCAGTTGGTCGTCATAAGGATCGGACCGTTGAATGAGGCGAACTCTTTATCCTGCAAATACCATGAGTTTCCGTAATTACCATACAAGTGCGGATATTTTTTCAATTCGGGATAATAGTGTGCCGGGAGCATTTCGCTGTGAGTGTAAATGTCGATTCCGGCATCCGCACTCTGTTTCAGAAGTTCTTTAATATCCAGTAAATCGTGACCGGAAATCAGAATTCCGGGACGGTTACCAACACCCGTTTTCACGGTGGTGATTTCCGGATTACCGAAGTTTTCCGTATTGGCATTGTCCAAAAGAGCCATAGTTTTGACTGCGACCGCTCCGGCTTCGAGAACCAATGCCGTCAAGTTGCCGGCATTTTCTTCTGTGACCGTTGCTTTGAGGGCTTTGAAAAAGAATTTATAAATGTTTTCATCTTCTTTTCCCAGCACTGCCGCATGTTCAGCGTACGCGGCGATACCTTTGAGACCATAAGTGAGCAACTCCCGCAAAGAGCGAATATCTTCATTTTTACAAGCCAAAACTCCGGCAGGGAAAGCGATATCTGTATTGCCGGTCAGAGTTATTGCCTTATCCAGCTGTTTGTTCAACGCCTCATCGTCAAAATTTGCATTGGTAATGGTCATGAAAAGTGATTGGGTAATGAAGCGTCCCAAATTTTTATCGGGCTTCCGTGAGAGAGCTATGAGTTTAAGCTGACGGATAATATTATCCATTATTCCGGCAGTTTCTGCTTTTTTACCGCACATTCCGGCAAAAGTACATCCGGTGTTTCGGCAGGCTTCCTGACATTGAAAACAGAACATTTTTTCTTCCATTTCATACCTCTTGGTTGAACATTTACGGTTATTTTACCTTAAAGAGAGTATCCCATGTATTAAACAAAATAGTGCTTTCCGCGTATAAATCAAATGCATTACCACTCATTCCATACTGTTTTATCAACAAACGCAAGGAACCGGCAAGCATACGGAAAATCATTTCCGGAGCGATGTCACTTCTGATGACTCTGTTTTTTGATGCAATGACAATATTTTCCATGATTATGTTCCGATGTCTGTGCATCATCTCTTTAAGCAGTGCAGAATATTCGTCTGAGTGGATAAATAGTTCTTCTGAAAAAATAATATTTGCCCAATACGGCTCATTCATGACCTGTTCGATGCGGTAGGTGAAAAATGCTTTTACCAATTCCCAACCGGAGTGTTTTCGGCGCAGCGACTCCAAATCCACATCAAATTGCATAAGCATCGCACGGATGATTTCTGATTTATTTTTGAAGTGACGGTAAAGAGCCGGTTCTGAAATGCCGATATATTCCGCCAGAGATTTAGTGGTCAATGCCTGTATGCCGTTGATCGAAACAATCTGTACTGCTGCCTTGATGATTTCTGTTTGCCGTTTGCTGAATTCCATAAAGACCCCTCAAAGTCAAGTTAGTTATTATTCACTGACCATAATATAGCCGATAAAATTTGAAAGTCAAACAAAAAATCAAAAAAATTGTATTGTTTCCAGCCAAAATGCAAAAAAGGCGGCAAGATTTCTCCTGCCGCCAAGTGATTTCTCTTATTTCGGTTCGGCGACCAGACGGAAACCGACCGTATTGTATCTTTCCTGAGCGCGGCGGCCTTCACCTCGATAGCTGGTCCGGCAGGAATTTTTGTTGGCGTACCATGAACCGCCGCGGATGGCGTTGACGGTTTTGCCGCGTTCGGCTCCATTGGTCGCAGTGATTTCGGAACTGGTCCAGTCCCACGAATTCCCGGCCATGTCGAAGCAGCCATAAGGACTTTTTCCGTTGGGATACCGATCCACCGGTGTGGTGAATCCGCCCTCGGCGGACAAGTTGCGGAACAAATCGGTGTAGACGAATCCAGTGTGATCGCCATGGTTGATCCAGCCGCGCACCTGTCCGCGCTTATTCACCGAGATCAAATCCCGCAGCGCTGCGGATTCTCCCTGCCGGGTGGACTGCCGGTGAAAAAAAGTCACTTTCAGGTCCGGCGACTTTTTCAAATAATGGGAAGCGACCACCGCATTGAAATTGAACGGGGCTTCGATCATACCGTTTTTCATCTTGACTTGGTCGGCATTTC
>SUWG01000034.1 GCA_015061625.1 Lentisphaerota bacterium | reverse complement strand
TCTGTTTGAAATTTCCGGTTGCAGCGAAGCAGTGGCCAAAGAGGCCATGAGCCGCGCCGCCAACAAGCTGTGCGTGCGTTGCAAATTTTTGTCACGCGAAGCTTGAGTGAGGCCATAAAATGAAGAATAAAGAAATTCGTGAAATGACCGACGCCGAATTGACCGCAAAAGTGGTTGATTTCAAGCGGGAGAAATTGAATTTGAAAATCCAGTCCCGTACCGGGCAGCTGGAAAAAACCGCCCGTGTCCGTGAGGTCCGCCGCGACATCGCTCGCTGCCTGACCGAAATCGCTGCGCGGAAAGCTAACGCCGAGGTGAAGTAATGAGTGAGAATACTGTCCGCGGCAACCGCAAAGAGCGTGTCGGCGTCGTCGTCAGCGACGTGCAGGAAAAGACCATCATTGTGAAGGTCGAGCGCCGTACGACTCATCCGTTGTACCGCAAAGTCGTCAAAGTCAGCAAAAATTTTGCTGTCCACGATGAGAAAAATGAGGCGAAGAAGGGCGATACCGTCCGCATTGGCGAGACCCGTCCCATCAGCCGTAACAAGTGCTGGCGTCTGATCGAGATCATCAGTCGCGCCGTACAGGAGTAATGAACAATGATTCAGACGCAAACCATTCTTGAAGTCGCCGATAACTCCGGCGCCAAGTCACTGCTGACGATCAACGTTCTCGGTCAGGGCAAAAAGATCGCTCACGTCGGTGACGTGATCAGTGCTGCGGTGGAAACCGCTCTGCCTGACGGTACGGTCAAACGTCGTCAGCGGGTTCGGGCGGTGATCGTCCGCACCAAAGCTAAAATCCGTCGTCCCGACGGCTCTTATCTGAGTTTTGATGAGAATGCCGCCGTGGTTATCGACAAGGAAAATAACCCGATCGGGACCCGTATTTTCGGACCCGTTGCGCGCGAATTGCGTGAGAAGAACTTCATGAAGATCATCTCACTTGCGCCGGAGGTGCTGTAATGAATACGTTCCATGTGAAAAAGGGCGACAAAGTTGTGGTCAACGCCGGAAACTTCAAAGGTTCCGAAGCGACGGTCACGGCTATTCTGCCGGCCAAAGAGCGTGTCGTGCTTGAACTTACCAAAGGTGAGAACAAACTCGGCAAACGTACCGTGAAAAAGAGCAAAGCCAACCCCAATGGCGGTTTGATCGAGCGTGCGGTTTCCGTCGCCGTTTCCAACGTCACTCTGACCGAGGAATGCAAAAAGGCGAAACTGGAGGCCAAAAACGCCCGTCGCGCTGCCAAGGCTGCGGCTAAAGCCAAGACGGAGTAATTTGAATCATGCCCGATATGAAGAAAAAGTATAGCGAGGAAGTCCGTTCCGCGCTGGCCGAGAAACTCGGCATCAAAAATGTGATGCAGATTCCGAAAATCGAGAAGATCGTTATCTCCACCGGTATCGGATCTGATAAAGAGCGTGATGCTTTTGCTGAAGCGCAGAAACATATTGCCGCTATGACCGGTCAGAAACCGATCGTCTGCAAAGCGCGCAAAAACGTTTCCAACTTTAAGTTGCGTGTTGGTATGCCGGTCGGCGTGATGGTCACTCTGCGCGGCAACCGTATGTATGAGTTCCTGGATCGTTTCGTTCACAACGCTCTGCCGCGTGTGCGTGACTTCCGTGGTATTCCCAAGACCGGTTTTGACGGTGTTGGTAACTACAACATGGGTATTCAGGATGTTTCCGTTTTCACTGAAGTCGATGCTGATAAATTGAAGTATCCTCTCGGTGTCAACATTGCGATCGTCACCACCGCCAAAAATGACGAGGGTGCCCGTGAGCTCCTGAAAATGATGGAAGTTCCGTTCGCGGAATAACAGAAGGGGTAGAACAAAATGGCTAAACTCAGTTTGATTGTCAAGGCGAACCGCCCCAACAAGTTCCCGGTCCGGAACTACACCCGCTGCAAAGCGTGCGGTCGTCCGCGTGCCTACATCGGTAAATTTCAGCTTTGCCGTATTTGCTTCCGTGAAATGGCCTCCAAAGGTCAGATCCCGGGCGTGACCAAAGCGAGTTGGTAAGTAATAAGGTGAAAGGAATAATATTATGAGTATGCAAGATCCGATCGCCGATATGCTGACCCGTATTCGCAATGCGGCGGCTGCCGGTTTGGAAAAAGTGACGATTCCGCTTTCCAAAGAGAAAAAAGCGATTGCCGAAGTGTTGAAAGAAGAGGGTTACCTCTGCAGTGTTGCCATCGAGGGCGAAGGTGTCAAAAGCCAGATCGTCGTCGAGTTGAAATACGTTGGCACCAAGGCTGTGATCGAAGGTATCGAACGCGTCAGTAAATCTTCCTGCCGTGTGCATTGCGGCAGCCGTGAGATTCCTCGCGTCCGTAATGGTCTGGGTATTGTCGTTCTCTCTACCCCCAAGGGTATTATGAGCGGTCGCAAAGCTGCCCAGGAGAACGTCGGCGGTGAAATTCTCTGCCGTGTCTGGTAATTCATAACGTGGGAAAATAAAATTATGTCCCGTATTGGTAAAAAACCTATTGATATCCCTTCCGGCGTCAAAGTGACGTTCGCTGACGGCAATGTCGTGGTTGAGGGCAAAGAAAAGCTCTCAATGGCGTTGCCGCCCCATGTCACTGCCGAAGTGAAAGAGAATCAGGTTCTGGTCAGTGCGGCCGACGACAGCCGCAAAGCGAATGCGATGCACGGTCTGGCCCGCAGTCTGATTCAGAATATGGTTATCGGCGTTTCGCAGGGTTTCCGCAAGGAACTGCAGATCGTCGGTATCGGTTACAAAGCGGCGGTTGCCGGCAGCACGCTGAATCTGTCGCTTGGTTATTCACACCCGATCGCGTTTGCGATTCCGGCCGGTATCAAAGTTACTGTTACTCCGGAAAACAAGATCATGGTCGAGGGTTGTGACAAGCAGCTTGTCGGTGAGACTGCCGCTCAGATCCGTCGTTTCCGTAAGCCCGAGCCGTACAAAGGCAAAGGTATCCGTTACGTCGATGAGCGCATCGTGCTGAAAGAAGGAAAATCTGTCGGTTAATTCCGGTAGTATCAGGAGATTATAGAAATGTCTGTTATGGATAAAAAAACGATGCGCGCCCGTCGCCATGCCCGGATCCGCAAACGGATTTCCGGTACGGCCGAGCGTCCGCGTTTCTGTGTCAGCATCACCGACAGCAATATCTATTGCCAGTTCATTGATGACGTCAACGGCAAGACTCTGGCTTCCGTTTCGACGTTGTCAGCAGCCTTCAAGGCGGAGAATGCCAAGGCCAACATGGCCGGTGCTGCTCTGCTGGGTAAAATGGCTGCGGAAGCTGCCAAAGCGGTGAATATTTCCGAAGTGGTGTTCGACCGTTCCGGTTTCAAATTCCATGGCCGGGTCAAGGCGATTGCCGAAGCTGCCCGTGAATTGGGCCTCAAGTTCTAAAGGAGAGCGAAGACATGGGTAAACGTGAAAATTTCGAACCCGCAGTCGTCAGTGAATTTGACGAGAGCGTGATCGCGATCAACCGCAGTGCCAAAGTCGTCAAAGGCGGCAAAAACTTCAGTTTTGGTGCTTTGGTTGTGGTCGGTGACCGCAATGGCCGGGTTGGTTATGGTTACGGCAAGGCGAATGAAGTCAGCGATGCCATCCGCAAAGGTGGCGAAGCTGCCCGTCGCAATCTGGTCCGTATTCCGATGAATGGTCAGACTCTGCCGCACGAGATCGAAGTGAAATTCGGTGGTGCGCGTGTTCTGCTCCGTCCGGCATCTTCCGGTACCGGTTTGATTGCCGGTGGTGCGGTTCGTGCCATTCTGGAGCTTGGTGGTGTGAAAGACGTGTTGGCCAAATCACTGGGTGCTGCGAATGCTTCCAACGTGACCAAAGCCACTTTCAAGGCGATTGCCGGTCTCTCCACCCGTGCTGAAGTCATGGCCCGTCGCGGTCTGGCGAAAGCTGAAGTTGCGGAAAACAACTAAGAGAGGTATTGAAAATGAAACTTCATGATATGAGCCCCACTCCGGGTTCCCGCAAATCACGCAGACGCGTGGGTCGCGGTGACAGCTCCGGTTACGGCAAGACTGCCGGTCGCGGCGAAAAGGGACAGAAGTCCCGCAGCGGCGCGAAGATCCGCCCCTTCTTTGAGGGTGGTCAGATTCCGCTTTTCCGTCGTTTGCCGAAACGTGGTTTCAAGAATGCTGACCGTATTGTGTATGCGCTGATCAACCTTGACGTGCTGGAAAGCAACTTCCAGGCCGGTGAAGTGGTTGATCTGGCCAGCCTGAACGAGAAAAAACTTCTCCGCAAAGGCGATACGATCATCAAAGTCCTCGCCAATGGCGAGATCACCAAAGCTCTTACCGTCAAAGCCCAGAAATTTTCTGCGGCTGCAGCCGAGAAGATTCAGGCTGCCGGCGGTACGGTCGAAATTGTTGATTAAGGAGCAATGATCTTATGTGGCGTGCGTTTTTGAATGCTTTGAAAGTCAAAGAGTTGCGCAATAGATTGCTGTTTACTGCTTTGATTATCGTACTGGTGCGTTTTGCCAGCAGTATTCCGTGTCCCGGGGTGAATCCGACGGCACTGAAAAACTTCATCGACGACGTCACGGCCGGCAGCAATGCCGGCGGCGGTGTGATGGCGATGATCGACCTGTTTTCCGGCGGTGCCATGACGCATTTTGCGTTGGGTGCGCTGGGTATCATGCCGTATATCACTGCCTCGATCATTATGCAGCTGCTTGTGCCGGTGGTTCCCACGCTGGAAAAACTCCAGCGTGAGGGCGAATCCGGTCGCGGTAAAATTTCGCAGTACACCCGTTACCTGACGCTGGTGGTTTGTGCGATACAGGGAGCGATGGTCGCTATGGCGATGATTGATCCGAGTAAAATCGGTCTGCCGAATCCGGGAACTCCGTTGTATGTCGGCAGTCCGGCACTTTTCATTATTGCCAATATCGTGGTACTGACGTGTACTACGATGGTCTTTACCTGGCTGGGTGAGCAGATCACCGAGCGTGGTATCGGCAATGGTGTATCACTGATCATTACGATCGGAATTGTATCGCGTATGCCGCATTCAGTTTTGGAATTGATCGATATGGCGATGAAAGGCTCCACTCCGAGTGGCACGCCTTTCCGTCCGGTTCAGTTATTGCTGCTGCTGGCGGTATTCTGTGTGGTTACGGCGGCGACGATCCTGTTGTCGCAGGGCTACCGCAGAGTTCCGATCCAGATGGTTCGCAAGAGCAGTGTCGGCCGCATGACTGATGGAGCTACTTATATGCCGCTGAAAGTGAACTTTGCCAACGTTATGCCGATCATCTTCGCCGGTGCGATTTTGATGCTGCCGTCGATGTTGTTTCCGATGTTGGCGAATCGTCCTGATGCGTGGCATGGCTGGGTCACTTTGGCGCAGGCATTCCAGCATGATGCGATGGCCTATACGATTTCGTATGGTATTTTGATCATTCTTTTCAGCTTCTTCTGGGTGGCCAATCAATTCAATCCGTTGCAGATCGCGGATAATCTTAAAAAAGAAGGCGCATATATTCCGGGGATCAGTCCCGGTCAGCCGACGGCGGATTTTCTTGATTCTGCGATGACCAGGGTAACGACCGGCGGAGCGATTTTCCTGCTGGTGTTGGCGTTGTTCCCGATGTTCCTTTTCAACCAGTTTGGAATTCCGTTTCAGGTGGCGCAGTTCTTCGGCGGTACCAGTTTGCTGATCATGGTCGGCGTGGTGCTGGATACGATGAGTCAGTTGGAATCCCATCTGACGATGCGTCATTATGACGGATTTCTGAAAAGCGGACGGCTTCGCAGCCGTTCAAATTGAGCGCAAAATGAGTACGGTGGTAGCCATTGACGGTCCGGCCGGAGCCGGAAAGAGTACGGTCGCCCGGATGGTGGCAGACCGCCTGAACTATGCGTATATAAATACCGGAAGTCTTTACCGGGCATTAGCGTATGCCGCGGTGACTTCCGGTATTGCATTTTCTGATATCACCCCGGAATTTCTTGCCGGCTTGCAGTTGGAGTTCCGCGGGGCAGATCTTTACCTTAACGGAGTGAAACTTGATGCCCAGTTGCGTAAGCCGGAGTGTGCCGAGGGAGCGAGTATAGTTTCTGCCAAACCCTTTGTCCGTGATTATCTGATGCCGGTGCAGCGCAATGCGGCAAGAAATCAGTGGATCGTGATGGAGGGGCGTGACATCGGCACGGTGGTTTTTCCGGATGCCGAAAGGAAGTTTTTTGTCACTGCCAGCCCGGAAGAACGGGCACGCCGCCGCATGGCGCAAAGTAATGAAATTGCCAATGGGGCAACTTTTGAATCCATTTTAGCCGATATCATTGCCCGTGATGAAAGGGATATGAATCGGGAAATTGCCCCGCTCAAACAGGCCGCTGATGCCATATTGATCGACACCACCGGTTTGACCATCGACGAAGTCGTCGCCAAAATCGCCTCATATTGCTGAAAAAGCGTTATAGATATTCAGGGGAAACCCCATCCATTTTCATGAAAAGCGGAACTTTTTGAAATTTAATTAAAAGGCAATGTTCCAAATTTTGTGAAACTGAAACATAAACTTGTAAATAAATATTTCTTTTAACGCATAAAAAATATCACATAAATTATGATTTGTCAAACCTGCACGGTTTTGATCCAACCGGCTTGTCAGGGCGTAGCTTTATGCGAATACTGATGGATGCAGTGCGAGGCAAGGTTGCCGGTCTGTCAAGGCGGATGAGCAGGATCCACTGTCGCCAAGGCTGCGGCGGACAAGGTGTACTGCCGCTTGCAATGCAACTCCGCCTTGTCACGGCGTAGTGTAAACGAAGCCGGAAGGTTTGATTTTCCACAAAAAATAAGACAATAACAATTAAAATTATTTTTCGGTGGTATTGTTGTAGTAGGCCTCAAAATAATTTGCGATGGAGGTCAATTTTTCTTCTATTTTTGCGGAATGCTGCCAATGCCCGGTTTTGTTCTTCGATTTGATCTTCCTGTGAATTGTTTTTTAATGTTTGGGCAATTGTCGCAATGCGATTTGCTGTATCCTCGTTACTTTTCAGCAATCTGCGTAAATACTCGCTCAAAGTGAAAAAGAAAAATCCGGAAATGATTAATAGTACGGCAGATATTCCATTGAACAGACAACCAGCAAGTATTATACTCTTACCGGCATGGGAAATATAACCGCCCATGAATGTAATTACTTTTATAGTGGTTATTGCCAAAATAACCACTGCTGTTAAAAACAGGATGATAGCGATTACTTCCAGAAATTTGCATAATGCCGGTTCTTTAAAAGCAGCCATGTTTTATTCTCCCGTAATGATATTCGTGAAAAGCAAGCGTGTATAATATAACACGCGTTTTTCTTTTTGCAATTACTTACGAAATGACAAATGCTTTTTTGTGAGATGGGTGTGGGGAATTTTAATTCCCGGATTTCCATTTTTTTTTGCGTTTTTCTGCATATTTCTGTTATAAACCATCGAAGAACCTGTTTATTTTGGAAAATGTCCGGATGAAAACAGGATGATTGCTGAAAAACATTGTTGAATTGCAAAAAAACGCAAATTATCCTGAAAAAAATGGAAAAATGACTTGAAAAATTGAAAAAACGGTGTATTTTATAAAACATGATGTGGCGGGTTAGCTCAGTTGGTTAGAGCGTCGGAATCATAATCCGCAGGTCCCCAGTTCGAGTCTGGGACCCGCTACCATTTTTTTTGTGCCGGAGTGGCGGAATGGCAGACGCGCTAGACTCAAAATCTGGTGTACCCAGTACGTGTGGGTTCAAGTCCCACCTCCGGTACCATTTTTTTTGCCCGGATTTCTCCGCACCCCCCCGTAATATTTCCAGTTTTTCCGATTTCATACTGATTTCTGGCACAAACCGTCGCATTTTTACTGAAATAATAACAGAGTTGGATATATTGTTTGAAAATATTATATTTTGGTGATATATTGAATGGCAGATGATCGCTATCATATAATATAAGGAGATTCAAAATGGAAAACCAGCAACCAGTCGTTCAACCTGTCTATCCTGCTGTTCCGCCCCCGGCTCCCGCTTATGCTCCGGTTCCGCCCCCGGCAGCCTCTGTGCCGCCTCCGGCTCCCGCTTATGCTCCGGTACCGCCCCCGGCAGTCCCTGTACCGCCCCCGGCTCCCGCTTATGCTCCGGTACCGCCTCCGGCGTGCTGTGTTTCTGCTCCGCATTCTATTCCCGGGATGACGGTCTTTTTCGTGATCCAGCTGATGATTTCCGGAATTTTGTTTCTGGGGTCAGCAATTACCAAAATCATCTATGTTTTCAATTTGTACATCAGTCAGTGTGACTGGATGAAATTAACTCGTGACGGGCGTCCGGATGGTATGGAACTTGATGAGTATATGGAAAAAATCTACCAGCTTCAGGAAATTAATCTTGAGTATGCGGCTGTGCAGAATATTGCTGATATCGCGATGCTGGTTTTTGCCGTATGGTTCACGATTTCGGCGGTGTTTTTGATCGTAAAAATGAAAAAAGTCAAATGATTTGATTTCGCTCCGGAGTATTCCGGAGTTTTTTTTGTGAAATATGAATGATTTTCCGATGCGGCTTTTATCTGCCGGTGAACAGGTGAAAATTCTGCCGCTGTGGCAGGAGTGTTTTCCTGATTATTGGGAACAACTTGCTGTCGCCAACGGTAAAATTCCCTATGAGGAAATATGTTTTGCCGCTTTTGACGGCGAAACGGCCATTGCCCATTGTGGTATCATCCCCTATGATATCTGGTGCGGCAACCGGCTTTGCCGCTTGGGTGGTATCTTGGGTGTTGACTTGGGTGGTAGTATCAGGATTTTTGCGGAATAACGTTGCTATTTTTCTTTTTTATTGCCATATTGACTTGTATTCTGCGGAAATAATCAGTAAATTACGTTCCGTATAATATAAGGAGTTCTGTCTATGAATCAGGCGATGATCGATGAATATCTGACTTTGCTGGAGTGTTCCGGCTGCCGGGAGATTTCCTGTGAAAATCTTTTTGCATTGCAGGCGGCCCATCTGCGGAAAATTCCCTATTCCAATCTGACGATCCTGATTGGAGGCGAACCGGATTTGTCGGTGGAAGCCCTTTTTGACCGGCTGATTTCCCGTAAGCAGGGGGGATATTGTTTTGAATTGAATGGACTTTTGGGGCAGTTGTTGCGTGACTTGGGCTATGAGGTTACGGAATATTTCGGCCGCTGGCACTTCGGCTTACCGGATGAGGTCGCTCCACAGCGGCACCGGATATTGGTTGTAACGTGCGGCGGGGAAAAATTCATTGTGGATGCGGGCATCGCCTCACCGGCTCCGGTCGTGCCTCTGAAATTTGTTTTTGATGAAGAACAATACTCCTCCTGGCGCCGTTACCGTTTGCGTCGGGATCCGGTTTACGGCAACGTGGTGGAAACTCTGGTCGATAAGGTGTGGAAAGCATTTTATTCTTTTGGTGACACTCCGGCTTTTGCCCGGGATTTTGAATATGTCAACTACTTTTGCAGTACTCATGCGTCATCGGTTTTCCGGAAAAAGTTCTTTGCGGCCAGACAGGATGATACACAGCATATATCCATCGAGAATCCCACGGAAAATGAGCCGTTTTTTCAATTCGTTATCCGGAGTGCCGCCGGCAGGAAAAGTATTCCGGTTGAAAACAGTGAAACTCTGCGGCAGATATTGCATGATGAATTCGGCATGACCGGCCTGCCGGAAACATTGCCCGGGCAACTGGCTTTTTATTTGAAACAGGGAGTTTTATGAGCAATTTTCCGATGCGGCTTTTATCTGCCGGTGAACAGGTGAAAATTCTGCCGCTGTGGGCAGAGTGCTTCCCTGATTATTGGGAACAACTTGCTGTCGCCAACGGTAAAATTCCCTATGAGGAAATATGTTTTGCCGCTTTTGACGGCGAAACGGCCGTTGCCCACTGCGGGATAATCCCCTATGATATCCGGTGCGGCAACCGGCTTTGCCGGATGGGCGGTATCGCTTCGGTAGCGACTGCTCCGGCTTACCGCAAACGGGGGATCGCTGCAAAATTGTGTGGATTTGCGGCAAATTGGGCAGCAGAAAACGGTTTTGAATCTCTGCCGCTTTATACCGGATTTTTCCGGGTCTATGAAAGTGCCGGCTGGCGCAAACTGGAAATCCCGGAAACATGGTCGGTGAAAGTTTCCGGCCCGGTTCTGCCGTGGAAGAAAGGGGTGGATTTGACCGCTCCGGAGCAAGCGGAAATAATTGCAATTTACGGACAAAGCGAAAATTTTGACGGAAAAGTGGTGCGTAAAAACTCCGGTACGCTCCATTCATGGGCGAGAATTTTTGCTGAACCGGAATTTTTATTCGCCCAAGTTCCCGGTGCTTATGCAGTGAAATCCGGCGGTGTGGTCATTGAATTGAATTTTGACCGTCAACTTGATCCCATCCGGCGCAAAGATTTTTTTACCGCTCTGGGCGATGACGGCAAAGTGGAATGTTTTTTGCCGCCGACATCAGATAATGCGGCATTGCTCCGGCTTTTTCCGCATGAAGTTTCCTCCTTTGATGCCATGCATGGTGAAAGGCCGATGGTGCGTGATCTGGGGGCAGGGGATTTTCATGCCGTCAACCGGATATATTTTCCGGTGACAGATAAATTTTAATTGTCAGTTATTGTTTTGGGGTATGCATCAATCATATCTGCAACTTCGTTGAGGCGGTTGTGTTTGTATTATGAATAAAATAATACCGCTTTTCTCTGAAAGAGGAGGGGTATGGGGAGGGGAAAACTCTCTTTTCTCGTGAAAAGAGAGTTTTCCCCTCCCCATAATGCCATCTCCTTTTACAGTGACAGCGGTAATTTATTATTTTTCCACCAGTTCGGCGTGGAGTGCTTTCTGGGCCTCGGCGAAGTGCTCACGGGCGATGATGAATTGCATATTCACCTGACGCATACACTGGTCGAGGGCAAGCACGTTGATATTGGCTTGAGCCAGTGCGGTTGCCGCTCTGGAAAGGAAGCCGGGGATCTTCATGTTACTGCCGATCACGGCGACGATGGCAACGGCACGGGTGGTGATTTGGGCCTTGGGGAAGGTCTGGCGCAATTCCGCCAGACACGCTTCCAGATTCTTATATCTTTCAGAAACGTAATGCGTAATGGTATTGGCATTGGTGTTTTTGGCGATATAACTGATATTGTTTCTGGCGAAACTTTCCAGAACCTTATAATCATAGCCGCTGGCACCGACCATTTCCGTATCGAAAATTTCCACGGCGATAATATCTTTTCTGCCGCAGATCATATCGACTTTGGGGGTGGGTGAGACGTAATCCTGACTGATGAGCGTACCGGGACTGCCGGGATCGAAGGCATTGGCCACTCTGATAGCGATGCCGTGCCGCTCCATTTCTTTGGAGGCTTTGGGGTGGATGGCTTCCATGGCCATATCCGCCAACTGGTCGGCGATATCAAAATTGGTGTGTCCGATGGTGCGTACTTTATCCACTCCCATAAGTTTGGGGTCGCCGGTGGAAAGGTGGAATTCCTTGTGGATGATACCTTCTCTGGCATCGGTGACGACCGCCAGTTTGCTGAAGGTGATTTCGCTGTAACCGCGGTCAAATTTTGCCATAACGCCCTCGGCACATTTGGCATATCCGGTGACGATGGGCATACATTCGGCGAAATTCAAACCTTTGAGGTTGTTGGCGATGGTTTCTTCCATGGAGCCGGTTTCCTGATCTTTCCACCCGGAAAGGTCAACGAAAACGGCATTGACGCCATGTTTTTTGAGAATGAGAACCGAGTTGAATGCACTGTGTGCTTCCCCGACCGAACTCAACAACTCTCTGGCCGCCGGCAGGTAGTTGCCGGGGTGGAAGTGGCCGAAACTGCGCAACTGCATCAGATGGAGCAGACAATTTTTGATGCCGTCCATGCGTTCATTGACGAAGTTATCGGCGGTGGTCAGATCCAACTGCAGATCGGCGAAACTGTGATTGAGGTCGATCATTTTCTGCCGGGTGGACTCCAGTTTTTCCTGCCATTCCCGGTTATTTCCGGCGGCAAAACTGCCGTAGATACCCGGTTCACCGGTTTTTTTGTCTTCCAGAAGCAAATTGGTGACACCGCCGTAAGCGGAAACGACGAAAATGCGGTTGTAAAGTTCCGCACCTTGGCGAGAACCGATGAGAATGTTGTTCATCAATTCGCCGAAGCGGGTCATACTGGTACCGCCGATTTTTTCAACAGTGTGCTGTCCCATAACTTAAATATCCTCTATTCTTAAAAGTTTGACCGGTGAACTGTGTACCGAAAGCGTGGTGATCTCGGACAACGCCGCCCGGATCTCTTTTTCCTGCGCCGGATGGGTAAGGATTACCAGTGAAACGATATCTTTATCTTTTCTGGTTTCATGCTGGATCAAACTGGAAATACTGATCGAGCGGGAAGCCAGTATCTGGGTGATCTGGGCGATCACTCCCGGACAATCTTTGACCTGCAGTCTCAAATAGTAACGGCTGACGACCTCATCTTCAAAAAGTTGCCGGGTGAAAAGTTCTCCGGCGGTGAATCCGGAGACCCGTTGACGGCAGTCGTGAGCCAGATTCAACGCCGCATCGGTGATATCTGCCACAACGGCACTGGCCGTGGCCTGACGGCCGGCACCGCGACCGTAGAAGAGGGTTTGCCCGACGGTATCGCCCTCGACCATAACTCCGTTGAAAACCTCATTGATATTGGCCAAAAGCGCAGTTTTGGGGATCAGAGTCGGGTGGACACGCATCTGGACATTGCCGTTTTCGCATTTGATGATGCCGAGCAGTTTGATGCGGTATCCCAACTCATCGGCGCATTCGATATCGGCCAATTCCAATTCTCTGATACCCTCGACGTAAACGGCGTCGATACCGAACCATTTGCCGTAAGCCAGAGCGGCGAGGATGGCAGTTTTGTGAGCGGTGTCAAAGCCGTCGATATCCAGCGAGGGATTGGCTTCGGCGTAACCGAGTTTCTGGGCATCGGCGAGGATGCTGGCAAAATCGGCCCCCTCGCGCTCCATGCGGGTCAGAATGTAGTTGCAAGTGCCATTCATGATGCCGAAAATTTTGCTGATCCGGTTGGAAACCAAACCTTCACGCAAAGCCTTGATGATCGGAATACCTCCGGCAACACTGGCTTCGTAACAGATATCTGCACCGGATTTGGCGGCGGCGGCAAAGAGTTCCTCGCCGTGATGGGCGAGCAGAGCCTTATTGGCGGTGACGACGCTTTTCCCGGCACTGAGAGCCTCAAGGATGAATTTTTTAGCGACGGTGGTGCCGCCGATCAATTCAACGACGATATCGCTTTCCCGGATGACTTTGGCGGCATCGGTGGTCAGGATACCGGCGGGTACTTTCACGCCGCGGTCAGTGGTGATATCCAGATCAGCGATTCCGGTAAGCACCGGGCGCACGCCGGTGCGTTTGGCGATGACATCACCATTGAGCAACAGGTTTTCAGCGACACCGGCACCGACGGTACCGAAGCCGATGATTCCGACTTTATATTCTTTTTGCATAAAAATCCTCCTTTGGAGAGTTTACATATATATAATTCATATAATATAGCACGTAAAAACAGTTATTACCACAGAAAAAACAGCATATTTTCAATAAATTGCCGGCAGATGAGAGTATTTTCGGGGGAAGGCGGAAAAATTGAAAAATTTTTGTTTTGCACGTTGAAAAGTTGGCACACTGTGGTATATTCTGTGTCAAGCAATGATAACAGAACCGTTAAAATCAAAAAAAGGGAAAACATTGCAGAAAAATGAAACGATACCGGAAAGAGCCGGATCGGGACAAAATTATGTCCGGCTATGAAAACCAGTCGTTTGAAAAGGTGTGGCTGCTCCTGAAGCCGTACCGTACGATGCTCCTCGGTTCAATGGGGGCTTTGATACTTTTCAACTTATCCGGCTTGAGTCTGCCGTGGATGTTGAAAATCGCCATTGACCGGGTACTGCCCAACGCCGATGAAACGCTTTTCTGGATTTTGGCATTTGTGATGATGCTGTTGTATCTGGTGCGTTCACTGTTGCGTTACATTGCCAGTTATATGGTGGACTACCTCGGCATCCGTCTGCTGATCGATCTGCGGCAAAAGGTTTTTGCTCATTTGCAGAGTCTGTCACTGCGTTTTTATGAGGAGTACCGCACTGGCAAACTGATCAGCAATGTGATCAGTGACGTGGCGATGTTGCAAGTTTTGATCCGCACGATGACCCAATTCGGTGAACAGATTTTCCAGTTATTCATCATTGCCGCATTGCTGCTGCTGATCAACTGGCACATGGCGTTGCTGGTATTTCTTACGATTCCGCTGCACTATTTGAATTTCCACTATTTCCGCAAGGAAATGCGTAAAGATTCCATGGTTATTCAAGAGAAACTTTCGGAAATTTCCGCCAATCTGTCTGAAACATTGAGCGGGGTGAAAGTGGTCAAATCCTTTGCCAAAGAACACAGTGAATGTCTGCATTTTTTCAAAAACCTGCGGCCGTTGGCTGATATGCAAATGCGGGTGACTGTCGATGGAGTCGGCTTGTGGGCGATTTTTGATACGCTTTCACTTATGACCTATCTGGCGATCATCGGAGTCGGTATCTGGATGATCAAGATCAATGCGATCACGGTGGGTGAATTTGTGGCATTTTACACTTATGTCGGCATGATGCTTTCACCGATAAATATCCTTTCGGGTCTGTCGATCACCTTTGCCCAGGGCATGGTTGGAGCACAGCGTATCGTAAAACTGCTCAATACCATTCCGGAGATCCGGGAAATTCCCAATGCGATGCCGGTGGAAAAATTGAGCGGCAGGATCGAATTCCGCAATGTTACATTCAGTTATGATCAGGAAAAGGGCAATACGATCGACAATTTCACGCTTCATATTTCGCCGGGGCAGAAGATCGCACTGGTCGGGCCCAGCGGTTCGGGGAAATCCACGATCAGCAATTTGTTGTTGCGTTTCTATGATGTGACCGGCGGTGTTATCCGGGTGGATAACATGGATATCAGACGCTTGAAACTCAATTCATACCGGGATAATATCGGTATCGTATTGCAGGAACCGTTTCTCTTTTCCGGCACGATCCGGGATAATATCGCCTATGCGGTGAAGCGTGAAGTTACCGAGGAGGAGATTTGCGAAGCAGCCCGGATGGCCAATGTGGAGGAATTCGTGCTTGATCTGCCGGATAGTTACGACACGGTCATCGGTGAAAACGGTGCTTCTTTATCCGGCGGTCAGAAACAGCGTCTGGCCATTGCCCGGGCCGTGTTGAAAAATCCGTCGATATTGATCCTTGATGAAGCCACCAGTGCTTTGGATACTGTTTCGGAATATCTGGTGCAGGATGCTCTGGATAAACTCATGCAGGGTAAAACGACGATCATCATCGCCCACCGGTTGTCTACGATCAAAAATGCTGATGTGATCGTGGTGCTGGATCACGGAAAGATCGTTCAGCAGGGCAGTCATGATGAATTGATGGCTCAAGACGGCATTTACCGGGATCTTTATCAGACCCAGAGCAAAATGAATAAGGGGGTATGATCGTGAAAATCCGGAAAAAAGATTCATTTGCCGGTTCGGTACGCAACCGCTTCAAGGTGTTCCGCCGGATCATTTATGCGATATTTCTTCTGCTGTTCATTATCTTTATGGTGATGTGCCTTGGTTCGATGGAAGATGTGGTCGAGGGCAATGGTACGGTGGTCGGCATCCGGGAATATGATTTGAAAACTCTCGTGTCGGCCAGAGTCGTCCGGGTCTATCATCAAAGCGGCAGTGAAGTGGAAAGAGGGGAGTTACTCATCGAGTTTGACTCCCGTGATCAGCAGGATAAGATCGCCTTGCTCCGTTTGGAACTGGCTGAAATGCAACAGGAACTGGCGGTCAAAGAACAGGCTCTGGTCATTTTGCGTAAAGACCCGCTTCCGGAACACTTCCGTCATACTGCAGTGCTGTTGGAAGAGGCCCGTCAGCGTGAGGCCCGTCACCGCAATCTGCTGGAAATCTATACCCGGCTTTTCAACAGCAAAACGATCACCTTGCATGAATATCTGGAAGCGGAACTGGCTCATCTGACCAGCCAGATGGCATTGCGTCGTTATGAGGATGACTGGGCCAAGATCCAATCGGGGATCGCCCAGGATATTCTGCGTCAGGCCGAGGAGGAGTGCGAATTGCTCCGCAAACGGATCGAGAGTAAAAATAAAGAGATCGAAGTGGCCGTCGGTCAGTTGGAAGATTACAAACTTTATGCTCCGGATGCCGGAGTGGTCACCGATATTCCGCCGCGGCCGGGCGGTTTTTATGAGCGTGGCGAAGTGGTGGTGAAGTTTTCGGCCAATCAGAATAAAAAGGTCATTGCACTGATCGATGAGAGGCAGATTTTCAAAGTTGAACCGAATCAGCCGGTGCGTATTTATTGCCAGCAGTACAATTATCTGGATTACGGTTACTTTACCGGCCGGGTGACAGATATCTATCAGTTGCCGGTGGAGGAAAACGGCATAAAGTACTATCCGGTTCGGATCGTGCTGGATCAGGAGCAGTATCCGTTGCGTTTCGGGGCGGGCTGCGAAGTGAAGATCGTCACCGGCAGTGACAAAATAATTTGGGTGATGCTCGGTTTACGCGGCGAGAGATTACGCGGCAATGATCCGTGAGCAAGTCAATTATTTCTGAAAAATATTATATCGGCATAAAGAATGGAGCGATTCTACTCTTTATGCCGATTTTTTTTGGGGGGGAGATAAATATCAAGTAGTGATATATGCTTCAAAATGGAGATATATTTCCATTGGGAGAAGTGATAGGATTTGTTTTTTTGACCGGATAAATAAACAGTGAGGCTTTACAGTTGTAAAGCGAAGGCTTTGATCTGAATAAACTGGGAGGAACGATTCAAAAAAACTGCAAATAGATATTCCGGAATTCTTTGCGGAATGAAAAAATACAAAGAAACGGGTTGACAAATATAAATATAAAGGAAAGAAAAAATGAAAAAATTATTTTTAACTGTCATGGCATTATTTTCGATTTGCTTTTGTCTTGAGACAATGGCCGCCACTGCCGAAGAAAACTATAATGCCGGTTTGAATTGTTACCGGAACCGCAATTATGTGGAAGCAGTACGTTACTGTCGTCTTGCCGCCGAACAGGGATATGCTATGGCACAGAATCTGCTGGGAGTGTGCTATGAAAACGGAGACGGAGTGGAGCGTAACCATGCCGAAGCTGTACGTTATTACCGTCTTGCTGCTGAACAGGGATTGGCTAATGCACAAGTTAATTTGGGTTATTGCTATGAAAGCGGAATTGGCGTGCAGCAAAATTATAATGAAGCCGTGCGTTGGTATCGTCTTGCGGCAGAACAAGGTTATGCTCTGGGGCAATACTTTTTAGCGATATGTTATGCCAATGGATACGGAGTTACGCGTAACTTACAGGAGGCGGCCCGTTATTTCCGTCTTGCCGCTGATCAGGGCGATGCAGATGCTCAATTTCAAGTGGGAGTGGGGTATGCCAATGGCCTTGGAGTTGAGAGGAACAGAGCGGAAGCCGTGCGCTGGTATCTGCGGGCGGCGGAACAAGGGCATACTGAATCTCAATATATTATCGGATTGTGTTATCGTGAAGGCAGTTATGTGGAACGTAACCCTTATGAGGCCACCCGTTATTTGCGCCTTGCTGCAAACAAAGGTCATGCCGGTGCGCAGGTGGAATTGGGTTTGTGTTATGAAAATGGAGTCGGAATAGACCGTAATTTACAGGAGGCCGCCCGCTATTATCAGCTTGCCGCACAACAGGAAAATGCGTTGGGACAATTCCTTTTCGGTCGATGCCTCATTTTGGGAAGAGGTGTGGCGCGTAATTATGAGGAGGGTATTCGTTTTTACACGCTTGCGGCACGTCAGGGGCAGCAGGATGCCCAGAGAATGTTGAGCGAGTTAGGGCGCAGTTGGTAATCTGATTTACTATTATTTTGGTGGAAATTTGTGGTGTACTGCAGTTGATGACGATACGCCGCAAAAGTAAAATGCCTCAAAATGTTCGGGGTGACGGTTGAGATTTTACCGTCACCCCTTTGGATATAAGCGATCGTCAACTTTCTTTTTTCAGTCTTGCGCTTAATCTTACTGAACAAAAATCCGGGCCGCACATGGTGCAGAATTCACTGCCGTGGGAAGCGGGCAGGGGAGTGGATACCGCCAATGCTTCCTGCCGGTAACGTTTCGGGCGTTCCGGTTCGATGGCGCATGAAAATTGTTTATCCCAGTCGAAAATTGCTCTGGCATCACTGATTTCGTCATCTTTGTCTCTGGCATGAGGGCGGTGCAATGCGATGTCGGCGGCGTGAGCGGCGATTTTGAATGCCGTCAAACCGCGGGCGACATCGTCGGCATTGGGCAAACCGATATGTTCTTTAGGCGTGACATAACAGAGCATCGCCGCCCCGTGGAATGCGCCGACCATGCCGCCCATGGCGGCGGTCAGGTGATCGTAACCCGGCGCACAGTCGGTCACTACCGGGCCGAGGATATAAAAGGGGGCATCGTCACATAATTCCCTTTCTTTGAGCATATTCATTTCGATTTGATCCAAAGGCACATGACCGGGACCCTCGACCATGGCCTGCACACCGGCCTGACGGCAGCGTTTGACCAGATTGCCCAATTCGGCAAGTTCGGCAAATTGGGCCTCATCGGAAGCATCGGCCAGACATCCGGGGCGCAAACCATCACCCAGCGACAATGTCACATCGTATTGGCGGCAGATCTCCAGAATTTCATCAAATCTTTCGTAGAAAGGGTTTTCCCGGTCATTTTCTTTCATCCATGCGGCGATCAGGGCTCCGCCCCGGCTGACGATGCCGAGTTTGCGTTTCAGGGCGATTGGCACATGATGTTTCAACAATCCGGCGTGGATGGTCATATAGTCCACACCCTGTTCGGCCTGGGCTTTGATCACTTGCATCAGGGTATTTCCGCCGAGATTTTTCGCTCCGGCGCGGGCAACGATCTCATAAACCGGCACTGTGCCCAATGGAATGGTGGAATGTTTGATGATCTCCTGCCGGATGACGGTGATGTTGCCGCCGGTACTTAAATCCATCACGGTATCGGCACCGAATTTGCAAGCCTGTCTTAATTTTTCCAGTTCGGCGGTGCAATCTCCGGTCAGGGCACTGTTGCCGATATTGGCATTGACTTTGGTGCGCAGAATTCTGCCGATGCCGCATGGTATCAACTTCCGGTGGTTGATATTGGCGGGGATGACGATTTTTCCGGCGGCGACCAGATCCCGGACGAGTTCTGCGCTGACGAATTCAGACTGGGCGACGTGGTTCATTTCCGGGGTGATGATTCCCCGGCGGGCGGCGAGCATTTGAGTAGGCATGATTTTTCTCCTTTTTTTCCGGAACGGGGATGAACCATCAAAAAAGGGAAATTTCGCAGAATGGAGGCGGATGAGATATTCCGCCATCCGCATTTTTTTTCTGCGACGGCACTTCCTACGGCTGAATTAACAGCATCAGGTTCAAAAGGGTCAAAACTCGATTCAGTTTTCTCTCAGCCGGTACATCCGGCTCCCCTGTCCGTTTTATGGCGGAATTCGCCATGATCAGAAATATATCACCGGTAATTGCGGATGTCAAATTTTTCCGATGGTCAGAATGGCAAAAAATTGAAAAATTGCTCCGGCAAGCACAAAAAGGTGCCAAAGTGCATGGAAAAACTCTTTGTGGATAACATAAAATACCACTCCGCCGGTGTAGGCGATCCCGCCGTAAAGCAGTAACCATAACCCGTCACGGCTCATGGTTGAGAGCAGATCCGGAGCGATGAATACACACGCCCAGCCCATTGCCAGATAGATGATGACTTCCAGATAATGAAATTTATTGGCGAAAAATATTTTGGCGAAGATGCCCAAAAAGGTCAGTGCGCAGAGGGTCAGCAGCACGATATATCCGGCGCGGCTTTGTACTGCTCCGGTGATCAAAGGGGCATAAGTGCCGGTGATGAGCAGATAGATTGCACAGTGATCGAACTTCCGGGCGAGGACTTTTTTCCACGGATCTTTGCAAAGATGATAGAAACTGGATGCCCCGAACATCGCCAGAAATGAAAAAAAATAGAAGATCACTCCGGCGGTGAAAAAATTGTTGCCTTTGCTGACGGCCAAATTATACAGCGGAAAACTCCCAGCCAAACCGAAAAAGACACCGGCCAAATGCGTTAAAGCATTCAACCGGTCTTCTCTTGCTGTGTAATGTTTGAGTTTTTCCGCCATCGGCAATTACCAGCGTATGAGCAAAGCTGCCCAAGTGAGTCCGGCACCGAAACTGGCAGTAAGGATAAGATCACCCTTTTTGATCTTGCCTTCCCGGTTCAATTCATCCAGACAGATGCCGATGGAGGCACTGGAAGTATTGCCGTAACGGTCAACATTGAGGTAGACTTTTTCGGGGATGCCGAGTTTACCGGCCACGGCATCGATGATCCTGCGGTTGGCCTGATGGGGGATTGCCCAAACGATCTCATCCGGGGAAACTCCGCTTTTTTCCAAAACGTTGCGGCAGGCACTGACCATGGAGGTTACTGCCAGTTGGAAAGTTTTGGGGCCGCCCATCTGGATATAGTGTTGTTTATTGGCGACAGTTTCGGCAGAAGCCGGTGTACGGCTGCCCCCGGCGGGGACGATGAGAATATCAGAAACGCTGCCGTCGGCGGCAACTTCACCGGCGATATAGAAATCCGGAGTATTTGGATCTCCGTCATTTTCCAGCACGACTGCGGCGGCGGCATCACCGAAAAGCACACAGGTCGAGCGATCCTGCCAATCGACCAGCGAAGTCATTTTTTCGGCGGCTACGACCAGCACCCGTTTGTATGCCAGCGGTGAAGCCATCATGCCGTAAGCGGTATTGAGGGCATAGAGCAAACCGGAACAGGCCGCTTCAATATCGAAACATGGGCATTTCCCGGCCCCGATTTTTTTCTGAATAAGGGCGGAAACGCTGGGAAATGCGTGATCCGGAGTCACCGTGGAAACGATGATCAGATCGATCTGATCGGCGGTCAATCCGGCATTTTCCAATGCATTGAGGGCGGCTTGTGCGCCCAAATCAGATGAACTTTGTTCTGCTTCGGCGATGTGCCGTTCTTTGATGCCGGTACGGGTGACGATCCACTCATCGGAAGTATCGACCATTTTTTCAAGATCTTCATTAGTCAATATTTTTTCCGGGATGCAGCGTCCGGTACCTTTGATTCTTATGCCCATAGTATAAAATCTTTCTTTCAGAGGGGTAAAAATATATACACAATCAAAATATACACCTGATATTTTCAAATATCAATGGAGTTTGCAAAAATAAAAACATTTTTTCCGGATAATTCTCTTATACATATATTATATATATATAAGATGAGTGTTTTTGGGTAACGGTCATATTTTATGATAACGTTGTTGAAAAAAATGCATAGCGGGTGTATATTAAAGGCGAACTGTAATGACAGATAGAGGTGTGTTATGCAAAAATTATATATTATCGGCAATTCTCACATGGATCCGGTGTGGCTGTGGAATTTGAGGGAGGGGCGGTCGGCCTGGTTGAATACCTGCCGCAGTGTGGTGCGGATGATGGAAAAGTATCCGCAGTTGAAGTTTTCCCGTTCATCCAGTGCCTGTTACCGCTGGATCGAGGAGAGCGATCCGGCACTTTTCCGCAAGATCGTGAAGTTGGTCGATGCCGGCCGCTGGGAGATCATCGGCGGTTGGGTGGTGCAATCTGATACGATCATCACTCCGGCGGAAACTCTGTTGCGTCAGGCGGAACACGGTCAACGCTATTTCCGGGAAAAATTCGGTAAGATTGCCCGCATCGCTTACAGTGCGGATGCTTTCGGTCAGAATTGCGGTCTGCCCAAATTGCTCAATGCTTCCGGTTTCGACCGCTATGTGTGGATGCGTCCATCCCGTCTGGAAAAGGATATGCCGGAAGTGTTCCGCTGGCAGGGGGATGACGGTGTAAGTTGTGTCACCAGTTTCCGTATCCAGGAATCCTACCGTACTTTACAGTGGCAGACGCCGGAAGATTTGGATTCTCACATCCAAAAAGTTCTTGTCGCCGGGCATGATCCGCAGACGTTGTTTTTCGGGATCGGCGACCACGGCGGCGGCATTTATGAGCAGGAACTCAAGTGCCTGCTGGCCCTTTCGGATAAATATGAATTGGTGTTTTCCACGCTCGGAGAGTATTTCGACCTGATCGAAAAGCAGGCTTTACCGGTGGTTTCCGGTGAACACACCCACCATGCTCCGGGCTGTTACAGTGCGGTAAGTGAAATAAAAAGCAATATGAGCCGGGCGGAAAAACAACTTTTCAAAGCGGAGAAAATTTTGCTGGAATCCGGTATGCCGGGGCGGGAAAAAATTTATGATGCGTGGGAGGAATTGCTTTTTAACTGTTTCCATGACGTTTATCCGGGGACATCGATCAAAAAGGTGATGACCGGAGAAGTCCGGGATATTTGCGGATATGCTTCCAAAATCGCCGGAGATATTCTGGAAATGCAGTTGAGCCGCTACGGAGCGACGGCGAAAAGCGATTTTCTGACCGAAGGGGGCGTGCTGGTCTGGAATCCGTTGCCATTGCCGGTTAAAGGGGTGGTGGAGTTCGATACGTTTCCGGATCCCAACCGCACCGGGCAGTGGTTTGATGTTTTAACTGATGAAAAGGGCAATGATATTGCGTTGCAGTGGTGCCGCGGAGTCAGTAAATTCGGGCCGGGTTACGGCTGGGGGCAGGCGACTGCGGTGGTTGAATTGCCGCCATCCGGCATGAAAATCCTGGCTTACGGCCGCCGGGGCAGGGCAGATGAGGGAATCGGTTTCGCCCGGCAGAAAGAACTTCTGGAAAAAATTTCGTTCCCGGTGCTGGATGATCCTTATGATACCTGGGCGCACCGGGCGACATCATTGGGGGAAACGGTCGGTCTGGCGGAATTGCAGGAGGTCATTGAATATGAAAACGGCCCGGTGGCAAGTTGTTTGCGGGCGGTTTACCGGCATGATGGATCGGTATTCCGGGCGGATATATGGGCGTATAAGGATATTGATGAGTTGAAAATCGTCGTTCACGGCCGCTGGCTGGCGGAGGAACAGGATTTGAAGTTGCAATTATCTGCCGCTGTAAGTGACGGAAAAGTTATTTCCGGTCAAGCGGGGGCGGTCATTGAACGCGAGGCTGATATGTGTGAACAGCCATTCATTGATTGGTGTGCCGTTGCCGGGCAGGGTGGATATTCCGGATTTTTGTCGGCGTCGCTGCATTCTTACGACAACGCCGGCAGTGCGGGAAAGTTGCGGATCACCCTGTTGCGCCCGGTGTATTATGCCGAACACGTTCCGCATAAGGCCAGCGGCGAAGAGGGAATGGCGGATTGGGGGGATTTCCGCTGTGAATTGTGGTTTGCCAGCGGTAAAACAGAGGAAATTTACCGGGAAATGCCCCGCCGGGCAAGGGAAAGATTGTGGAGCGTGGAACATTTTGAAGTTACGCAGGCTGCTGACGGCAGCGGTTTTCAACGGGATATATGGCAGATCGAACCGGCAGAAGTTGTGGTGACGGCACAATATATCAACAGTGATAATAAAAGGGAATTTCACCTGATCAATCCGCAGAATAGCGCAGTTTCAGCGGAGATTTGCAAAAATGGTGAAACTTTATGGCAGGATGTTTTGCAGCCGCAGGAATTGCGTGTGATCAAATTGTGATAAGCATCTGTTGCCACGGTAAAGATTTTTCATCAGAATTGCGACAAAATTGAAAAAAGTCATTAGTTGTTCATAGTATAAGTATCTGCGCAAAAAAAAAAGCTGTTTTGGCACAGAAAAAGTTGCAAAAAAGTTTATTTTTGAGCTTGCAAAGTTGTCGAAACGTGGTATATTATGCCTCCGTTGCGCTGAAAAGGGTGTAACGGAGGCTGTTTAATAACCGGTTGGGAAAAAAGTTCAAAAAACTTTGATTCTCTGCTTGCAAAAGTAAAAACCGGTGATATATTAAGAATCCGTTGCGTGTTAAGTGCGCGGGATGCTTG
>SUWG01000008.1:109820-112854 GCA_015061625.1 Lentisphaerota bacterium | reverse complement strand
TCCGCGCTGAACCTTTCTGTACTTTACCCTTTTTGGCATTAACGGCATAATCTTCTTCCTCCGCAGAGTCCTTATGACAAATCCAAACCTTGACGCCGATCTTTCCGGCAGTCGTGTTCGCCTCAATAAAACCGTAGTCGATATTCGCTTTCAGAGTGTGAAGCGGCACGCGACCATCTCTGTACTGCTCTTCACGGGCCAATTCGGCACCGCCAAGACGGCCGGCACAGTTGATCTTGATACCATCAGCACCCATATCCATAGCGGACTGGATGGCACGCTTCATAGCGCGACGGAAACCGATACGACGCTCCAACTGCTGAGCAACGCTCTCAGCCACGAGCTGCGCACAGGTTTCTGCACGGCGCATTTCTGAAACTTCCACGAAAACCTCTTTATCGGCGGCCAGCTTCGCAACCGCTGCACGCAGCGTGTCAAGCTCGGCACCTTTTTTGCCGATCAACACACCCGGACGGGCGGAAACGATGGTGATGCGCACGCGATTGGCAAAACGCTCGATCTGAATACGGGCGATCGCCGCGGCTGCAAATTTTTCCTTGATAAATTTACGGATTTCCTGGTCCTCATGGAGCCAGTCACCGAACTGGGTTTTGCCGGCAGTTTTCTTGTCAGCGAACCAACGGGATTCCCAGTTTTTGGTCAAGGCGGTTCTCAAACCGATCGGATTAACTTTCTGTCCCACGATTTGTTCCTCTTTTCCTTAGTTATCCGTCAAAATGACTTCAAAGTGACTGGTACGTTTACGGATACGACCGGCCGAACCGCGCGCTTTTGCGCGGAACCGGCGAATGATCGGTCCCGGACTGACCAAGGCTGCTTTTACGGTAAGCACCTTGCGGTTTACGTCCATATTGTTCTCGGCGTTGGCAACGGCGGAGCGCAGGGTCTTGCCGATCAGAGCGGCCGCTTTACGCGGGCTCAGATCCACGATCGCCAACGCTTCAACCACGCTCTTACCCTGGATCAGGCGGGACATATGACGCGCCTTTTCCGGGGAGATCCGGACGTTTTTAGTTAAAGCTCTTACTTCCATAATCTGCTTTCTTTCGTTTTTTCCTCCAAGCCGTATCAACTTTGCGGCGGGAGCGTTTCCGCCGCATTCCACGGCCCGACTCTTTACCTGCATCCGGATCGTGCGGAAGTTTCTTCCCAAAAACTCCACCCCCGGCGGAACCGTTTTTCGCACGTTCTTGCATATAAGGTTTTTCGCACGTCCTTATATATTATATAGAACACGTTTCCGCCTGCCGGACCGGATACCGGCATTGGTTACAAGAATCAGGTCTGTCACGATACGCTGTTTCCCGGCTCCATTTACAGCATCTTTAATGAAGCCGCGGGTGCAACGCACCGTGTTTTTCCCACTTCCTGCGCCTCAATATTCAGTTCTCCGGGACACAAAAATCCCTCCCCAAGCATTGAAGATTTTATAAGATATCACGCAAAACGCCATTTATCAAGTTTTTTTCTCAAAAAATCGCATTTTTTTGGCTTTTTTTCTCGAAAAACGGCCTTTTTCGTCAAAACACCCCCATTTTTCGATATAAAACGCCCGTTTTCCGGACATTTCCGGAAAACGGGCCTGATTTACCATCAATCAAACGGCGTCCGGCAGGTATAATTGGTCTGCAAACCACCGGAATATTAGCCCCATACTGCTGAATCGGCTGATTTCCGTCTTTAACTTCCGCCCCCGGCAGCGATATTCGCCATCAGGTCAATGCCGACCAGATTCTTATAATTACAAGAACTGCAGCCATTATGACGAAAGTAAAACCAAATGCTTTGCATTGAATTTTGAAAACTTGGCGTTCTCCGATACCGGAATATGTAACGAAAAAAGAATACATCAAAATAGCCAATATACCCAAGAAAATCAATACATGCTCAATTTGAAATACCTTATTTACTACCCACATTGCCGCACCGATAGCCACTATGCCCCAATAGATAGCGGCAGAGAAATAATAAGGCCACTTGAGGACTTTTTCCGTTAATTTACAGGAAAGCCCCTGCCCGACACGAATGAGCATCAAGGGAAGTGTGGCCAATACAATATGTATTATAAACCACACAAATAATATACCAACGGGAGGGCATTTTTCAACATATCCGAAGTTAAATAACAGATACGGGACCACGGAGATGCACAATGCAAAAAGTATTGTCAGAATCGCAAAAGGCCAAAACAACACCTTTTTCCAGCTGGCAGTTTCTTCCTCCTGCCAGCAATTCTCCATATTTTCGCGAACCGCTTTCAGAAGTGCCGGGGGATTGAAGTACAGAAAAAAGGAATCCACATTACAATTCAAAATCTTTTTCCAGCCGGTAAGATTCTGATTACTTTTACAGACATCCAAATTTGTCTCACAAACGCTGCAAATTGTTTCAGATTCCCGGCAGATATTCTGACAATTCGGACAGGTTATGGTTTTTTCGACCACAAAATCATTGTCGCAATTACTGCAAGTGACACTGGTATTGAGTTTCCTTCGCGGCAGTTCATAAAATTGCATACAATGCGGGCAAATCGTTTCCACAAAGAATTTTTCTTTGAACTTTTTTTTGAGTTTATCCCACCATTTCGGCAGAACGTTTGTTTCAGAGGCCTGCTCCTCTACTCTTACTGCGGTAAAAACCTGCGAACAGGAATTACACTGCAACGCCATATTTTCAAACCTGTCTTCGACATCATAAACTTGCTGACAGTGGGGGCAAACTGTTTTCATTGTCAAAATTCTCCTTATTTATATTTGCGATCTATTTGAAATTACACAAAAAAACTGCAATGCTCCGCCGTCAGTGGAGTATTGCAGTAAAAAGCCGGATCGGCAATATTTTTCAAGGCACAATGAGTCTATCCATTGAAAACGCTGGATTTGAAATTTACGCTTTGATGGAAGCAAGCCTTTATTAAAAATAAAGGCTTGCTTGCTTGCTTGCTTGCTTGCTTGCTTGCTTGCTTGCTTGCTTGCTTGCTTGCTTGCTTGCTTGCTTGCTTGCTTGCTTGCTT
>SUWG01000008.1:0-109810 GCA_015061625.1 Lentisphaerota bacterium | reverse complement strand
TAGAGTCGCAATGCGACCGGAGCCGGATGCTTGCTTGCTCTTGTCGCGGCGTAGAGTCGCAATGCGACCGGAGCCGGATGCTTGCTTGCTTCAGGAGATCAAGGCAAAACGGTATTGTGGATCCGATTATTGCAGTTGTTGTTATCATTGCCGAGCTCTCCCACCGGTTAAAATATCAGGTTCACATAATATACACCATTATGTAATAATATTCAAGATTCACTGAATTTTTTATTGCGAACCGGTCAAACAAGTTGCATATCAAACAGATTCACGAAGTACAAAACACCGGAAAAGTAAAAAAGAAAAAAGCGGCGTGCAAGTTTACTTGCATAAGTTTCAGGCGGGATTCGACGAGGCAAAGCCGAGTGCCGGAACGAAGTGACGGCAACCCGCAAAAAAAATCCCTCGGGTGCGAAGCAACCGAGAGGGGGTAAAAAAAAGAAAATCAGTCTGCAAACTCGTTTGCAAAGACTGACTTTTCGTTTTTTTACAGGGATTTTTTGAAAGATGGTACACCCGGCGGGATTCGAACCCACGACCTTCTACTCCGGAGGCAGACGCTCTATCCAGCTGAGCTACGGGTGCCCATTGCGCTATCATTTATATAATATAACACCTGAAACAACACAAGGCAAGTCAAAGAAGATAAAAAGTGAAAAATTTTACTTTTTATCTGTTATCCGAACAGATATCCTTCGGGCGATTTGAAAACACGCCCGATGACTGTTATATTACACATTTGGCGGATATAATTTATTTTTATGACAGCCGGGGGGGTCATGGGCAGAAAACATTTTTTCCTTTTTCTTTTCGGGGCGTTGCTTTTTTCCCTGCCCATCTCCATCGATTCCGCTCCGATACCCACTCTGGATGAACATCTATCCCCCGCCCAACTCTCCCGTAAAATACGCACCTTGCGCCGACGTATCGCCTCGGCTCCGGAAGATGTCATACCTTCTGAATACAAAACCATTTTGCTGGAAGTTTTTGACGACATGGCCCGTACCCCCATGGGCAGATCCATCTTTGAAAATGCCCATCCCGATCTGACTTTCCGGGTCAAAGTTATGGAACGGTCATACAACGGTTCTTACGTTTACGACTCCTGCTGTCTCAATTTCGCCCACAGCATCTTTGACCGCTTCCGGGATTCCGGCACTCTGCAAAGCCGTTTCTGTCAGAAACTCTACCTCGCCCACGTCATCGCCCACGAAATAACTCACTCCATTCAGCACTGCAACAATATGAATGAAAGAGACAACCTCTCATTCCCCGAAACGATCATCATCAATAAAATTTTTGAACTCCATGCCATTCTCAATCAGACTATCGTCCGTTATCAACTGGCCAACCTCCCTGATTACCGCTCCATCGTCATCGGCAATGAACAAATATTCGTTCCCATGCACCGCTTCTATCATGATCTTTTCACCGCTTACCTTGCAACCGGCATGAGTGCCCCGCAAGCCCACCGCGCCGCCCGCACCAGATTCGTCGAAACTTTCTGGCAGAATAACGGCGGCACGCCGATACGGATCGGAAACAGAACCGTCACTCCCTGCGATGAAACCATCCGGAATTGGAACAACACATACAGTGCCATCGGCTTCAAACGTTTGTCCGGCAATAATACTCCTTATTCCGAAGCCATGCGCCCCAGAGGCATCGAAGCCAATCTGCGCCGCTTCACCGCCGTCATGGGCATAGATACTCCGCCATCATTTTTCACGGCCTCCGCCGCCCCGGCCTTTCAAATGCCGACCTCCAGACGCCTGATAACCTATGCCAACGGAGAAGTTGATTCCGTGATGGATGCCCTGACTACCGGCATGATCACCAAAGAATACCGCAACGGAAAACTCTGCCGCATCATCATCGAATCCACCGTTTCCGGCCGGCAGGAGCGATCCATTACCGAATATCACGAAGACACCCGCACCATAAGAGCCACCTACACCTGGAACAACGGCAAAATGAATGGTATTTACCGGGAATACGATACCCGCGGACGGCAGATCATGGAAGTTCCGGTCGTCGATGATAAAGTCGATGGGCACGGCTGGGTTTTGGAAAACGGCAGACGGATACCCAAAATCTTTTACGATGCGACTTACCTGAAAGACCGTTCCCGGTGATCAGATTTTCTCACCGGGGAACCGCAACAGATTCTAAAGCACCATCGCCGGACAGGCATTTTACCGGAATTTTGGAAAATAATCAAATCTTTTCGCCGAGGAAACGCAGAAGATTACGGGAAACGGAATTGCGGAACACCTGATTCTGATCCGGCCGCGGCAATCCTTGATTATCAAAAGATTCCTCAAGGAAGTATCCTTTAAAGTTCTGCACCTCGTCATTCAATTCCGCAAAAGTTTTACGGTCAAATTCCAGAGTGTATTTCGCCCACGGCGCATTGTAGGTATGCACATTGGTATCCACACCGAAGATCAATGAATCACTCAAATCATAGCCCAGCAATGCAAACTTGCGGAATACATCCTTGCGGTAAATATCCGGAGTCCCCGGACAGTCGTCAATAAAGAAATCCACTTTCTTGTTGAATGTGCCCCCGCCGTTACGCAATTTGCCGAAAAGGGCAATACATTCATCTGTCCACGGCCACGAAATATGTGCCAACGAAAAACGGATACCCGGCACTTCCAGCATACACTCAAATTCGCACGGCCGGTTGTACTTGCCGGAATCCAGACCATCCCATAAAATACCCGAATGGAAAAGGATCGGCAGATCGTACTTCAAAGCCTCCTTATAAACCGGCAGACCGGCAGACGGATAGTGGTGCGAACAAATTATTTTCAATGCCCGCATCCCCATTTCCTTTGCCATTTTCACCTGTTCCACGGCATCCTTTTCCAATACGTCGATCCAGAAACAGGGATAGAAATTCTTTCCGCATTTTTCGCAGAAATCCCGCACGCCGATCATTCTTTCCCTAGCCGGGATCACCGCACCGTGAGCATCCGGCAAACCGGCCGGAGCAATACTGATGACCAGACCGCCGTCGATCCCCGCACTGTGGATACGATCCAAAAAATCCGGCACATTTACGGGCCGGTCAGCCATGTGGATATGGCCGTCATAAACTGATTCACTCATGTTTCACCTCTTTTTACCTTTTTACAGTTTGCAGTTTTTTTGCCGCTGACAGGCCGTCTGCCCCGTCGATCGTGACATTGATTTCACCGGCTTGCTCCGTGCTGCGGATGATCGCCAGCAAAGAGCCGTTGAATGTGTGCATCTGTGAAGCACTCTCCTTTTCGTGACCGGCAGGATCACCGGAACACATCCCTGCCAACTCCCCTGCCCCGTCAACTTTGACCGACAGTAATTCATGGGCATCCGGAACAAATGTGCCGTTGACATCCACCACATCGATCCGCAGAAAGGCAATATCTTCGCCATCGGCTTTGAGTATCTGCCGGTCGGCAGTGATCCGCAATGCCGAGGGCTTTTCCGGAGTCCGCAAAACTTCCCGGCACACCTCCTGCCCCGCATTGTAACCGACGGCGACCACTTCGCCCCGGTCAAACGGAATGTGCCAATTCATATACGGAAAGGTACTGCCCCGCTGCAAATACTCCGGAAATCCATCTATCTTTTTTCCGTTAAGCGACACTTCCACATAATCGCAGTTGGAAAAACAGCACAACTCCACCATCGTTCCCGTCGGCACATCGTGATTCCACGGCGGGAAGATGTGCAACACCGGTTCTGTCGTCCACAACTTCTTATAATAGTAATAGACATCTTTGGGAAAACGGCAGATATCCAGAACCCCGAATTGGCTGGTCACAATGGGCCAGCCGCAGGTTTCACCCCGGTATTCGATCGCCGACCACATCAAACCGCCGGCCAGATAGTTCCGGGGCATGATGTGACTCCATTCCTTGATATGGGCGTTGATCAGATCCTGTTCCGTGGCCCGGCAGCCGTTGCGGGGGAACACCCGGCCGTCACCGAGAGTTTCGATCTCCCCGCTCACACTTTCCGCCTGATAAACGCCCCTGGCCCCTCTGCCGGAGGCAAATTCGCTGATAACCATGCACCGCTCCGGATAATCCCGGTGATCCCGCTCATCGATCCCCATACCGCCGCCATTGTAGCCTACCACATCGGTCACCATGGCAAAACCATTGGCGTTGGCATCGGCGTTGCCCTCCAGCCCGACGGCGGTCGGGCGGAACGGATCAAGTTTTTTACAATGGTCGTGCAGCTCCTGTAATTTTTCAGTCAGGTGACGGTTGCTGTTTTCCGCCCCGCCGATATTGGCCAGCGACCACAGAATTATTGACGGATGGTTGCGGTCTCGCCGGATCAAAGCGGTCAAATCATCAATGCCGCCGCGGTCAGTATGCAAATTGCGGGTCTCCGCCCAGAAGAGCATCCCCAGACGGTCACACGCTTCCATCAAAGCCGGAGCGGCAGGATTATGGGAGGAACGGATGATATTACACCCCATTTCTTTGAGAACTTCCACATTCTTTTCATGCGCCCGGTCGGGCAGAGCGGTTCCCAGACCGCCGAAATCATGATGGATATTGCCGCCGCGCAACTGCAGATGGCGGCCGTTGAGGAAAAAGCCCCGATCAGCGGTGAATTGAAAAAAGCGGATGCCGAATGGCACTGTAATTTCATCACTTCCGGCAACGCTGTCAACTTTTATCCGCGCATGATAGAGCCGGGGGGAATCCACATCCCACAATTCCGGATTATCGGTTGAAATGGTGAATTTTTCCACTGACACTGCGCCGGGAGCGAGCAAAATTTCTTTTGATAGTGAAGAAATGACACCGCCACCCGGAGCGGAAACTTCGACGGTGACTTTGGCGGTGGTTGCATCGGCGGCGGCATTGCATATTTCCGCAGAAACTTCCACAACCGCCTGTTCCGGAGAAACTTCCGGGGTATCGACCACCACGCCCCACGGTGCGAGATGACAGGCAGGTTTGACCATCAGCCAGACATGGCGGTAAATGCCTGCGCCCTCATACCACCAGCCCTGCATTCTTTCAGCGGAAACCGGCATTTGCAATTCCACGGAATTTTTTCCGGCGGCGAAAGAGGTTATATCGTAAACTTTTCCGGTGTAGCCGGAGTGGTTCTCCCCGGCGAACTGCCCATCGACATACAAAGAACTTTCACCGAAAACGCCGTCGAATTCCAGAAAAATTCTCTGTTCCGGAAAAAGTTGCGGAATTTCCAGATTTTTGCGGTATTCCCCGGTACCGCGGGGCAAATATGAATCGTGGCGGTACTCCAGATGGCTTTCTTCCCAAACGGCATCGATACAGTTGTTTTCAGAAAAATCCCCTTCGATCGCCCAGTCATGGGGCAGAACCACTCTTTTAAACTTTTCCCCGGCAATATCTGTGCGCCGGAATGACCAGAATTTATTTATTTTGCATCTCATTTGGCGTAAACCTCGCATTACGGGATATGTAAATCAGGGTTTAATATATCCTGATTATGGGAAAATTCCAGTTGATTTAACGCGGGCGGCCGGGGAAATCATCGATTTCCACGATTTTTCCGCCAGCTTGGGAGCGAACTTATTCCACCCGGCTTTGCGGAACGCAGTTCTGTTCTGCATAAAAAAGCGCGCCTGGAAAGGCGCGCTGCATCTTTACGGCATCAAACGGTCAGATCAGTAACCATCTGACGGCTCGACAGCAAACCAGTGACGCATAACTTCAAATTCACCCTTGCTCACACTTTCGATATGGCCGTCAACAAACAGATTGTTGCTGGTGTCGTTGTGGCGTCTGTCAACCCAGTTATTGTTGGTAGTGGGCGTAAATCCGCCGTTATTTCCTTTTACATTATTCTTCGTCGTATCGACAAATTTCGGAACATTGATGGTGTATGCCGGCTGTTCAACTGCCTGATGCTGTGCATCCATAAAGGCGAATACGGCAGATGGATTTTCCACTTTGGCATACGGAATATAAAATTTGAAATGAGCATTGGTGTGCGGAAACAAATTCACCGAAACCGACCCGTAACTGCTATTCCAGTGTTTCGTAGCTGAACCGGCATCAGAAGGACAGACAAAAGCATTATTCAAAGAGTGTACCTCGGCATTGTATTGCGGGGTGATTCCGATGTAGGGAGCAATTTTAGAGTACGCACTTCTATTCATTCCGGAAGCATCAAAGCTCACCCAGTTTGTCGGCTGGCATCCATTGTTGTCATCGGTGTACATCGACAAAGCAGTACCGATTTGTTTGAGGTTGTTCACACAGCTGGCAGTACGACCGCGCTCACGGGCAGAATTCAATGCCGGAAGCAGAATTGCCGCCAATATGGCGATAATTGCAATGACTACGAGCAGTTCAATAAGAGTAAAACAGAACTGTTTTACTCCGGCATGCCGGAACATAATGGATTGCATTTTTTTCATTTTTCTTTCCCTTCTTTGTTATATCGGGTTTATTGATGCACGCCATAACTTTTTTCACTGGAAATCAACAATACAGCCGTACTGCGGGGCTGCATATTTATATGGAAACCATTCGTTGAATCGCCGCTCGGCACGATACGCGGCTGCCGGCCGTTGCAATAGTTGTACTGAAACGCCTGCGATGCCTGCGGCAGAGGATAACGGTATTTTGCCGCACCGCCGCCGGAAGACACCTTGTCACCCATTTGAATACTGGGCATGACCACTTCGAAATTCTGTTCGCAATCGCTGATGTTGACCAGTACCACGGCGATGGAAGCATTGTCACACTGCCAGATTGAATTGAGTACTGCGGGCATCGTAAATTCCGTGCCTGTCATATCATTCCATGCCCGTGCCCAGCGTACTTTTTTCTCCGGCACGTCAAGGGTCAGAGGACGGAGCATCTTACCGGCAGAAAGGTAGATACTGTGATCGCTCCAGGCCCAGGCCATATCCCGGACAAATTCAGCTATCTGCGGTGCCGCCGTACGGATAACGCTCCACGGAATGCGCGACCAGCCGAATTGCATACCCATTATAAACTGTTCGGCATGCTTGCTCTCTATGGCTCCGGCAAAAGCAGGATCATCCAATTCCTGCGCAAAAGTATAGCGACCGTAACACATCACATAATCATGGTATACTGCCGAAAAAAGCGGCTTGGTGTACGGGGAATTGTTGTTACCCACCAATAAGGTATCCACATTGCCCATCAACGGCTCTCCGCCTCCCTCGCTGGCAAAAACCGGAACATCCTTGAATTCAGCAGTTTCAGCTTTCATACCGCCGATCAGAGTATTCCACGAAGCACAGAACTGCTCCGGATCTCCCGGTATATGGCCATGGTTCCCGGCACAGCAGGTGTATGCCGGACTCATGCCTATTTCGTCAAAATAAACTCCGGCAACATCAGTTTCCAGCATCCGCATACCGACCAGTGAAGTGATTCTGCGCCAGCACGGAGACGCCGGACACATCTCTGCCAGCGTATGCCCGTTACACGACCATTCCCACGCATGGATGTCGCCTTTTTCATTGATATGCACGACAGAATCTTTCAGATAATCCCAATCCGGCTGATTCATGTCGGCAGAGAAAAAGTTGAGATAGGGGATCACTTTGATACCGGCATCCTTCAATTTTTTCAATTCAGAATGAAAATCCGGAACCACCGGAAAGAAGAATGGCAGATTACTGTCAAATGAGGCCTTTTGTGACATATAGTAATGGATCATTTGCGGCACACCGAAATATTCGGCATCAGCGATCAAATCTTCGGCCTGATGTCCCACGCCCCGGTGCATACGCAACGGAATCATGGGCGTTTCCAGCAGCCACTGCGGACTTTTTTTACCGTGTTCCAAAGCACCATTGGCCGTCCAGGGAGCTGTCAGGGCAAATTTACGGTAACGCTGTGCCGCATCGAACCAGTCGCCCTCATTCAAAGCCAATATCCACGGAAAACTTTTCACTTCCACTCCCGGCGTATCGGGGCAATGCCAATGAGGTGAAACCGTCAGAGCTTTATTTTCCCGATCACATCCCAGACAAAATGCCTTTACCAAAGCCGCCGGATCATGCGCTCCGCAATAGGCAAGAATGCCGTTTTTTTCCAGCGCAAAAAACTGCATACAAAAGTTTCCGTGGGGATAATGACGGGATTGCAGACGCGGAACAAATAAATGACTTTTTCCGATCTCAAGAGTTTTCAGCGGATCCGGATAAACCGTACCGGCATCCTCCGGCAGAATCAGTTTACACGCCTCACTCTCGGTCAACTGCCACGCAAAATGCGGGAAATGCACTTCCCGCACCGAATAGCTGCCGGCAAGCTGATCGACGGAGATACGCAATTCAAAAGCATCTTCGCCGGATTTTTCCACGCTCACCGTCACCCGGCAGTACTCTCCGCAAAGCCACCGCATAAAAAGTGCATGGTCTGACTGATCCGTTTCCGGCATACTGTCGGCAATCAATTCAGTAATTCCGCCGTCACGGTCAAGCAATTCGATTTTCCACAAAGGCACATTGCCGCAGGCAAATTGTTCTCCCGAACCGTGCTGCAGAGTATTGAGTGCAAAAATTCCCTCATTCAATGCAAAGCCGATTTCTGCAAGATTGTTTTTCAAAGACACCATCATTACTTTACCTCCACGATGTTACTGTCTACATAGCACTGATGATGGCCGGGCAATTCCGGATCATGTGCATAAAATATCACGATATAATTCCCGCTGGCCGGATCTTTAACGATGGCCTGCAAACCGCCGGTGGCACTGTTGGCAGGAGTTCCGTCCGTCCGGGTGTAATACGGCATACCGGCAAAGGTGAAATTTTCACCGTCAGCAGAATAGAAAAAATTCACCGTCCGGATAACCGGTTTGGCATAACGGTTGCCTGCAACCATCAGAAAACCGCCGTTATCCAGTTTGATGATCGCCGGGTAAATACCGGGAATGTCTGTTTCGACCGGATCACTCCAGGTTTTGCCGCAATCAGTAGAGACAACTTTCCACAAATAGCAGCGCGGACGGCTGTCAATGCGGGCAAACGCAACCAATGTGCCGTCGTCCTTGAGCAGCAGGTCTGTCTCGTTGAAATTGTACGGCCTTTCTCCCGGAGCCGGATCATCTCTGAAAATTCTTTCAAAACTGCCCCACGTTTTACCCTTGTCGGTACTGCGGAAAATGCCCGCGCCATATACTTCGCCGGGTCTGCGGGCACGCTTGGGATAACCGTAACCGGGGATGACCCAGTCTCCATTGGGTAATTCAATAATCTTGCCGGTCAGAGAAAAGATTGCTCCGGAAGGGGTCGCAAGTTTCTGTACCGGAACATATTCTTTACCGTCAACCGATCTGAATATCTCAATAGATGAACTCCGCCAGCCGAAAACCGCCCTGCGGTCACTGCTCGCATGGGTCATTGTGGTGACCGTCAGATAAATCGAGTTATCCGGAGCATTATGCAAAGTAAGCGAAATACCCTCCCGGTCATTTTTACCGGAAAATACTTTTTCCGGAGCCCCCCAGGTTTTGCCGCCATCAGTGGAGCGGACAATATAAGCTTTACATGAAGGACCGATATCCCCGCGATCCTGAAAAGCCGCAAGGATATCTCCATTGGGAGCAACTGCCAATCCGGTCGGACTCATCGCATCCGTAATGGTATCATTGACCACCTGGCTGCTGACGACTCTTACCGTTACTTTTTCCGGCGCGGCCCACACCGATACACTCAATGCAAGTGCCGCAGTAATGCAGAAAACAATTTTCATTTTTGAAATTCCCTTTCTTTTGAAAAAGTTAAAAGGCTCATTATATATCCGACTGCCAAAGTGGCAATCAAACCGAATACCGCATACCACATAAAATTGATTTTGACCACATCGTAAAAATTCAATGCCCATGAACCGGCGGTGGCAATGAATCCGGCGATCCCGCCGGCAACCGCTCCGGTGACATTGGTCCGTCTGGTAAATATACCCAGCATAAATATTCCCCCCAGAGGCGCGCTTAAAAGCGATGCCAGCACCTGGGAAACTTCCACGATCGAATTTCCGACATGCATGACAAAAAATGCCAGAATCACGGCCAGAACACCCCACCCCAGCGTAACACAGCGGCTGATCGACACATAACGTTTTCCTTCAGCTTTGTTTCTGGTAATTTTTTCATACACATCGACCATAAAAAGCGAAGTGAGACTGTGCAGTACCACACTTATAGTACTCATACCGGCAGCCAGAATCGCCGCCAGCAATATTCCCGCCACCCCCGGCGGCAGATAATGACCGATAAAATATGGAAACGCTTTATCCGGAACCTCGGCGATTTCCGGCGGCAAAGAAGCTTTTGTATGAAAAAATCCGTACAGGCACGCTCCGATAAAATAAAGCACCAATACGATCGGCATCCCGAAAATCGTGGAGAAAAGATAACCGCGCATGGAATCTTTAAGCGATTTGGCCGACAGCAATCTCTGCACCGATGATTGATCGCTGCAAGTGCCGGCGATCCCCATGAACGTGCAATTCAAAAACAGCACCCAGACCGAAAGATTATCCAGACGCAAATCGAAATCCCACGTTTTGGTCTTGCCGGCCAACTCTGCCGTCTGCCAGTAACTGCCGATATCTCCGCAGACAAAATAGATCACCACCCCGGCAATTCCCGCCACCATGACCACATACTGCATAACATCGCACCAGATCACCCCTTCCAGACCGCCGATCATGGTGTAAAAAGTCGTCAGCAAACCGAAAATCACGATGAACAGCTCTATCGGCAAACCGGTTACTGAACTCAATGCCAATGAAGGAGTAAAAATCGACAACGACAGATAACCGAGTTTGGAGATCATGAATACCGCACTTGCCGCATAGCGCAATGCCGGACAAAAACGATCCTCCAGATATTCATAAACCGATACCAGTGAAAGTTTATATAGAAAAGGAACTACCAGAAAAAACACTATCGGAATACTCAACAATCCCACAAACAGTGTCGGCAGATAACGCATATCATTGCCCATGACAAATCCCGGAGCCCCCAACAGACTTATCGCACTGAAACTTGCCGCCACTCCGGAAAGTGCCAGCGGGAACCAATGCATCTTTTTACCCGCCAGCATGAAATCCTCCTTGTTTTTTTGCCGCAAACCGACAAATAACGGGATCAAAGCTGAAGCCAGCAAATATCCGATGACGATAACAATGTCTGTAACACTCATAATTCCCCTTGTATATATGTTGATTTATCTTTAATTACTGATATTTATAGAATATTGCAGACGGATGGTAACGCCGCTTCACATGATTATAAAGAGCGATCAATCCGGATTCCGGAGATTTCAGTTTCAGAGCGTTGAGGATCTGCTCGTGTTCCATCTGGGCGGTGGCAAATATACTCCGGTGTGTTTCATCAGCGATTTGTTCTTTGGCAGTCGCGGTTCCCAACTTCATCTGGTAATATTCGGTCACTGCGATCAGCAATTCATTGCCGGAAACACGATTGAGTACAGTATGGAAATCAGTATCAACGGCAATAAATTCCACATTGTGCAGCACATCTTTTCGCAGTACCTGTCTGCCGGTATCGACGATCTTTTCCAATTCGAGCAGATCAGCATCGGTAATATTTCTTACCACCGATGGGAATGAGCCGAGTTCCATATTGTTACGCATCAGAATGATATCACCGGAATCTTTGGAAAGTGCAAAGAAAAACGGCAGCAAACGCCCAAATCCGGCCATCGGATTGATCTTTGCCAGACGGAAACCGCTGCCTTTGCCGGAGATCACAATGCCCATTCCTTTGAGATAACACATAGCCTCCCTGACCATCACCCGGGAAAAACCGTATTTCTCAACAAAGAAATCCGCAGAAGGCAGTAAATCACCTTCGCGTAATTTTTCAGTCCGGATATAACTGACGATCACAGTAAGCGCCTGCTGGGCAATACTGGCATCTGCCGGCATACCATCGAAAGAGGAGTTAAAGGAAACATTCATAAGCTACATTCTCTTTTTAATTTGACTCAAGAGTATTACTCTACACGCTTTCTACATTAAGATAGCACCGTTTTTTTGAATTTAAAGCATCAAGAATAATATTTTTCGATTTTTTTTACTTCTGACAGTTGTCAAAGTAAACACGCGTTCATTTTTTAACGCGGGCGGCCGGGGAAATTATCGATTTCCACGATTTTTCCGGCGGGCATTTTGCCGTTACTGCACAATTTGCGGTAGGTCAATGGTGTTACATGGAAATATTTTTTGAAGTTACGGTGCAAACTTGCCACATTATCGAAGCCGCACAATGCGGCGATATGCGCCACACTTTCATTGGAAAAGCGCAACCTTGCCGCCGCCAGGCGCATCCGGTAGGCCTGATGCAGCTGCATAAAAGTATATCCGGTTTCCTCCCGGACAGTATGGATAGTGCGGGATTTACTCAAATAAAGTTTTTTAGCCAATCGCTCCAGCAGATCTTTGCGGTCACAATATTCGCCGATAAAACGGTGAATGATCTCTTTTCGATTCAGTTTGATCTGCTGCAGCTGTTCCTTTTGCAAACGTATGTCATGAACGATGGTTACAGCAAGCTGACGGAGCAGTTCCATCACCCATTTTGCTTTTTCCCAGTTGAAATCAGGATCGCTTTTAAGCAAAAAATCGACATCGGACAACTGCGGTTGAAGCATCTGATACTGACTCGGAGGAATGACCGATCCGGCAAAGATGATCCCCAACTGCTTACCGCTGTCTGCCAGCGGCATCACCCACTCCAGCAAGCCGCCGTGACAGATCTTGAAAACGCCATCGTGAAATTTCCACACTTCACGCTGTAAAACATTTATGTCAAAATCCACGCAACGCTTTTCCTCATGGTTTTTGACACAGCGGCACAATTCAGCCTTATGGGAAAAACGCTCCTGCGGCAACAGTTTGCGTATAATTCCGGTCAGGTCGTGAACCGCAACACTCAAACCGCTGAAATATTCAAAACTTAAAATCGCTTTTTCCAGATCATTCTGCATAAATCCCTCCTGCAGAATTTTACTTTAACACGATTTGCGGAATTTTGCAACCGGATAAACGGAATAATCCGCAACAAAAAATATCATTTTCAGTATACACAGGTACTTTCAGCATCATTTGCAATATTTTCAGCATTGTCATTTATTGTTTTCCCAACGGTTTCCGGATATATTTATCACCATGCAAAACAAGGACTTTCGGAGTAAAAAATGAGTTTTCTGCATTACAGTTTTGATCGTGATATTCCTCTGTTGCGACAGGCGGATGTGGTCATCACCGGAGCCGGCCCGGCCGGAATAAGTGCGGCTCTGACGGCCGCAGAATTCGGTTGCAAAACAATTCTGATAGAAAAGAGTTCCCTGCCCGGCGGCATGGCATTTCTGGGGGAGGTTTCCCCTTTCATGCTCAACCACTTCGGCGAAAAAAGCCTGGATCACCCCATCTACACCAGATGGCTGCAAAAAATGATTTCATACCGTTCTTCAGCAAGTAATGATTACATCGCTGAACGTATCGGCCCCAAATGGGGAAGGCTCTACATCAACAAAAATTATGCCGCATTGAGCGCAGAAGATATGTTGGAAGCTGCCGGTGTGGAAACTCTGTATGAATATACCTTTTTCGATACCGTCATGGATGAGAAAAATATCCGCGCTGTGATTCTTCATTCCCGCAGTGGATTGTGCGCCGTTTCCGGTAAAATTTTCATCGATGCTTCCGGTGACGGAGTGCTTTCAGCGGCGGCCGGGTGTCCGGTGGCAGTCGGCAATGCCGATGGACAATGCCAGCCGATGACCTGGTGTTTCAAAGTCGCACCGGTGGATATTCCGGATGAGGATTTCTGGACCGGGCCATGGCGCAAAGAAATTCAGGAGGCTTACCGGAAAGCCAAGGCCGCCGGTATTTTAAGTTGCCCCCGGGAAAATGTGCTGATGTTTCAATGCTGCAACAACTCCATGGTACACTTCAATACCACCAGAGTCGTCATGCACGATCCGACCGATGCGGAAAGTTACCGTCAGGCCGGAAAAATCGCCCGTCAGCAAATCCGGGAATTACTCGACTTTTTGCGAAAAGAAGTCCGGGGGTTTGCCAATGCCGACATAATTTCCATGGGTCAGCAACTGGGCATCAGAGAGAGTCGGAGAATTCTGGGAGATTTCATCCTCACCGCAGAAGTTTTCCGCAACAAAAGCAAATTTCCCGATGCGATCGCCCGGTGCAATTACCCGATCGACATCCACAGCCCCAGCGGCGCAGGGACCCGTTACGAACCGATGGGATATGATGATTTTTATGAAATTCCATACCGCTGTCTGATTCCGGGCAACTGCCGCAATCTTTTGACCTGCGGGAGAATCATTTCCAGTGATCATGTGATCAACAGCAGTCTGCGGGTCATGCCGGTATGCTGTGCCACCGGTCAGGCCGCCGGAGCCGGAGCGGCAGTTGCGTTGCGAATGCAATGCGCCCCCGGTGACGTCGATGGCAGGATCGTCCGTGAAGAATTGATCAGGTTTGGAGCGCATTTAGGCGATTTACATAATTTGTAACCCGGAAAAACAATCATAAAGGAGATCAGAAATCATGAAAACCAAACAAAATGCCTTCACCCTTATCGAACTGCTCGTAGTCATTGCAATTATCGCCATATTGGCGGCAATTCTGCTTCCGGCGCTCAATTCAGCCAGAGAGCGCGGACGGACGACCAGTTGCATCAACAATCTCAAAAACATCGGTACATCTACCGCTATGTATGCTGATGCCAATGACGGTTATGCTCCGGCGGTCACCGGCAACTACCGTACAGACAAGCCCGGCAACAGTTGCAACTGGGCCTACGCACTGGCCACCGCCGGATTTTTCAGTGTCGGCGACTCAATTTTCTACTGTCCGACTTCCGGAGTGGCAGATAAAGATGCCGTGAAACCATTAAGTACCAATGAACAGGCCTGGAGCTGGTACACTTACGGTATGCGTTGGAATGGCTCCAATACTGTTTCATTCCGCATCAACGGCACTCCGATAACCTGTGCGGAAACCGGTTACGGCCCCTACTCTGCCAGTGAATTTTTCCTTTTTGCCGACAGTCTTCTGGCCAATAATGCCGCCAATCCCGGAACTTCCGGCATCCATCCGATGGCATCCAGTGCCGACAATTACAAAATCGGTGCCAGACACGCCAAAAAAGCCAATCTGTGGTTTGCCGACGGTTCAGTGCGTTCATTGAGCAAAGATGAAATGGTCGGTCAATGTGATGTAAAAGATTACCAGATCACCGAATTGTGACCATGCTGAATTTTCTGAAATTCCCCGTAATTGCAATACTTTTGCTGATGAGTGGATTTCTGCGTGCAGAAATCCTCATCGGCAATGCCGGAGTGCCGGGAAATTCCACGCAGGAAGCCCTCAACCGGCTCGAAGCCGATGTCATTGCCCTGAATCCGACGGCAGTGATAATTCTGCTGGGTACCAATGATGCCCTCAATCCGGCCAAAATAACTTCTGTGGAGCGATTCGGAGAAAATTTAAGTGCGATATGCCGGCAGTTGCAGGCCGCCGGGGTGCAAAAGGTGATCTTCATCACTCCGTTTCCGGCAGTGGAATCCATTCTCCGGCGGCGGTCGCCACGGGTGAATGAATTAGTGCCTCCGCCGCAGACGCTGGAAGAATATATGGAAAAATACGGCGATGAAGTAAAACGTATTGCCGCACTTTCCGGAGCGACAGTAATTGATTCATTTGAATTTTTCCGGAATAACGGCGGCGCAGTTGACGGCAAAGATTCTCTTTTCCGCACGGTCGCCAACAGCCGGACACCGGATGGTATCCATCTGACCGCCGCCGGATATGAAAAATTTGCCGCTTTTTTAAGTGATAAGTTATCCGGCATCCTCACCGACGGCGACCGGGTGGTCTGTTTCGGCGACAGTATAACTTACGGAGTTCACGTCGCCGGAGCGGGAGGCGTGACCGGTGACACCTACCCTGCCCATTTGTGGCGCAAACTCAACCCCGGTTCAACCACCCCCTCGCCTCTGGTCAACGAAGTATCAGACGGCAACATTTTACGCAACGGCTCACTGGATATCCTCGACCGGAACCATTTTCCGGTAAATTGGAAATATCATCAGAAAGATCAGGATACCGCCGTGGCCGTCGCCGCCGGAAACGGTCAATTTTTCCTCCGGCTGACCCGCAATTCCAGAACTCCGGCCCTTATCCGCACCGTGGAAACCCGGATCACTCCGGGGCGTTACCGGATATCAGTCATGCTCCGGGGGCGGGGCGAAGTCCGCCTCGGCACATCGACCTATCACCCGGTGCGTCACACTGAATTGAAAAAAATCCGGCTTTCCGGGCAATGGCAGACCGTTTCGGCCGACATAACCATTCCCCGCGGAGTATCCCAAATATCATTGTCGCTCCGGGTTTCCGGACAGGCAGATATCGACAATGCCGCCATTACGCCATTGGCAACTCCGGCAACTGCCACGCCCCGGGCAGAGACACCGAACGCAAATTTCCACTTGGATTCCGGTAAATTGAGCATATCTTTTGCCGGAATGCCTCATGGAGCAACAATCGTTGACATCAGCAATGCCGCCGGTAAAAAATTCATCAATTTTCCGACTGCTGCCGGTTTGTGGTCGATCAGATTGAAGTCCGTCGCAAGAATCCCCGGTCTGCCGCCGGTAACGGCCATTGCCTGTGATCCGGAAATGGATGATTCAGCAGATTCGATCGGCAGAGATGGAGAATCCGCCGGAGATCTGATCATTGATGCCAGTTCAGCGGTCTTGCACGGCGCAGAATTTTCCGTGGAAAAAAGCGACCGGAAAATCACTTTTCACTGGCGCAAAATCGATCTCGCCGATGAAAAAGGGGTGCTGGATGTAAGTGTCAGCGCAGAAATATCCGCCGCCGGAGGTGTGATTTTCCGGGGAAATTTTGAAAACCGCTCCCGTAAACGCACCGTATTTTACTTCAATTTCCCGCAAATTTCCGGTCTGGGCAAAATAAATGGCGACCCCGCCGATGACTTTCTTGCCACTCCGCACTATCTGGGCAGATTGATCAACAATCCGGCATCCGGGAAACTGCTCAACGGCCCCCGGCTTTTCCGCAGCAACAACTCCGGTCACAGTATGCACTTTGATGCGCTTTACAGCAGAAGTGGTGACGGACTGTTTTTCGGCGTTTGGGATCCGGCGCAAAACTGTAAACGCTGGGATTTGACTTCTGACAGAACACATGGCTTTTCATGGAGTTGTGTGCATCTGCCGGATAATATGATAATTCAAGTGCCGCAAAGATGGATGATCCCGTACGCAGTAGAGATACTGCCGTTTACCGGTGACTGGTACGATGCCGCTCAAATCTACCGCCGATGGGCGGTCAGACAGGAATGGTGCAGTAAAGGAACTTTGAGTCAGCGGCGCGGCAACGATATTCCGGCGTGGTTCCTCGATACGACCATGTGGCTTCATGTTTCGGTGGAAAATCTGCTCGCCGGACAGAAACTTGACTGTGAACGTTACTTTTCCGATTTTCAAAATCACAAAATCGCCATCTGGCTCACCCATTGGGGCGTGGATAACAAACGTTACGATTTTCCCACGCCAGACCGTTTCCCGCTGACAGACAAAGATCAACTGGTTTTAACGATGCTTAAAAATGCCGGATATCCGGTTTCCGGTTACATCCAACTGACCGGATGGACCCGCACCATGCCCAGTTTCCGCAGTCAGCCGGATGCAGAAAAAAATCTGCTGCGCAACTTTTACGGTCAAATCCTCTCCTGGGGCGGAACCGGCTACCGTAAAGATACCATGCTTGCCTATCCCGGAACTCTCTGGCAAAGTGTCCTTCGCTCCTTTGTTGAACGCATGGCCCGAAGCGGTTTTCAGGTGGCATATCTGGATTCAGGAAATCATGGCGGGGCGCATTTGAATTTCACGTCGGAGTGTACCGCAACCTCCGGCGGCGGTCATGATTACGTTGACGGCAACCGGGCATTGATGACTTTGCTGCGCAACGCCGGAAGGCAGATAAACCCCGATTTCTGTATCACTACCGAAAGTTTCTGGGAGGGCAATCTGCACTGTCTTGATGCCGTCATGTGTGTCAATTCCCCCTCGGCCTATCTGGAAGGCGACCGGGTGACTGCCATACCATTGGCCCCGGCGGTCTATCACGATTATGCCTTGCTCTTTGCCACTCATTACGGCCGGGGAGACCTCACCGGCAATGCCGCCGGATTGATCGCCAAAACTTCACAGGCATTGCTCTGGGGCATCATGCCGGGGTGGGAACTGCCTCATGCGATGTACCGTTTCAGCGATCCGGAAAGGGTCAGACGTACTTCCAAACAGCGTATGGAAGCATACGATGCGGGCAGAAAATTTCTGCAATACGGCAAAATGCTCCGTCCTCCGCGGATCTCCGGGGATAACCCGGTGCTGGATATCCCGTGGGGCATCGGCTGGCGGGAAGCGGTCTATACCGTCAGAAGTCATGCCGTTACTGCCACAGCGTATGCCGCTCCGGATGGGACAATCGGAATCATCCTTTACAATCAATCAGATACGCCGCACGAAATTTCAGTGGCTCTGGATGACCCGGAATACGCCTCTGACGGCAGAATATTCCAACCGGTGTATCCGGCAGATTTCCACTTTTCTTTATCCGGCAACACCCTGACCTTGAATATCCCGCCGCAAATACCAATAATCATTGCCGGTGCGGCATCCGGCGGAAATACCAGATAGCCGTTTTTCGACTTGAAAAACCGCATCAGCAAAGTTGCATTTGATACAATTCTTATAACTATTGAGAAAATCATTATGGTTTTTCCGGTCTTATTCCAGTATATTAAATATAGTTTCAAATCCGCAGGATCCAAATACGGATTTAACAAATCTCCATCACAAATTACACAAGGAAAATAACCATGTCTGAAAAAATCTTTTCCACCGCTAAAGTAATCACCCGTCACCCCGCCAATCCGATATTGTCGGCCAAAGATATTCCTTATGATGCTTCGCTGATATTCAATGCCGCCGTAACCAGATACCAAAACCGCTATGTGATGCTTTTCCGCAATGATTACGGTGCGACAGAAGCGGATTTTCTGGCTTCCGGTAAAAAAGGCGTACCATTCGCCGGAACCAATATCGGCTTTGCCGAAAGTAACGACGGAATAAATTGGCAGGTCCATGAAAAACCGGTCTGGCAGATCCATGATGAAGAGATCGAAAGGGTCTACGATCCCCGGATGACCGTTATCGACGGCAAAGTTTATGTCTGTTTCGCCATGGATACCCGGCACGGTCTGCGTGGAGGCGTGGCCGTGACCGAAGATTTCGACAAATTTGAAATACTTTCTCTTTCTGTGCCGGACAACCGGAATATGGTATTGTTTCCGGAAAAAATCAATGACCGGTTCATCCGTCTGGAGCGGCCCATGCCGGTATACAGCCGCCACGGAGCGGCAGAACAATTCGATTTGTGGCTCTCGGCTTCACCGGATATGCGTTACTGGGGCGACAGCAAACTGGTTCTCGGTGCGGAAAAAGTGCCTTTCGCCGATGCAAAGATCGGCCCGGCCGCCCCGCCGGTAAAAACTCCGCACGGTTATCTGACGACATTCCACGCCGTGAAATACGCTCCAAATGATCTTTATTCCTGGCATTTGAACTGGCGGAAAATCTACTATGCCGGATTGATGCTGCTGGATTTGGATGACCCAAGTAAAGTCACAGCCATTTACGATGAACCGCTGATCGCTCCGGAAACCGTTTATGAAAAGGAGGGATTCCGCGGCGATGTGATCTTCCCCGGCGGCATGATCCTGGAGGATTCCGGCGAAGTTAAAATCTATTACGGTGCCGCCGATACCGTGGAGTGTCTGGCCACCGCAGATGTCAACGATCTCCTGAATCTTTGCCGTAAAATCTGACTTTTTCCGATACCCATCTTGCATTATCCGCAATGAAAGGTTATGTTATTGAATTGACATAAGGAAAATTTCATGGATTCATTGCGACATATCGTTTTGCTCGGTGCCGGTGCCGTCGGGGTGCTTCCGGCAGAAAAACTCCTGAAACTGCCCGGTATCACGCTTACCGCCGCCGCCGATAAAGAACGGGTTCAGCGTTACCGGCAGGACGGGATTTTTTTCAACGGGGAAAAACTCCCGCTCTCCTTTGCCGCTCCCGGTGAAATGAGCGGTATGCCCCCCGCCGATCTGATCATCGTCGCCACCAAAACCACCACCTTATCTGCCGCTTTGGAAAATGTCGCACCTCTCACCGGCAGCAATACCATCTTTCTGCCGCTGCTCAATGGCATCACCGCCCATGAAGTCATCGGCCGCCGTTTTCCCGGCAATACCGTATTGCGCGGCTACTTTCTCGGTCACGCCAGCGTGCGGGAAAAGAACTTCATCCGGCATGACGGCGTCGGAACTTTTTTCTGCGGCGGAGAAAATACGGCTCTGACCAAAGTAACCGATCTCTTTGATCAATCCGGTATAAACAACGCCATTCCGGAAAATATGGATCATGCCGTCTGGAAAAAATTCATCCTCAATGTCGGTATCAACCAGACCCAGGCGATGTTTTATGCCGATTACGGCGCAGTGCAGCGCGATGCAAAGTTGCTGGATTACTGCAAAAATCTCATGCTTGAAGCCGCCGCTGTCGCCCAAGCCGAAAATATTTACGGCACCGGGGAGATGATTTCAGCTGCGATGGAGGTCATCCTCACCATGCCGGAAAATGCCAAAACCTCCATGCTGCAGGATGTTCTCGCCCACCGGCCGTCGGAAATCGATGCTTTCGCCGGAACTCTTTCTGCCAAAGCGGAAAAACTCGGCATCCCCACCCCATACAATAATGAAGTTCTCGCCGAAATCACTCGCCGGGAAAAATCATACTGCCGCGCCTGAAAAAATTCCATTTTTCATCATTCTGTATTTCAATCCTGACTTTTAACGTTGAAAATTACTTGAAAAACAATGGCATATATGCTATATTTTCCTGTGATATTATGTGGGGACAAAAATATTTCACCGTTTCAGTATGCATTTTCCAACGACTTCCAAAACGTTGATCAACAGTCTGCATGACGGCAACGATGTGTCGTGGCAGAGTTTTTTCGACCGCTATGCCGGACCGATACGGGAACTCGGCGCACTCAAAGGATTGACTCCCGATGAATGTGATGATCTGGTTCAGGAAGTCATGCTCCGTTTTGTCAAACGCAGTCACACTTTCCGCTTCGATCCGGCGATCGCCCGCTTCCGCACCTTTTTCAGCGGCATGATCCGGGGATTGATCATCGACATCAAACGGCGGCGGGAACAATTTACCGCGACAGATAATAAAAGTACGGCGGACATGGCCGATGAGGATCACGCCCTGCCGGATGAATTGCTCGATGAAGCGTTGCTGTTGAAATGGAAAGAATTCATCAAAGACAACATTCTTTCCCAATTACGCAAAACCGTTTCGCCGCTGAATTATTCGATCTTTGAATTACACGTTCTGCAAAATTGTTCCAGCCGGGAAACCGCCAGACTGCTCAATGTTTCCCTGCCTAAAGTTTATCTGGTAAAAAGCCGCTGCATAAAGCATTTGCAGAAATTTTGCCGCCAGGCCATGCAATATGCCCCGGATATGGAGTTGAATGCCGATGAATTTTGAAAACTCCACCATCGGGTCATACCGGATCATCAAGCGTTGCGGAGCCGGAACTTATGGCGAAGTATATCTGGCCAAAGATACATTCACCAACTTTCCGGTGGCGTTGAAAACGATTCTGGCCGATACCAAAATGATGCAGCGTGAATTGCGGGGATTGATCAACTACCGCAAATGCCGCCACGACAATCTGCTCAAAATCCACCACATCGCCGAAACGGATGAGGTTTTCTATTACGTTATGGATCTGGCGGATAATATCAATCAGAGCATGGATGATTATGAACCGGATACCTTATCCAACCGCCTCAAACGCCGCTCTCACCTGACCGCCGCCGAAATACTGGTCATGCATGATGAGTTGCTCGCCGGATTGCAGATACTGCACTCCAACAACATCATCCACCGGGATATCAAGCCGGATAATATCATGTGGGTCAACGGCAAAGCCGTGCTGGGCGATGTCGGTCTGGTCGCTGAAAATATCGGCAGTACCATGGTCGGCACCCCGGAATTCATGTCTCCGGCCCTGTTGAGCAGAAAACGCTCCGCCAATGAATCAGATGACCTCTATTCGCTTTCCAGAGTGCTTTACTGTGCATTTTCCGGGCTTGCTCCGGAGCGTTTCCCGGAGTTGCCGCCCGGTCTGCTGAAAAACGATCCCGATGCCCCAATCGTGTGGAATAAAATCCTTGCTCTCGATTCCAAATCCGCCATATCCGGAGCGGGATCCGGCAGGAAACGATCAGATGTACCTGCCCGCCGGTATAGCATTTTCCGGAAACATCCGGCATTGACAACATTTGCGGTCACCTTATTTTTCTGCGTGGCAGCCATGATCGGTCTTTTTTCACTTGCCGGAAATCCGGCAGCACCGGTTCAAAAACCGGCCGCAATTTTGCCCCCGCCCGCCGAACCGGGAGAAAATGCTCCGGCGGGCCGGGCGGGATGGAAGCACCCGCATACTTATCAAAATGAATTCAAAGAGGCTTTGGAAGGAACTTCCGGAACTTATCTGCACTGGACTTCCGGCGGAGCGTCTTCCGGAGTCGGGGAAAACATCTACTGGCTGATCGTCAATGATGACGGTCACAATGACAATATCTGTGTCAGTTCCGGCGGCGACGGCGGCGGGGAATCGACCTCGTGGCTGAAAACCAGCATTTCCGGCCCCTGTAAAATATCCTTTTATTATAAGGTGCAAACTCACGGCGGCAGTTTCTCGGTAACGTGTGACGACCGGGAATTGTATCTGTATTCCGGAGTAACCGGGATCAATGCACCTTGGGAATATGCCGAATATGATATTCCGGCCGGTGAACACATGATCAAATTCACCTACACCCATCCCGGCACCGGATATACCAATATGTTCAATGGAGTCCGGCTCGACAACTTCCGGGTCACTCCGCTGTAAATGCCGGTCAAATTTTGCATAATGGTATTTTTTCATTTTCCCATTCTTTTTTCCTGCTGAAAACTGATCTCTGATGATATTTTTTCCTTTCAGTTGCGGATATTCAGACAAACACACCAATGCCGCATAAAATCAGTTGAGTGGGGATTGACTTTTTTTCAAACCTATGCTATATTAGTGTTGGTTTGAAAATCAAAGTCTTTTGCAGATTGTGCATCGAAAACGCCAAACTACTGATAAAACCGGTCTGCGACAACAGGAAATGCCCCACATGGGCGTTCTCTGTTTGCGCTGGTTTTATGGGCATTGGCGTGCCTCTGATGCAAGTGCGGCAGAGGACGCCTTCTTTTTTTTTCAAATAATGTCCAAAACAAGGAAAAACACATGAGCCAAATCAAATGCCCCAGTTGCGGCGGAGAATTCACCTCTCCGGAAAATGTCACTCCTCAATTCTGCCAACTTTGCGCCGCCCCGCTTGCTCAAAGTGCCGCTCCTGCTCCGCAGGTTGCTCCCATGCCGCAGGTCAATCCCATGCCGCAGGTTGCTCCCATGCCGCAAACCGGTTTTCAGCCGCAGGCGGGGTTTCAACAGCCCGGTTTTCAGCCGCAGGCGGGGTTTCAACAGCCCGGTTTTCAGCCGCAGGCGGGTTTTCAACAGCCCGGTTTTCAGCCGGTAATGCCGCAAACGGCTCCTGCCGCCCCAGGCAAATTGGCCAAACTTGCCGCCAATAAAGGTTTGAATAAACGTCTGCTTTTAGTGCTGATCATCCTGCCGATCCTCTCCATTGGCGCATTGTGCTTTCACATTTTTGAATTCGCCCCGACCTTTGCGATCGTTGGTGCCGTCGGTATTCTGCTTTCCGCACTTCTGGCGATTTTCAAAGGTGTGATCGCCCCGACTGTTGCTAAAAAAGCGATTTTTGCCGGTGCCGGTGCCGCCGTTATTATTGCCGGAGTGATTTTCTATTGCAGCAATCAGTTATTGATCACCTGTTCTCTCGCCGGTTTCAGGCTGAAAGGTACCGCCGTCACAGGCTACTATGGCAATGAATCGACAATGGTTATTCCCGACGGTGTTACCGAAATCCATCTTCTCGGAGTACGGGCAACTTCAATAAAGATTCCTTCTTCGGTAACCGAGATCTCATACTTATCCGGCAGTATTACTTCCCTCGACATTCCGGATTCAGTTACAAAAATCGGAATGATTCACTGCCAATCTCTGACCAATGTAAAGATTCCCGGCAGTGTCAAAGTAATCCCCTCAAGTGCATTCGCCTATTGTCCATCTTTGACTTCAGTCACCATTGAAGACGGGGTGGAAAGAATCGAAGAATATGCATTTTCCGATTGCCCGCTCACTACGGTCAATCTGCCGCGCAGCGTTGTTGAGGTCAATGTCAGATCTTTCCGCGATTCCTCTGATTTGTCAGTTTATATTTATCGCTCCACCCGGTTGATCAACGATTATCCCTCACTTCCCCATGCCTCCAGATTCTACTACACCCGTTAACATCTGTTAAATAACGAGGCTGTTGCAAAACCTCAAAAAAGGTTGGCAACAGCCTTTTTCTATTGTTTGAGCGGAATATATTGAAAAAAGCAATTCCGGCAAAAGTTTTTGGAAGATGGGGTGCGAAAGAAGACAATTTTGCAAAATCCCGTTTTTTATCCTTGGAATCAAGTGAATTCAAGTGTGTAAGTGCCGCCGTAAAACTCTTTGAATGTGCCATCGGGCATTTTCACCTCGGCACATACACCGTTGGGCAATTCAAAATCCCAGATGATCCTTTCTCCGTCACGGCGCCATGCAGATCTGACCAGACCGCTGCGGCTGTCATAGGAACTTTGAACAAAATCCAAATCCTTTATAAAACACGGTGACAACACGAAACGGTCTGCTCCGCAGGAATCCTCATGCAATTTGATGCCTGCCACATGACGGAAAAGCCATCCGCAGGGCGAACCGAGCATCGGGTGATTGTGAGAATTCATTCCCCGGCCCTCGGCCAATTCCCAGCGTTCCCACAAAGTCGTTGCTCCATTGGCGATCATATAGCCCCAGCCGGGGTAATCGTCGGATTTGATCAACTGCCACGCCGATTCGATAAAGCCGTATTGAGCCAGCACCTCAAGCAGATATTTGGTGCCGACATTGCCGGTGGTATGCTTGTAATCATTGGCGGCAAAAAGTTCAGCCAATTTGCCGGCGGCAATGGCGGCTTCCTGCCCGGTAAAGATTTGGCAGTAAACGGCATAAGCATAGGCTGCCTGACAATTTACCGACAATTTTCCCGGAGCGATCCGCCATTTATCCAGAAATGCCCTGCCAACTTCGGCGGCACAGCCGGTAAGATATTTGACTTCATCGCTTTTCCCCAGTACCAAAGCCACTTTTATCAGCAATTTGATCGCATAATGGGTCAATGCCGTGGCAACCAATTCTTTAGGCACAGTCAGATTGAATGCACAATCCTGACCGTTATTGAACTTCAATGGCGGCACCCAGTCGCCGATCGGCCCTTTATACAAAATACCGTCAGCCTGACGCAGTGACAGCAGTCTATCCACCCATTTTCGCAAATTGGGATAAAGTTTGATCATCTGGGCCTTTTTGCCGTAAAACCGGTAGTTATTCAGCGTTGCTTCAATGAAACTTGAACAGACCGGGTCGGTGTCAAATCCCCAGTACAACGGTGCCGTCATCGGCACTTCACCGGTAATGGGATCCTGGGCCTCGGCAATGTCATTGAGCCACTTGGATATAACATTGGATTCATCAAAAAGGTAAAGAGCACTTTCGTTGCGGGCCATCATGTCATTGAGCCAGCCCATGCGTTCAGTACGCTGCGGGCAATCGGTCGGCACCGCAAAAATATTGCTCTCCTCGGTTCGCCGGATCATTTGAAATATATCATTGACCAATGCGTTACTGCATTGGAATTCCCCGGTTTTCCTCACATCGTTACGCAGAACGATACCGGTAAGCGTTTCAGCAGTAAATTCTCCCGGGAAACCGGTAACTTCCACATAGCGGAAGCCGTGATAGGTGAAGTGCGGTTCAAAAATCTCCCATTCGCCCGTACCGGCCGCAGTGTAGGTATCCATCACCGTTTCACCGACCAGATTGGCCTGATTGACACTCTTATCCGGATTGCGGACTTCGGCAAAGAGCAGTTTGATGAGTTTGCCTCTGGGGGCTTTGACTTTCAACCGGCAGAATCCGGCAAAGTTGCGGCCGAAATCCACACTGTAACGCTCATCACCGATCTTTTCAAACGCAACCGGAGTTATCTCCTCCTGCGGAGCAATGGGTTCTTCCTCCAAGCCCCGGGGAGTGCCGCCGGTAAAAACATTCATCCGCATTGCCGCACGGTGTTCAGGAAACATACAGGTAACGGCATCGTGCCAGATTTCCGGCAGGGCTTGGGTCGCATCGTACTCCTCACCGCCATAGATGCTGTTTCGCGTAATCGCCGATTTGCTGCAATGCGGCACCATGTCATAACGTGATCGCAGAATAAGTTGACCATCTCCCTCAAAACGGTAACGCAACTGCACCATGCCGACCCAGCCGCCACCAACATAAAATGAAAGCGTATTATTGCCGATGACCTCCATGCCGCTCAAATCATAGGTCATATAATGGAAACTTTTGGAATAATCGCTTTGCGGCGGCTGCAACAGAGTATTGCCACCGAGTTTGCGGCCGTTGAAGTAGGATTCCACGCAACTTCCGGCCACATACAAACGCAGTTTTTTGTATTTCGCCGTGAAGTTTTTGAAACATTGAAAAGCGACTGCCGCCCCCGCCCATCCGGCAGGAAATCCGACATACTGGGCATCCCAATCCGCTTCGGTCAGCAAGCCGCACTCAAAGGAATTGACCTCGCTCCATCGGCCCGGCTCATCATTTTCATCCCAGAGCATCACCTTGAAACAGACATATTCCCGGCTCTGCAAATCGCCGCCGCCGTAACGGTGGGTCGACATGGAAGCATCTTTGACCTTGCCGGAATCCCAGATGAATTCCCCCTTTTCCCAAGCCTCAATACTCCCTGCCGCACAAATACGCCACGCACTTTGCCGGATACTTCCGGCGATACGCCAGGAAATTTCCGGAGCATCTCCATTGATGCCCAGCGGATTGATCAAATTATTGACCCGGATATCGATCGCAGAAATTTCACTCATAATCATCTCCCTTTTGGCAATTTTTCAAAATTTCTGATTTAATATACTTGACAAAACGGCAAAATAAATGGATATTAAATAAAAAAATGTATCTGAAAGTCTAAACAACGATCTATTATATGCACGAAAATTTTATCGAAAATCCGCTCAAAATACACTGTTGCCGCTTCCAGACCGGAATCTACCCGTGGATACAGAGAAATCTCTATACCCCATTCTGGAGATTTTACTGGAACCGCACGACCGGCGGCATACTGACCCTTGCCGACGGTCAAAAAATCGAAATGACCCCGGAATATTTCTACCTCATCCCCGGTTATCTCACCTTTTCCACCTCATCAAAACAACCTTTTGATCAATTTTTCATCCACTTCAATTTGAGTGACCGGCAGAAAACTCTTGAAAATATCTGTAAGTTTCCGGCAGAAAAACATACCCTTGCCCTGATCAGTAACTTCATCGGCCGTCAACAAAATTACAGCAAACGTCAACTCAACTACTTTTCCGCCGCCGCCATCCTCGCTTCCACCTTGCTCCGGCTCGATGAAACAAAATTCGTCCTGCCGCCGCCGCACGATCCGGGGATCGAAAAGATCCTCAAACTTATGGATGACCACGATCAGCACCATAAAAAATTCACCAACAGCGAACTAGCTGATATGGCCGGAATGAGCCGGGCCGGATTCATCGCAAAATTCACCGCCGAAACCGGCGAAACTCCACAGGCCTACTGGAAAAGAAAACGCATGGAAAATGCCTGCAAATTGCTCAACTTCAGCAATCTTTCCCTCGATGAGATCGCTGAAAAAACCGGATTTGCCAACCGGTATCACTTTTCCAGAGTATTCGCTGATTCGCTCAAAGTTTCCCCCGCCAGATTCCGCAAAAAGTTGGTATTCAATCAATAATCGGCGACCGGCAGATCGTCATTAAATCTTTTTTACACCTTAATTCACCATCTCCCCTTGACATCAGATGAGTGTCAAGGTATATTACGGCATTCTCAACCACTAAAAAAAGGAATTTGAAACATGAAAAAATTTGCTCTGCTGGCAGTTTCCCTGCTTTCCACGATGCTCATGGCGGTCGATGTCTATCTCGCCGGAGATTCCACCATGGCCACCTATCCCCCGGAACGCGCTCCATTGACCGGCTGGGGTGCCGTACTTCACCTCTTTGCCAAAGACGGAGTGACCATCCACAACCACGCCACCGGCGGCAGAAGCAGTAAATCATTCCGCTCCGAGGGCCGCTGGGATGCCATCATCAATCAGGTCAAACCCGGCGACTTCGTCGTTATCCAATTCGGCCACAACGATTCCGCCACCGGTGAGCAGAATCTTTACCGTTACGCCGATCCCCGAACCGATTTCCCCGCCAATTTGCGCCGCTTCATCGCTGAAGTAAGAGCCAAAGGCGCCACCCCGGTTCTCCTGCCGCTCACCGTCTGCGCCCACTTCAACGCCAAAGGTGAATCATTCCTCACTTCCACCCAGCGCGCCTACTACGATGCCGCCTGTGAAGTTGCCCGCACTGAAAACGTTGAATTCATCGACTGCACCAAGTGGATGCTCGCTGAATTTACCCGCATGGGTAAAGAAGCCGCCCGCAACATCTTTCTCATGATCCCTGCCGGTCAATACCCCGCCTATCCTGATGGCAAGGAAGACGGTATCCACTTCCAGCGCAACGGCGCACTCTTTGTCGCCGCCGGGATCATCCAACTGGCCAAAGAACAGAATCTTTCTTTCGGCAATTTATTCAACACCACTGCCAAAGCGGAATGAGCCGATGAAAAATATCCATATCGCCTACGGACACAGCGGCATGACCGCTCAAATCCCGGCAGATAATCTGCTGGGGATTTATGAATCCGCCCTGCCCCCCGCCGCGGCAGACGGATATGCCGAAGTCGTCCGGGCGATGGATAACCCCATAGATTCACCGCCGCTGGAATTGCTCGCCCGCGGAAAAAATTCCTGTGTCATCATCGCCAGCGACCACACCCGGCCGGTTCCCAGCAGATTCATCATCCCTGAAATGCTCCGGCGGCTCCGGGCGGGCAATCCGCAAATAGATATCACCATCCTGATCGCCACCGGCTGTCACCGGGAAACCGGAAAAGATGAGTTGACTGCCAAATTCGGTCAGGATATCGTCGATAACGAGAAAATCATCATCCATAATGCCGATGATGACCGCAATATGATCACGCTCGGCACTCTGCCATCCGGCGGCGCACTGCGTATCAACCGTCTGGCGGTCGGGTGTGACCTGCTCGTCGCTGAAGGCTTCATCGAACCGCACTTCTTTGCCGGATTTTCCGGAGGACGCAAAAGTGTGCTGCCCGGTATCGCTTCCAGAGAGACCGTCATGGCCAATCACTGCGCCGAATTTATCAACAGCCCCTTTGCCCGTACCGGTATTCTGGAAAACAACCCCATACATACCGATATGCTCTTTGCCGCTGAAAAAGCCAAACTTGCCTTCATCGTCAATGTGGTCATCAACAGCGAAAAAAAGATCGTCCGGGCCTTTGCCGGAAATATGCAGACCGCCCATTTGTGCGGTTGCGATTTCCTGAAACAGCAATGCAGTATACCCATACCACCGGCCGATATCGTCATAACTTCCAATGGCGGATATCCGCTGGATCAAAATGTCTATCAGGCCGTCAAAGGCATGACCGCCGGTGAAGCGGTCTGCCGCAAAGGCGGAGTTATCATCCTCTGCGCCAGTTGTTCCGACGGTCACGGCGGAGAAGCTTTTTACCGGACGTTGAAAGAGATGGATTCCCCGCAAAAATTGCTGGAAAATATTTCCGCCATCCCCCGCCATGCCACCACCCCGGATCAATGGCAATATCAGATACTGGTGCGGATCATGGCAGAATTTCATATCATCATCGTCACGCAACACTGCGACCATCAAATGATCCGGGATATGAAGTTTGACGCCGCATCCACCATTGACGAAGCCCTCAAAAAGGCCTTTGACATCACCGGCAGAAACGCCAAAATCGCCGTCATTCCCGACGGGGTTTCCATCATCGCTCAAAGAGCGTGATTACTCCATTTCTGATGCCTCCGAACAGTGCATATTCCGATCAAAAAGTTTTGCACCATTCTTGCACCATGATTTTTTTGTGAATTTATTTGCTTTACACCTTGTTTTTGCCTATATTTACCGGCAGACGACTTTAATCAACCAACACTAAAACAAGGAGTTTTGCCATGAAAAATCATTCCGTCAGGTCCGCAGTCAAATCAACCGGTTTCACTTTGATCGAACTTCTGGTCGTAATCGCCATCATCGCCATCCTTGCGGCAATATTGCTTCCGGCACTGAATTCCGCAAGAGAGCGCGGCCGCAGTGCCAGTTGTGTTTCCAACTTGAAACAGATCGGCATGGCGATCAATAACTACCTCGATGACAATGACGGCCGGATGCCGCTTTCCGCCGGTTGGGCCCAGAGCGGTGATGCCAGTTTGGGTAATGCACCGTGGTTCATCCGGGTAATGCCCTATTTGAGCATCCCGCCTTACAAATCCGGTGCCGTATACTGGACCGCCAGCGATATAGAATCCAGCGCACTGCATTGTCCCTCATCCACCCCGGGAACTCATACCAACGGCACGCTCAATATCTATCTGCGTTCATCATACGCCTATTCCACTCACGTTGCCGCTGACCATTACGGATTGGATTCAACCAAAAATCCCTGTTGGATACACGGCAATCATATTTCATCATTCGGCACTCCCTCATCTGTGGTCGCCGTGATGGATTACAACAACGACGGTCAGGCCAATATCGGCCGCAACTTCGGCCAGATCTACGGCTGGGCCGATAAAGATATGTTCGGCTTCCGTCACAATAAGATGATGAATGCCGTCCATGTTGACGGTCACGTCGGCAGTTACGATAACTCATTCCCGACTACCGGACCGATGTGGAGAACGACCAATACCGATCTGGGATACACCGGAGAACTCTGATCCTATGAAACGTCTGCTCTCTGCCGCAAGCCTCTTTTGTGCCTTGTTTCTGAATGCCGCCGGGTGGGAAACCGCCCTGTGTGAAGACCTCGGAGTAAATTACTACACTCCGTTAAGCACCCGCACTTTTGAATATATGCTCAAATGCGATGCCCACTTTTCCACGATGCAAGTGCCGGAATTTTCCGCCCGCAACCTGCCGGGCAGCGGCGGCATCCCCGGTCTGCGGATCGATTATGTCAAAAACTTCAACTACTTCGACCCGCCGATGTACAAGGCCGTATACACCCCGGAAACTCCGCTGGATTTGAGCAACTGCCGCCGCATGACCGGTAAACTTACCACCATTGTCGGTCACGGCTACTACTCCGGCAGATGGTACATCGAATTGACCGATAAAAATCAGAAAAAAGTCTCCTTCTGTATCGGCAAAGAATCGTGGAGATTCCGGGATGGCTGGGATTTTGAACTGCCGCTTACCGGATTTCCCCGCGGCTTCGACTGCGCCCATATCGCCACAGTGACCTTTACCGGTTATGCCCCCGTCCACGCCCACCGGGGCGTGGTCATCCTCGAAAACCTCGCCTTTGATGCCGATGCTCCAATGGAAAATGAAAACGCCAGAGTCGCCGCATTTCAACAGGCGATGACAGATGCCCCGCAGTTGCGGCTCTTTCCGGTCGCTCCGGAAACGATCATTTTCCCCGATTCCACCGGCTTTACCGCCCCGGAAACCCCATTTTCTCTGCGCACCGCCAAAGGCGGTTGTGACGATCTGCAGCTGGTCATCTCTCCCGGAAAAGATCCCCGGCAATCAGTCACCATTGCCGCCACAAATTTCACTTCCGCAGAGGGGGCAGACATACCGGCAGAATGTATCAAATTTTATGAATTGCTCTTCGTACCGACTCTGCCCGCCGGATATGAAACCACTTATGAGGGGCACTATCCGGATATCCTGCGGCCGTTGACCGGCAATGCGGCAGGTACGGTGCCGCTTTACCGCAACCGCATCACCGTTTTGTGGGTCAAAGTGACCGTTCCCCGCTCCGCCGCCGCCGGCACTTACTCCGGCAAACTGCTCATCGGCGGTCAGGAAATCGCCCTCACGCTTACCGTGGATAACTTCACCATGCCCGAAAGACCCACTTTGCGCACCAGTTTCTGGCTTTTCCCCAACCGCATCCCCCGGCAGAATCCCGACCGCCCGGCGACCTTTGAGGATCTGCGCCCGTGGATCGATGCCGCTCTGGAAGCCAAAATGACCCCCATTCTCACCACCGAAAATCCGGAAGATGAACCTTTTACCATCACCCGGCAAAGTGACGGCACTTACACCGTGGATTTGAGCGCATGGAAAAATTATTATTCCTACGTCATGGCTCACGGCGGCAACGCCATCCACGTCGCCGACACCCACTGGTTCGGCAGACGGCTTTTCAATCTGCCCCGCACCAACGGTTTTACCGGCGAATCTCCCGAAGACCTCGCCAAACATGATCCCGCCGCGATCGTGCCGCACCGTCTGCAAATTCTGCAAGCCTATCTGCAGCAGGCCCGCACCTTCCTCGCCGCCAATCAATGGCAGGATTTCGCCTATATCCAGTTGTGGGATGAACCCAATGCCAGAGCCAGAGAAACCATTTTGCCTCTGCTTTACAGCACGGTATTCCAACAGGCTCCGGATATCCGTCTGGCCCTGACCAAATCGATCCCCGAAAATTTAGCCGCATTCGTCAAAATGCCCATTCCCAGCATCCCGGCGATCGACAACGGCTTTGATAACGGGCGCGGTTACAGTGCCAATGCCCGCCGCCTCGGCCGCTCACCGTGGGTCTACAGTTGCGTAAGTTACGGCCTGACCATTTCCGAAGTGCCGGTACGCAACCGGCTGCTGCCGCTTTACTGCTTTGCCGCCAAAGTTGACGGCTATCTTTTCTGGGCGTTGAATTACTACAATATCGATCAGGTACGCAATTTCCCCGCTCAACCGTGGCCGGTCTACCGTTACACCAACGGCATCAAAGAGGGCATGGGGGACGGCGTCATGCTTTATCCCCCCGAACCGGGCAATACCGAACCGATGAGTTCCTGCCGGATGCAGTTGTGGAGAAGCGGCATGGATGATTTTGAGTATCTGACCGAATTGCAGAGACTTTTCCATGAAAAAGAACATCTGCTCTCCGGAGATGTCCGGGCGGCGATCATGGAATTGCTCGACATCAGCGTTTTTCTCAATAAATCATGGGAACACCCCGCCCTGCCCGATCTGCTCCGCAGTAAAGCCGGTGATGCCATCAACTATCTGCAATCACTACAATAAGGTATTTTACTTATGAAAAAAACTCTTTTTACTCTGTTGGCACTGTTTTCCGCCCCGCTGCTCTCCGCCCTTGAATGGCAGGGGGAGTTACAGCAATGGTACTTCAATCACTTCTACCACCGGCAGATGGCCGTCCGCAATATTCCGGATGCTTCCGCCCCCTATCCGGCGGTGGAATTTGAATTCACCACCCCGCACCGTTATCCCAATACCGACACCTATTTTGCCCATCTCAACTTTGATACTCCGCTTGATTTAAGCAAAATGCGCCGGGTACGGGCTGAATTTCAAGCAAATACCCCGCAAGGTTACCGCTCCGGCAGATTCATGTTCACCCTGACCGACGTCAACGGCAAAAAGGTCTCATTTCTGGTCTGCAAAGAATTCTACCGGGCCGGAAACGGCATCCTCTGGGAACACCCCCTTACCGGCGCACCGCAGGGATTTGATTTCTCCAAAATCAAACGGATCACGGTACACGGTTCGACCCCATCCAACGCCGGAAAGGGCAGGATCCGCTTTTCCAAATTGAGTTTCGATGATAAAGCCCCCTTTGAAAGAGCCGCCTCATGCGCCGCCAAATTCTCCGCATGGCAGGATAAAAACGGTAATGAACCATTCAAACTTTATGCCGTTTATCCCGATGAAATGATCTACCCATACGGCATGGATAAGATGCCGACTGCCGGAGCTAATGATCTGATTTGCGCCAGAGGCGGCAGTGACGATATGCAAGTGATGATCATCCCCGGAAAAAATTTCCCCGGCGGCAATGTGCCGGTGAATTTCGGTGAATTTACCGACCATGCCGGGAATAAACTTGACACCTCAAATTTCCGCATCTACCGGTTGTTATTCGTTCCCACCGCCCCGACCGGGATCACGCCGGATAAACTTGCCGACCGTATTCCGGATATCCTCTGCCCGGTGGAAAACGGTTCCATAACTCTGGAAAAAGATCAAACTTCCGCCATCTTTGCCGAATTGGCCGTCAGCCGCAACGCCATCCCCGGTACTTACCGCGGCCAAATCAACATCGGCAATCAGAAAATCGATATCACCTTGACCATCGCCCGGTTCACCATGCCCGAAAGACCCGCTCTGCGCACCAGTTTCTGGATATTCCCCAACCGCGTTCCCCGGCAAAACGGTGCTTCCGGCCCGGTGACACTCGCCGAATTGACCCCTTATCTGGATGCCGCTTTGCGGGCCAGAGTCACCCCCGTGCTGGCGGATGAAAACAATGCTTTCCGGGCATTTACTGTCCAGCGTGACAGCAACGGCAGCTACTCCGTGGATATCAGCAATCTGCTCGCCTTTTACGATTATGTTATGAATCACGGCGGCAATGCGATGCAGGCCGGTGACTCCCACTGGTTCGGCAAATATTTCTACAATCTGCCCCGCACCACCCGGATTCCCGGCGAATCCGATGCCGACTTTGCCCGCCAGACCCCAGGCAGTGTAACTGCGCACCGTCAGCAGATATTCCACGCCTATCTTGCCGCCGTCACTCAAGCAGTCGAACAACGCCGCTGGCAACCTTACGCCTATATCCAACTCTGGGATGAAGCCAATGCCAAAGCGGAAAAAGATATTCTGCCGGTCATCTATCCTCTGATGCAGCTTTACAGTTACCGGCTGCCGGTTTTGATCACCAGAGGCAAGATCGCCCCGGACTATTTGAGTGTGATCATGTGTCCGACCATGCCCGCCGTCGATGCCGGGAAAGGCAAAAACCGGGAACAATATGATGCTTACCGCGCCAAAGAACAGATGTTCTGGTATTACGGATGCAGTGACTTCGGTCTGACCTTGCTGGAAAATCCCATCCGCAACCGGCTCTTTGCGCTTTACGGTGTCAATGCCGGAGCGCAGGGATTTCTTTTCTGGTCACTCAACCGTTATACTCCGGCTCAATTTGCCAACTTCCCGGCGCAGGAGTTTCAAGGTTACCGCCGCCCCACCGGAAATCACGATATGCTCGGTGACGGTTTCCTGATCTATCCTCCCGCACCCGGTTCACGTCTGGCGATGCCGACATTGCGTCTGATGCTTTTCAAAGCCGGTATGGAAGATGCCGAATTGCTCCTTTCCATTGCCCGCACTCACCGCCCTGCGCTGGATGATCTGCTGATCGAAGCGTGGAACAATCCGGCGGCGATCCGGCAACTGCGCCAAAATCTGCTCAATTTATCCAGATAAACTCTTGACATAGAAATTCTCCTGCGATACATTATTACGGAACCTGAAAAAAAGGAGTTTTTTATGCGTATCGGATATTTTGAACACTGGTGCAGACCGACTTGGAGTTTTATCGAATTTCTCAAAGCCGAGGGCTACGATATTGAAAAGATCGACTATTCCAAACGCGGTTATCTGGAAAATTACGACATTGCTCTGGTCGAACAGAATGGCTTCAATGATTTCATCGAAAACGATGAGTTGTATATCCGCGAATGGGTCGCCCGCGGCGGTATATTCTTTTTCATGCACCAGAATTATGAACGCTGGGCCCCCTATTTCCTGCCGCATGAACTCGGTCAAACCACGCTGATCAACCGCTATATAGATACGGTATTCATCGGCAGACCTTACAAATGCTATATGATGCCGTGGATGGAGGAAAAATCGCTTTTCAACTATCCCGAAAAGATCACTCATGACGAATTGATCGGCTGGGAAATGAAGGTGAATACTTTCCGTCTGCTCAGCCACCGCAGTACCTTTGAAGATCCCACAGAAACTGTCGCCACCGCCGCTTTAAGCTGCTTTATGGCTGACGGTCAGTGGGAAACGCTCGGTTCATATATGGATCCGGGCATCAAAAACGGCGCATTGGTTTTACAGGCGAAATACGGTAAAGGTCTCTACTTCCTCAACCAGATCCTTGTGCCGGAAGTGCTGGACAGTGGCGCGGAAAGATGTTTGGCATTCTGGAAAAAATATATGCGCAATTTGATGGCGCATTTTGAGAACTTCAAAAACGGTATCACTCCGCCGGAAGTGAAAACTCCGGAATTCCCCGCCGGTAAGCGCAACTACAAACTTACCGTGCATATGCATTCGCTGGATTGGTACGGCGCAGACTCCGCTCCCGGCACCATCAACGCCATGATGCGTTATATGGGCTTTGATATTTGCAGTTTCGCCCTGAAAGATGCCGCGCCTTATGACGGCAAACTCGATCCGGCCAAATATTCCGATGATAAGGTACTCTTCCTCGACGGTCAGGAGTATCATCCTTTCAACTGGGGCGACCGGCATGGCGGCGTGAACCACAACGTTTATCACATTCTGGCGGTAGGCATCGATCACAATGCCTACACCCCGGAATTCACCCGCAGTCTTTTCGGCGATGCGGATGTTGCAGCCTACCAGAAAAAAGCATTGGATCATATCCACCGCAACAACGGTATCGCCATTGCCACGCACCCGTGGAATCTGGACTACTGGTTCGATCTGCCCTTTGATGCGGTCGATCAGGAGCCGCTGAAAACCTGGCAGGGAACCGAAATGGAAAGATTCTGGCTGACCGGCCGTAAAATGGCATCGATGGTTTCCGTTGACCTTTTCGGTTTCCAGCGCATCGTCGATTATCCGGCGGTGAACTTCATCTATCTCAATGGTGAAAAACCCTGCCGTGATTCCGTGGCCAAAGCCATCCGCAACGGGCACACCATTTCCGCCTTGAGTTTCAACGAAGCGGATATCACGCTCAATGGAGCCATTCCCGGTGATGAAATTTCCGGCACGGAAAAACTGCTCCACGTCACTGCTGAAACCCGCAAGGAAAAGATCACCGAAATCCGGGTCTATGCCGATGATAAAGTGATCTATTCCCAAAATCCCGATGCGCAGAGCGTGGATATGGATATCACTCTGCCCGACTATGAAGCCAAACACTTCATCCGGGTGGAACTTTTCGGAGAAACAGAGATAACCGCATTGAATACTACTCCGTATTATATCAAAAAGTAATACGCTGTTTTACGGAAAATTTGAATACTTGCAACTGCCGCAGATCATTCAACATCTGTGGCAGTTGATTTCTGCCGGGTAAACTTTCACCGTTTTTTGCCCCGGAGTATCTTGACATGAAAAGAACAGGGGATATATTATATCACGCCATGTTAAATATAACATAAAGGAAATTTTTATGCGTATCGGATATTTTGAACACTGGTCCAGACCGATCTGGAGTTTTATCGATTTTCTCAAAGCCGAGGGCTACGATATCGAAAAAATTGATTTTTCCCAAAAAGGTTATCTGGAAAAATATGATGTGGTTCTCATCGAACAAAACGGCTTCAACGACTATGTGGAAAATGATGAATTATATATCCGCGAATGGGTCGCCCGCGGCGGTATCATTTTCTTCATGCATCAGGATTATGAACGCTGGGCCCCCTACTTCCTGCCGCATGAGTTGGGCCATACCATGCTCATCCACCGTTACGTCAGCACGATCAGCAGTTGTGATGAGATCAAACGCCCCTACAAATGTTACATGATGCCGTGGATGGAGGAAAAATCGCTTTTCAACTATCCCGAAAAGATCACTCATGATGAATTGATCGACTGGAATATTCAAGTCAATTCCTTCCGTATCGTCAAAGAAAACAATGCCCCGGTCGAAAAAGTCGCCACCGCCGCTTTGAGTTGCTTTGTCGCCAATGGCAACTGGGAAGTTCTCGGCTCATATATGGATCCGATGGTCAAAGACGGTGCCTTGGTTTTACAGGCGAAATACGGTAAAGGTCTCTACTTTCTCAACCAGATACTTGTGCCGGAAGTGCTGGACAGTGGCGCGGAAAGATGTTTGGCATTCTGGAAAAAATATATGCGCAATTTGATGGCGCATTTTGAGAACTTCAAAAACGGTATCACTCCGCCGGAAGTGAAAACTCCGGAATTCCCCGCCGACAAGCGCAACTACAAACTTACCGTGCATATGCATTCGCTGGATTGGTACGGCGCAGACTCCGCTCCCGGCACCATCAATGCCATGATGCGTTATATGGGCTTTGACATTTGCAGTTTCGCCGTGAAAGATGCCGCGCCTTATGACGGCAAACTCGATCCGGCCAAATATTCCGATGACAAGGTACTCTTCCTCGACGGTCAGGAATATCATCCTTTCAACTGGGGCGACCGCCACGATGCCGTCAGTCACAACTGCTATCATATGCTGGCAGTCGGTATCGACCACGATGCCTACACCCAGGAATTCACCCGCAGTCTTTTCGGTGACGGAGAAGTGGCAGAATATCTGCCCAAAGCCCTGAACTACATCCATGAACACCACGGCGTAGCCATCGCTACGCACCCGTGGAATCTGGATTACTGGTTCGATCTGCCCTTTGATGCGGTCGATCAGGAGCCGCTGAAAACCTGGCAGGGAACGGAAATGGAAAGATTCTGGCTTACCGGCCGCAAAATGGCGTCGATGGTTTCCGTTGACCTTTTCGGTTTCCAGCGCATCGTCGATTATCCGGCAGTGAACTTCATCTATCTCAATGGTGAAAAGCCCTGCCGTGATTCCGTGGCCAAAGCCATCCGCAACGGTCACACCATTTCCGCCTTGAGTTTCAACGAAGCGGATATCACGCTCAATGGAGCCATTCCCGGTGATGAAATTTCCGGCACGGAAAAACTGCTCCACGTCACGGCTGAAACCCGCAAGGAAAAGATCACCGAAATCCGGGTCTATGCCGATGATAAAGTGATCTATTCCCAAAATCCCGATGCACAGAGCGTGAATATGGATATCACCCTGCCCGACTATGAAGCCAAACACTTCGTCCGGGTGGAACTTTTCGGCGAAACCGCTTTGACCATTCTCAACACCACGCCATATTATATCAGTAAGTAAGAATTTTCCATCCTTAGTTGAACACAAAAAAGGCTGTTGCGGAAAATTTCTGCAACAGCCTGCTTTGTATCCTGAATAAATCAGCGTTTGATATCCAGCAATTCGACCACAAAGATCAAAGTGGAGTGCGGCGGGATGGCGTTACCTGCGCCATGCGCTCCGTAACCGAGCCGTGAGGGGATGAAAAAGCGGTATTTGGCACCGACTTTCATCAACTGCACGCCCTCCGTCCAGCCGGGGATGACATGATCGAGCGGAAATTCGATCGGTTCGCCGCGGGCAATGGAACTGTCGAAAACTTTACCGTTGGGCAGTTGACCTTCATAATGGACTTTGACGACATCGGTACGGCCGGGTTTTTCGCCGCTGCCCTCGACCAGCACCTGATATTGCAAACCGTTTTTGGTGGTGACCACGCCCTGTTTTTTGGCGTTTTCTTCAAAGAACTTCTTTTCCGCCGCGAGGATCTCTTCGCTGTCGGCATTTTTCTTTTCCTCTACTTCGTGGAGAAGTTCCTGCATCCGGCGCATCTGGATAGCGTATTCCTCTTTGGTCAGTTTGAATTCTTCACCGTTGAGAATCTCTGCCACGGCATTACCCAGCAGGGGCAGATCGACCTTGACCGGCAACTGCTGAATACTGATGGCAAAATTCATCGCCAGAGCGTAAGAGAGACGGTCGGAATCATTTTTCAACTCAATAGCCATAATAAAATCCTTTCTTTTAAAATGAGACGATTCTTAAAGATAGTCCGAAATTGGCAAAAAGTCAACCTGAAAAAGCAAAAAAACGCTCCCTGACGCATTTTTTTTGTTTTTTTTGCAAAAATCGTCAGAAAAACGCTTGCATTTTCTCAAAACGGATGTATTTTATGTAACTGTTGACAGCGATACACAACGAAGTCAACGGCTGATAAAGATATGGCGCGGGGGAGTAGCTCAACTGGTCAGAGTGCCACCCTGTCACGGTGGATGTTGCGGGTTCGAGTCCCGTCTCTCTCGCCATTATTTTACGAAGCATCGGAGTAAAATCCGGTGCTTTTTGTTTTTAAACAATTTTCAGTGTGCAACCGATTCCCCACCAGGCAAGCCGGCAAGGTCGATTTCGCCGCAATCTTTACATTTGCCGTCATTTTTAATTTGCCGCCGATCAAGAATTTTCAAGGACTTTTGAATTTGTCTCTTGAGAAAACAGCAAAGTACATATATATTATATAATTACATTTTACACTTCAACCGGGGGCAGTAAACAGGATGACTGAAGAAAACAGAAAAAATTTTTCCGGCACTATCCGGATGGTGATCAAATTCGCCGTTGCCGCCGCCGTGATCATCTGGTTCTACCGCACCAAATCCGGTGATCTGCGCAACACTTTCGCCGGATTTGATTACGTTACCGTCATCCCCGCTTTCGCCTGTTCGGTCGCTGCCACATTCATCGCCGCTTTGCGCTGGCGGGCATTGGCGGCTCTGATCGATATCCCCCTGACCCGAACCGGAGCATTTTCCCTGACCATGCAAGGATTATTCTTTTCGCTGGTCATCCCCGGCGGTGCCATCGGCGGCGATGTGGTAAAAATGGCGGCTTTGACCAAACACGTCAAATCCGGCAGCCGCACCGAAGGGATTTTTTCAATTCTGATGGATCGGGTCGTCGGCATGATCGCCCTCTTTCTGCTGGCGTTGATCATGCTTTGCTTTTCATGGGAAAACTTTGCCAATCTGCATATCCAGGAGGCTCCGAATTCTTTTGCCGGAATAACCCTGTGGTGGATATTTTCCGGAGTATGCGCCGCCGGGTTGACCGCCGGAGCGGCTTTATTCCTGCACCGTAAAATCGAAAAACTCCCCGGCATCAAACAACTTATGCTCTTTGCCGACCGGAAAAGTGCCGGTAAAATCACCCGCTTATCCACTGCCGCAGACACTTACAGAAGCAATGGTATGCAGTTGTTTTTCTGGGTGGCGGTAACTTTTCTGCTCATCCATCTGCTTCCGGCCGTTGCCATGATGTCGCTTTTAAGCGGTTCCGGTTTGACTATCCGCTTTATCCCGGTGATTTCAGCGGTGGTCATCGGCAATATCGCCGGTTTGCTGCCGCTGTTTCCCGGCGGCATCGGTGCCAGAGATGCCGTGACAGTGGCATTGCTGGTTTCCGCCGGATATCCGGTGGCCGCCGCCGGTACTGCGCAACTCTTATCCACCTTGATATTGGTTCTTTTCAACCTTACCGGTTCCATATTTTTCATCGTTGACCGCCAAAAACCGGAGGATGCCAGATGAGCGAATTTCAACTTGACATGAATTTGAATAATTCCGGCAACTCTTTCAAGGATGCCCTGAACAACGGCAATTTCGTCTTTCTCGCCGAATGCAACTGCCCGGATAATGAAAGATACTGCGAAAACGCCGCCGAAAGGCTCATGCCGCTGGCCGAAATGATGACCAAACAGCAGGATCTGTGCGGCGGATTGGCCATTACCGACCTCTACGGTTCGCCGTGGAGCGCAGTGGAACTCGGCGCGGCTCTGCCGGAAAATATGCGCAACAACCACTGTTATTTCCTTTCCGGATGCAACCGGTCAGCGGATAAGATCGATGAACAGTTGAATATCGCCGGAAATGCCGGGATCATGAATCTGGCCTGTGTCACCGGCAATGCCGCCGGATTGACCATGCGTGAATGTAAAGCAAGAAATTTCTGCGGCAGCACCGAACAGCTCAAGTTGATCTCCCGCAGAAGTGAGCCGTTTTTTGCCGGATGTCAATTCAATCCTTTCCACTACGATAAGAATACCATTCTCGCCTCGTACAACTCTCTGGCCGGCAAAGTGGAAGCCGAAACTAAATTCATCATTTCCCAAAGCGGCTGGGATATGCTGCAGAATCAGACTATGGCGTGGTTTCTGCTCAACCGCCAGTCTTATATACCGATGATCGCCCACCTGACACTGCTTTCTCCGGACAAAGCCGAAAAGATCATCGCCGGTAAGATCCCCGGCGTGAGGATGACTCCGGCATTCCGCAAACTGCTCGCCAGAGAATTATCCGGCAGTAAAGCGCAGTTTGAGGCCGCCCAGTACCGGCGCATCGAATTGCAATGCGCCGGATGCCGCCTGATGGGTTACAGCGGCGTGCAGATAGCCGGAGTGGATTATCCCGGCCGGGCGCAGGTGGTCGCTTCCCGCATCCGTTCGGCGTTGCAGGAATTCCGCACCTTTGAGCATTGGCTGGATGAGTACAACTCCCATCAGGCCGGAGCCGAAATGAGCGGAGGATGGAACCGCTTTCACCTTTATGACCGGGTGTTGCGGCGGCCCTATCCATTCGACGACCCGCCGGCGATCTCCTCTTACGGAGAAGAAAAATATGACTGGAAAGAAAAAGCCTGCTACCGGCTCAAGCGTCTTTTATTCGCCAAAGCCGACCGTCAGCGGCCCAACCGGGATTACCTGTTGAAAAAACTGCTCGCCAACTGCCAGGGATGTGAGCAATGCACATTGCCGCAAAACCATTTCATCTGTCTGAAAAACTGTCCGAAAAAATTGGAAAACGGTCCCTGCGGAGCGGTAAACGAAGCCGGAAATTGTGAAATTTCCCAGTCTGAATGTGTTTTTATTAAAAAATTACGCTGTTCCAAGTGGTTGGAAAGCCTTTCGTGTTTGGAATCCGGCCGTTGATGAGGTATATTATATAAATGGATGATTTTCCGGAAAACGACATTGCTGAAATGCAAGTGCTTTTTATCTGCACCGGCAATACCTGCCGCAGTCCGCTGGCACAGTATTGTTTTGAGCAGTTGAGCGGCGGCAGATTCCGCAGTGTTTCTGCCGGATTGTATGCTTTTGACGGGGAAGCGATGAGCCGCAATTCTCTGGCAGTGCTGGAGGAAAACGGTATAAATGCCGCTTCATTCCGTTCACAAAGCGTGACATTTGATCTGGTGCGGTCAAGCACATTGATCCTGACGATGTGTGATTCACACCGCCGGGAGTTGCTCATGCGTTACCCGCAGGCGGCAGAAAAATGCGCTCTTTTGCGCCACTTTTCCGGCGGCGGCGATGTGCCTGACCCATTCGGTCAGAGTCTGGCAGTCTACCGGGAAACTTTCGCAGAAATAAAATCTGCGCTGGAAAAATGGATGGAATTTTTTAACAATAAATTTGAGGATGAACCCTCGGAAAAGAAAGGAAAAGTCAATGAAAGAGATCACTGATATCGCCAATCGCAAATTGACGATCGCCCTCGGTGCCGATCACGGTGCTTTTGAGGCCAAAAATGCAATCGCCGGATTCCTCAAGGAAACCGGTCACGAAGTGCTTGATTGCGGAGCATTCAAAATGGATCCGGAAGATGATTATCCGGATTTCGCCGTGCCGGCCGCCAAAGCCGTTGCGCTGGGCAATGCCGATGCCGCGATCCTTTTCTGCCGTTCCGGTATCGGAGTGAGCATCGCCGCCAACCGTTACCACGGGGTCCGCGCGGCCCTCTGCCACGCCAAAAAGAATGTCATTTCCAGCCGGGAACACAACTGCTCCAACTGTCTGGTGCTTTCCGGGGATAATCTTTCCCTTGACGAAATGAAAGAATTCATCACCCTCTGGTTGAGTACCCCTTACAGCGGTGATGCCCGCCATACCCGCCGTCTGACCAAACTGGAGACCGCCTCCTACGACGATATCGCCGCTCTGCGCGATGCCGATCCGGAACTTGCCGCCATGATCGACCGGGAAGCCGCCCGCCAGAATGACGGTATCGAATTGATCGCCAGCGAAAACTTCGCCAGTTGCGCCGTCCGCGCCGCCCAGGGATCGGTGCTGACCAATAAATATGCCGAAGGTTACAGCGGCAAACGTTACTACAACGGTTGCGAATTCATCGACGAAGTCGAAACTCTCGCCATCGAACGGGCCAAAAAACTTTTCGGTGCCGAAGCAGCCAACGTCCAGCCCCACAGCGGCAGCGGTGCCAATCAGGCGGTCTACACCGCCCTCTGCCAGCCCGGTGATACCGTGCTGGCCATGAGCCTTGACCACGGCGGTCACCTCACTCACGGTCACCCGTTGAACTTCTCCGGCAAACTCTACAACATGGTTCCCTACGGTGTCAGTGCCGAAACTGAAGCCATCGACTATGATGAAGTTGAGAAACTCGCCCTGGAGTGCAAACCCAAAATGATCCTTGCCGGTGCCAGTGCCTACCCCCGGATCATCGACTTCCCCCGTCTGCGCGAAATCGCCGATAAAGTCGGAGCCATCCTCTTTGTCGATATGGCGCACATCGCCGGTCTGGTCGCCGCCGGTGAACACCCCTCCCCGGTGCCGTATGCCGATATCGTGACCACCACCACCCACAAAACTCTGCGCGGCCCGCGCGGCGGTCTGATCCTCTGCAAAGAACAGTACATCAAAGCGATCAATTCCGCCGTATTCCCCGGTCTGCAGGGCGGACCGCTGGAACACGTCATCGCCGCCAAAGCCGTCTGCTTCGGCGAGGCGCTCAAAGATGAATTCAAAGCCTATCAGCATCAGGTGAAACTCAACGCCGCCAAACTGGCTTCCGAATTGGCCGCCCGCGGTTTCCGCATCGTTTCCGGCGGCACGGATAACCATTTGGCCCTGATCGACCTGCGTCCGAAACACGCCACCGGCAAAGAGGTTGCCAACGCATTGGATAAGGCCCGGATCACCGCCAACAAAAACATGATCCCCTTCGACCCGGAGAAACCTTTCGTCACCAGCGGTATCCGTATCGGTACCCCGGCGATCACCACCCGCGGTCTCAAAGAAGCGGATATGGTCAAAGTCGCTGAATTTATCGACCGTGCCGTGGCAGCCAAAGATGATGATGCCGCGCTGGCCGCCATCGGAGAAGAGGTCAAAGCATTCATGGCCGCTTTCCCCATGCCGCAATTCTAATCAATCACCGGAATAAGGAATCGTTAAAATGATCGATATTAAAATCATCCGTGAAAATGCGGAAATGGTGCGTCAAAACTGCATCCGCCGCGGTTACCCCATCGACATCGACGGTCTGGTGAAACTGGATGCCGACTGCCGTACTCTCAACACCGAAATCGAAGCCCTGCGCGGCGAACGCAACCGCTTGAGCAAAGAATGCGCCAAAGATCCCGCCGCCAGAGATCAGGTCAAACAGATCAAACTCCAGCTCGGCGAAAAAGAGAATAAACTTGATTCTCTGCAGGAACGAATCCGTCAGGTGTTGATCCGGATGCCGAATCTCCTCGCCCCGGATGTGCCGGAAGGCACCGACGACACCGGCAACGTGGAATTGCGTAAAGTCGGCACCATCCGTCAATTCGATTTTGAAATCAAAGATCACCAGCAGCTCGGCGAAATGCTCGACATCCTCGACATCGCCCGCGGTTCAAAAGTCGCCCAGACCGGTTTTTATTACTGGAAAGGCAAAGGTGCCATGCTCGCCCAGGCATTCTTCTTCTGGGTGCAGAAGTTCCTCGCTGAAAGAGGCTTCACCGTCTTTATGACCCCCTGTCTGGCCAAAGAACGTACCCTTTTCGGTACCGGTTATCTGCCATTTTTCGCCGATCAGACCTACAATATCACCGGCGAAGATCTCGCTTTGATCGGCACCAGTGAACAGACTCTGGTCGGCTACCATGCCGACGATGTGCTTGACGGCGCATCTCTGCCGCTGTGCTACACGGCTTACACCCCCTGTTTCCGCACGGAAGCGGGCAGTTACGGCCGGGCTTCCAAAGGAATTTTCCGGGTCCATCAGTTCCACAAAGTGGAGCAGATCGTTTTCTGCAAACCGGAAGAATCCCCCAAATATCATGAATTCTGTCTGGAAAATGAAGAAGCTCTGCTGCAGGCTCTCGGTCTGCCCTATCATGTGGTCAACGTCTGCGTGGGCGACCTCGGCGCACCGGGTTACAAAAAGTACGATATCGAAGCGTACTTCCCCAGTTTCGGCGGTTACCGTGAAGTCACCAGCAACACCAATTTGACCGAATTCCAGAGCCGCCGCCTCAACATCCGTTACAAAGACGGTGACGATCGCGGATTTGTCCATACGATCAGTGCCACGGCGGCAACTGACCGGATGCTGATCTGCATCATGGAAAACTTCCAGCAGGCTGATGGTTCGATCATCGTGCCGGAAGTTCTGCGGCCCTACACCGGATTTGACAAGATCGAAGCTCCGGTCAAGTAACGGCTGAATCAAATTCTATTCAAGGGGGGATCTCCCCCCTTGAGCAGTAAAATACTATGCAGAAACTCAAGGACAATCTGTCTGGATTGCTGTTGTTCGCCATCGGCATCGGCTGGGGGCATTTGTGGACAATGGAGATACTTTCCTGCCCGGAGTGGTGGTTCATCGGTATCAATGCTCTATTAATCGGTACCGGGATCAGCCTGACCCGTTTCATGCCTGAATCATGGCGTCAAACCGGGCCGGCGCTGCTTTTCTGCATAGTTTTGCTGCTCGATCCTTCCGAGATCCGCTCGGTAATTCTGCCTCTGACTTTCGGCTTATGGTACGGCGGAAATTTGCAGATGATCCGCAACTGGCGCATCTCCCGCAACTTCTGCGGCGGTCTGATGATCGGCGGTATTCTGGCCGGAGTATTCGCCGCCAACGACCTTTTCGCTCCGGCACTGACGGTGATGATGCTCCTTTACGGCGGGTTGCAATATTCATGGTTCTGCACTTTGGAAATGCTCCTTTTAAGTGCGTTTTATATGTATTGCTTCACCCCGGCACCGCAACAAAGCAACTGTCACTGGATCGATACCGGCACGGTCATCAGCGCATTCGGGCTGGTGCCGGATGATGAAAATGATCCGGAACGATACCCGAAAATAGTTTTTGTCGGCGGCAATACCGACGATCATCTGCGCTGTGCCAATGAGTTGAATATGGTCTGTGATCTGCTCTTTCTGCCGGAATTGCCCGGCACGGTGCCGCCGGGTTCCGATGTGGTAATCGTCTGCGGTATGTCGGAAAACAACCGCAGTATGGCTTCACTTTACCGGGCATTGCGCCGCAACGGAGTGCTGGTCATCCCCAGAGAATATTGTCATTTGCTTCCTCAATTACAATGGCATATCCTCCCCGGTTCAGAAGGCAATTTTGCCGTCACCTCGCCGGGGCGGGAGTTGACTCTCGATCCGGCGGCGATGGATGCACAGTTGACCAGGCACTTCCGCAAAGCACCGCAAGCCGCCCCGGTCGAAGGCGGCCTGACCGGTATGCTGATCGACTTCAGGGATGAGGTCATCACTCCCGATCAACCGGAACGCAAAAACTTTTTCAGCTTGCTGAAATACGCGCTCGGCGCACTCTGTCTGCTGGCGATCATCCGGATACTCCATACCAAAAAACAGCAGGGCAATACGGAAACATTCCGGATTTTGCTCAACTGCACCGGCTACACCATGCTTGTTGCTTTGCTTATTCCGGTAACATTATTGAATATGCCGTCACTTTTCACCGCCAATTCGCTGGTCACTCCGGCGATCAATTCGCTGATCATCATCAGTGCGGTAATGTGGATCTACCGCCGTCCGGTCAAGCATGACCGGCGCAACCGCTACATCGGTCTGCTTTCCCTGCTGGGTCTGATCGGAGCATGGTTCGGCAACTGGATCGCCGCATTGATTTCTCTGGTTTCCGGCGGATTTTTCTTCGCCGGGCTGGATGGCGATCTTTACAGCAAACGCGACTGCGAAAGCGAACCGGTACGTTTTCTGGGCTTTGCCGCCGGAGCATTTCTGGTCAGCATGATCCAGCAGACACAGTGGAGCATACCGTTACTTTTCATTGCGGCCGCATCCATGCGGCTCTGGACATGGTTCCGAAACTGACACACAGGGTATCATCATGATCTGGAACTTTATCAGAAAACGGCACGTCATGATACTGCTGATCCTTTTCAGCATTTTTCCGCTGTCTGCCACCGCCGGAAGTCATGAGTGTCACCTTGCTGACACCATTTCGCAGAATAACATTCCCGCACCGTCACCGGAATATCTGCCGGTAACCTCCCTCTTTCTGAATAGTTCCAGAGCGCAGAGAAATGAACCGGAAAGTAATGATCTGCAATTCACCGCTGCGGAGAATACCGGTGAACCGAAAATTCCTTTCTCCTCTGAACATCTGCTCTTTTCCATCGGTACCGGCGGGATTTTCACCGGGCAGATACACAAACACGCCATTGCCGACCGGGCCGGGCCTTTTTACGGGTGATCATCATATTGCTATAACACGATTACATTCCGGAAAGGACAGGATCACGGGGATTTTTTGCCCGGACCGGAAAAATATAACCAGATACAGGATTTTGTTTTATGTTGAATTTTCATCTTTCGATCGTCCAGCAGATAGCCATTCTGGCGTTGCAACTGGGCGTGATCATCTTCGCCGCCAGATTCTGCGGTGACTTCTGTAAAAAAATCAAAATGCCCTCGGTGCTGGGGGAATTGCTCGCCGGTATCATCATCGGTCCTTATCTGCTCGGCGGTATCCCGCTGGGGTTGCACGGCATGGAAAACGGTCTTTTCGGGGTACTGCAAAGCATCACCGTTTCCGGAGAAGCCATAACCGGCGAAGCCGTGATCAACAATGTTACTTTCCAAAGTTACCACTCATCTCTTTATGCGCTGGCCACGGTCGGTTCCGTGCTGCTGCTTTTCATGTCCGGTCTGGAAACTGATTTGCGGATGTTCATCCGCTATTCACTGGCCGGCACTCTGGTCGGCGTGGGCGGTGTGATCTTCTCCTTTCTTTTCGGTGCCGGTATCGGAGTATTCATGCTCGATCTGCCCTTCATGCACCCCTGTTCCCTTTTCCTCGGCATTTTAAGCACAGCGACCAGCGTCGGCATCACCGCCCGGATCCTTTCTGAACAAAAGAAGATCGACACCCCGGAAGGTGTGACCACTCTTGCCGCCGCTGTTATCGATGATGTTTTGGGTATCATCTGTCTGGCGGTCGTCATGGGCATCGTATCCGTTCCCGGTGACGGCGGCACGGATTGGGGCCAAATCGGTCTGATTTCATTGAAATGCATCCTTTTCTGGCTGCTGGCCACAGCGGCGGGATTGATCGTCGCCGGCAGTGTGGCAAAATTGCTCAAACGCTTCAAATCCCCCACGGTCTATGCCACGCTCTCATTCGGTATCGCCCTGATCGCCGCCGGACTTTTTGAACAGCAGGGTCTGGCGATGATCATCGGTGCTTACGTCACCGGATTGAGCCTTTCCAAAACGGATATCTCCTTTGCGTTACAACGTTCTCTGCGCGGACTTTACCAGTTTTTAGTGCCGGTGTTTTTTGTGGTGATGGGTATGCTGGTGGATATCCGGGTTTTTGCCGATATGCAAGTTTTGAAAATCGGTCTGATCTACTCTATCCTCGCCATTGCCGCCAAAGTCATCGGCTGCGCCCTGCCCGCATTATTCATGAATTTCAATATCAAAGGTGCTTTGCGTATCGGTACCGGCATGGTTCCCCGCGGTGAAGTGGCTTTGATCATTGCCGGTATCGGTATGACCACCATCTATAACGGCAAACCGGTGCTGGATGCCAACCTTTTCGGCGTGGCGGTGATCATGACACTGCTCACGACGTTGCTTGCTCCGCCGCTGTTGAGCATCATTCTCAAATCCCCCGGTTCCGGTGTGCGCAAAGAGGGCAAGGATATGTCGGTAGTGCATACCTGTTTCAACTTCCAGACTCAAGTGCTGGCTGAATTCATCCTCCGCCATCTGGAAGAAAACCTCAAACGGGAAGATTATATGCTTTCCCAACTGGATAAAGAAAGCGGCGTTATGCAGATCCGGAAAAATGATCTCTCATTTGCCCTGATCGTGAATAACGCTGAATTGACCTTTGAATCCAACCCCGATGAAGTGCCTTTCATCAAAGCCATCATGTTTGAGACCATCGTCCACATCCATCTGGAACTCGAACACCTCAAACAGGCCGCCGATCCGGCGGAAGTGCGGAAAGATTTCCTCGCCTCCCCTGCCGATTTCGCTCCGGAAAACCGCCATCTCCACCGTTCCATGCTCGACAAGGCTCTCGTGACCAAACCGGTCATCATGGAACTCAAATCCAACGACAAAAACGGCGTTTTCAATGAATTGATCTCCGTGCTGGCACAAAAGAAGCTCATTTCCGATGCCCGGACCTGTCTTCAGGAAGTCATCAAGCGCGAGAATGTCGCTTCCACCTGTTTGCAAAACGGTATCGCCCTGCCCCACGCCCGCACCGATACAGTCAAAAAACTGACCGTCGCCATCGGTATCCGGCACGACGGTTACAATTTTGATTCCCTCGACGGTCAGCCGAGCCGGATTTTCGTATTGTGCCTCAGCCCGCAAAGTGCCGATTCTCCGCATATCGAATGTCTGGCCACCATCAGCGCGATACTCGGCGATGAAGAAAATATCCAGCGCATACTCAATGCCGCAAATCCCCAGGAGGTATGTGACATTTTCCGCAAATAACCGCTTGCAGAAAAAGCATTCTTCCTGTATATTATGAAAATGTCATAACTTCATATTGAAAGGTTTTCACCCAATGAACAACAGCAACCGGGCAGATGCGGTCAACCGGATCGCAGTTCGCAATGGATATATCCCCATGCCGGGAACTCCCGTATCCATGAATGATTTCGCCAGTGACGTCTTTACCACCGATGTCATGCGACAATATCTGCCCGGTTCGGTTATCGATGCGCTGGAAAAAACCATCAACTTCGGCCGCCCCCTCGACCCCGCTCTGGCCGGGGATATCGCTCTGGCAATGAAAAACTGGGCCATGGAAAGAGGGGCGACCCACTTCACCCACTGGTTCCAACCGCTCAACGGCGGCACCGCCGAAAAACACGATGCCTTTCTGGAACTCGATGCCAACGGCAAAGCCCTTATGGAATTTTCCGGTAAAAACCTCATCGGCGGCGAAACTGACGCTTCCAGTTTTCCTTCCGGCGGATTGCGCTGTACCTTTGAAGCGCGCGGATATACCGCATGGGACCCGACCAGTCCGGCATTCATCAAACGCCACAGCAACGGTGCCACGCTCTGTATCCCCACGGCTTTCTGCAGTTTCACCGGAGAAGCTCTGGATAAAAAAACCCCGCTTCTGCGCTCGATACAGGCTCTCAACCGTTCCACGACCCGCCTGATGAAAAACTTCAACCATCCGGAAAAACGGGTCATGGTAACTCTGGGCGCAGAACAGGAATATTTCCTCATCGACAAACTTTTCTATCTCCAGCGACCCGATCTCATGCAGACCGGCCGCACCCTTTTCGGCGCACCGCCGCCGAAACATCAGCAGATGGAAGATCACTACTTCGGCTCGATCAAACCACGGATCCTCGCCTTTATGACCGAAGTGGAAAGAGAACTCTGGAAACTCGGCATCCCCGCAAAAACCCGCCACAATGAGGCCGCTCCGGCACAGTTTGAGATCGCTCCCAGATTTGAAGAACTCAATCTCGCCGTCGATCACAATATGCTCATTATGGAAGTTCTCCGGGTCGTCGCCGACCGTCACAACCTGGTCTGCCTGATGCACGAAAAACCGTTTTTCGGCGTCAACGGTTCCGGTAAACACTGCAACTGGTCTGTCGATTACGGCGATTTGAGTTTGCTCAAACCCGGCAGTGACCCCCATCGCAACGCCATCTTTTTAACTGCGCTCTGTGCCGTCATCCGCGCTGTCGATCTGCATAGCGACCTGCTCCGGGCCGTTACCGCCAGTGCCGGAAACGATCACCGCCTCGGTGCCAATGAGGCTCCTCCGGCGATCATTTCCATTTTCCTCGGCGATCAGCTTACCGAAGTTATCGAACAAATCGAAAACGGCAGTGTCACCGGTGCAAAAAGCCGCCCCGGCGCCCTCAAGATCGGTGCCGATATGCTGCCGCCGCTGCCCCGTGACGCCACCGACCGCAACCGCACCAGCCCATTTGCCTTTACCGGCAATAAATTTGAATTCCGTGCCCCCGGTTCCGGGCAGTCATGTTCTGCGGTGAATATGGTTCTCAATACCATCGTCGCCGAATCTTTTGACTTCATTTCCGAAAAACTGGAACACATTTCCGGTGAAGATTTCAACAGTGAACTGCAAAAAATCCTTCAGCAGATCATCCGTCAGCATAAACGGATCATTTTCAACGGCGATAACTACAGCAAAGAGTGGGTGCAGGAAGCCGCCCGGCGCGGTCTGCCCAATCTGCGCAGCACCATCGAAGCGATATCTCCCCTGCTCAATCCTGACAATCAGGCTCTTATGGAAAAATATGGCGTGCTTTCAAAATCAGAGATCGATTCACGCCATGAGATCATTCTGGAAGAATACTACCGCAAACTCCGTATCGAAGCCGGTATCGCTCTGGAAATCGCCCGCAGCATGATCACTCCCGCCGCCGTCGATGAATTCCGCCGGCTCTGCAATACCCTCGCTCAAGCCAATGCTTCACAGCGGAAATACGGTATCGACGCACTCGATTCTGTCAGCGAAAGACTCGGACTTTCTCTGGATGAACTCAATATCGCCAGCGATGAACTCCAACGCTCCATCTGCGGCGAACATACCGAAATACTTTCCGCTTTGGAACGGCTCCGCCGGGCTGTCGATGCCCTTGAATATCAAGTTGACGACTCCCGCTGGCCGCTACCCAAATACCGCGAAATGCTCTTTATTTACTGATTTGCCTGCATTACGGTCGATTTGCTTGCCGCATACTGACAGGCAAATCGCCGGAGGGGTGAAACGCCTCGGCGGGCGGTTGATTTCCGTTACTCTCCGCTTGCCGCAGACGTGTCGGCGGCGGCAACGATCTGCTGCAAAACCGTCTTGTAATACAGATTACCCAGATGCCCGCCATTGGAAAACCAGGTCAGACGGTCTTTCAAAACTTCATCCAGCCAGACCTTTTCTTCCGGAGTGACCAGAAAATCGTCGATGTTGTGAAACACCCGGATCTTCGGCGAATTACGCAACACGCCCTCGATCGAACGCAAACTGCTCATGGCCAGCAACTCTGCTGTACTTTTCCCCGGATACTGCGGCGTCAATATCCGGTAAGCATAATCCTCAAATGTCACCTTATCCAAGGCCTGATACAACTCTGTTCTCCTGCCCCAGCGGTACTCCGGGAAATCCGCCAGCGGCCGCTCCCGGTGGACAGCAAATAACATTTCCCGCATCGACATTTTGAGAAATATTCCCGCCACCACCCGTGCCGAAACCGGATCGACCGGCAACATATATTTCCGGTAATCTTCCAGAGTGCTGTCCTCATCAACGTGCAGATAGTGCGGCATGAACTTCAACATCAGTTGTCCGGCCACGGCCAGCAATCTTTCCCGCATTTCGCTCTTGGTCCATCCGGCACTGCCGGCAACCAGTGAATCGATCTTTTTCAATGCCGCTTCCAGAGATACCGGCGGATTTACCGCAATAAAACGGCTCACCCCGATCTGCGGATCATTCTCCTCCAATTCCGCCAGTTTCAACGTCTGGATCCCGCCCATGCTGTAACCGCAGAATATGATCTCCGGATCATTTATCCACTCTCTTTCCCGCAAATCAGCCAGCACGGCCAACACCGCATTTCTCACCCGCCGGGCATCATCCGGCAGATATCCGGGCAAACGGCATTCACCGTCTGCCACCACAAAACGCCAGTTGAATGTACTGTCAAGGGTCAGTACCTTATATCCGGCATTGTGGAATTGTTCCGCCAGAGCCACCATCGTGCCGTTGGTATAGATCCCGCCGATACCGGAAAGCATGATGACCAGTTTTTCCGGCAATTCCGGAGCATCTTCCGGAACTTCCGGAGCTTTCCAGAAACAATAACGCAACCCCGGCCGCTCCGGCACCAACTCCACTTCCCGGCAGTAACCGTCATACAGAAAGTCACTGTTGAAAAGCGACAGCGGCATATACCACCAATCACGATCCCGCTGGATGCTGAAAAGGCTCACCCGCAACGAATCTGTTTCACTGCCCTGCGGATAATAGTTATGCAGTTTACAATAATTGCCGAATGGCAGATTTTCCGGTCTTTCCGGCGGAATATACTCTGCCGGTGCAGCAAAAGTGCCTTCCTCTTTCGCCTTCTGTTCCGCCTGCCACGCTTCCATCTGCCGGTATGCCTCCTTATAAAACCACATCCGCAGCTGCAATTCCCGGCGCACCAGCATCATCTGACGGTAGTTCTTATAAGGATCCACAGAACTGTCGGTAACCATCGAATACGCACTTTGCGCCAGCGTCATCCGGTTCAGAAATGTCGCATACCCGGCGTAAGGAATGTACGTTTTCAAATCAAATGCCGTATCAAAAAGCAGACCGATAAGATCCCGGCCATTCAGCGTTGGAGCCAGCGGCAGAATCAACGTATGCCCCGGCCCGATGCCCCAGCGGGCAAAGGCCTGACCGAAATCCGCTTCCGCCGGCGGAATATACCACCACGCCTGCGCCACATCAAATATACCGGCGATACCCAGAGTGCTGTTCGCCAGAAAACGCAACGTTTCCGTGCCGGCAGCGTGCCATTCGGCCTGTAAAAGAGAACTCACCGCCCGCCCCGGATATTCCAGATTGACACAGACATTGTTGAAGTGCGTGATGAAAGGCCGGGGAAAGATCGTGGTATAAACTCTGCCCAGCGGATCAGCCACATAGCACATCAGAAAATCAGTACAACTGAACATGGAGCGGTTGAATCCCTCCAGCGGGTCTTCGCCGCCGAGCATCATTTCGATATCACTGGGTGTCCATGGTTCAGGATGTTCATCCGGATAGCGGTCGTAAGGATGGTGACAACCGCAAAGCACCGAAACCAGCAACAACAGCAGAATAAACAGTTTGCTTCTGCAAAAAAATTTCCGGATATTCATTTGCTCATTTCCTTTTTCTTTTCATTATCCCGGTATTCTTCGATCAATTCCTTTTTGATCGCTCTGCCCACCGGGATCATCAATGGCACCATCAGTATATAGATCACCGCTTCACACCAGTAGATACCACGCAAGCCGAAATATTTACCGACTATCCAACTGACAAAGGCACACAACACCCCGCCCGCAGTGGAAAAACTGCCCGACCAACCGAAAAATGTTCCCCGCAACTCCGGCCGGGTGATCCTGGTCAGCATCAACTGCAAAATCGGCATGATCCCCCCGGCGGCAAAATAAGCAAAAAATCTCGCCAGCATCAAATATGCCACATTCACTGAAAGCAACTGCGCCGCTACTCCTGCCGCACTGGCGATCAGCACCGGGATCAACAGTTTCCGCGGCAATATCCGGTCACAGAGCCAACCGATCACCACCCCGGAAAGAAATCCGCCCAGCGATGCCGCCGCACTGATTATCGCCGTAAAGAACACATCCGAACCGCTCAAAGAGAAAAAGTATAAATTCAGGGTGAATTTTTCTTCACCATTCATCGTATCGCTGACCAATTCCGTCAAAAACGGTTCCCCGATGCGCCGGGCCACGCCCATAAACAGCACCATCAGCAAAATGCCGCCCACCCCCGGAGTGAGCATTTCCCGCACCGGTTTGCGCACCGCCGCCAACTTTTTCTGCTCCACATTGCGGTCAAAATTTTCATCCACAAAAAACAGCACCAGCAATCCGCCGATCCCGTAAACGATCCCGCAACTGGCAAAGGCAACCACAAAACCGAAATTTTCCGCCACCACTCCGCCGATCAGGTAGCCAAGCATATAACCGCTCCACAATGCCGTACTCAACACTCCGAGTACAAAGCCGTGCTTTTCCTGCGGCGAAGTGCTGACCGCCAGTGTCTGCGCCGGATTGTAAGTACCGGAGAAAAAGGAACAGCAAAACCGCAACAGCAGCAGCAGCCAGATATTCGGCACCAACGCCAGCAGCGGATAAAAGACCGCCGCGGCAAAACTGGCCCGCAACAACATCATTTTGCGCCCGAAACGATCTGCCAGCATTCCCCAGACGACCATCGCCACACACAAACTGATCATGCCGCAAAAGTGATACGCTGAAATGAATTGCAACCGCAAACCACGGTCGGTTATCCCCAGGTAATCTTCCATAACCTTGGGAATAAAAGGCATACAACTGCTGAATCCCGCCAGCGACAGAAATTGACTCAACCAGATGAAAAACAGATTCTTTTTCCAGTTGATTTTTTTACCATTGGCTTGCAATGCTTCCTGACGCTCTGCTTCCGATGATTCCATTTTTTCCGACCTCCAGGCGGAGTATATATGGTTATAGATACCGCAAATAGAGTGAATCGTTTCACTATGTAAAATATACCACATATCAGGAAATTTTACAAGTTGTTTTTCTTCTCCGGAAAACAATTTTCAAAAACTTGAAATCTCCTTTGAGAATAATATACTGTTACCGGCATTTTTTTGCAAACTTCAACTTGTAAATTTCCAGATAATGATTATATTACTTTACTGAATATTTAACGGAGTCTTAGTTGATGACACAAATGAATTGGAAAAAATTGCTTTCCCCGCACCGCCTCTGTACCGAAGCACCGGGGAAAATCACCCCGGAGCGTTCCCCCTTTCAGCGGGATTTTGACCGGATCGTTTTCAGCGGCAGTTTCCGCCGGTTGCAGGATAAAACCCAGGTTTTCCCCATGTCCGGCAGTGCCGACACCCACACCCGGCTGACTCACAGCATGGAAACCAGCAGTATCGCCCGCAGTCTGGGCACTGCCGCCGGAGTATTCATCTGCTCCCACAATGATACCGGCGGGGCCCACCCCAGCGATATCGGTGCCGCCGTCGCCGCCGCCGCTCTGGCGCACGACATCGGCAATCCGCCATTAGGTCATGCCGGGGAAGAGGCCATACGTTACTGGTTTGAAAATTCCCCCGCCGGTAAAGCCATCAGCGAGGAAATGAATGAAGCGGAAAAAGCCGATATTGCCAAATATGACGGTAATGCCCAGGGATTCCGGATCCTTACCAAACTGGAAATGCCCGACCGCCCGGGCGGTATGCAGTTGACCTGCGCCACGCTCGGAGCATTTGCCAAATATCCCGGTTCGGCCCAAAGCGGATTGAAAAAATGCGGATTTTTCCAACAGGAAAAAGATTACTTTGCCGAAGTCGCCGAATCCTGCGGCATGATCAGAAATGACGATTGCAGCTGGAAACGCCACCCCTTGAGTTTCCTCCTCGAAGCCGCTGACGATATCGCTTATCTGACCGTCGATTTTGAAGATGCTCTGCGCCAGAATCTGATCGATTACACCGAATTGGAGAAAAATTTCCTCGATATCATCGACAATGACCACTGCCGCAGTTATGTCCAAAGCCTCAAAAGTTCCTGCCGTAAAGCGGAATTTCTCCGGGCGCAGGTGATCGGCGTGCTGGTGCGTTCAGCGGCAGATGAATTCATCCGCCATCACAACGAATTGCTCAATGGTTCATGGAATAAACCGCTCACCGAAAGCATTCCCCAGAAAGATATCCTCGCCCGCATCCGTCAACGCAGTGCTTCGGGCATCTACAACCATCCATCTGTCGCCGAAATCGTCGGCACCGGCTTTGAATTGGTTATGGGTATGCTCGATATATTCGTGCCGTGTGTCAGCGAAATGGATCATGAAAAATGCGGCGGCAAAGCCGCATCCACCCGCAGTCGCCGCATCTCCGCCATGCTCCCGGAAGTGCTTTATCACACCAATCCCGGCAACGCTTACAGCCGACTGCTCGGCGTGCTGGATTATATTTCCGGTCTTACCGACCGCAATGCCGTGTTACTTTATCAGAAACTGAAAGGAATTTCACTGTGACTGACAATTTTGACAACCTTATCGGCCGGGAAGTCGCCGGTTGCGAATTGCTCAAAGAACTGGGCAGAGGCAACAACGGCGTGGTTTATCTGGCGCACCAGAAAAAACTCAACCGGCAGATCGCCTGTAAAATCATCTCTCCGGAGTTGCAAAACGATCCGGAATTCATCGACAACCTCTTTTCCGAAGCGGCCAATGCGGCGAAACTTTCCCACCCGAATATCATTCAGGCTCTCGATGTCGGCGATGACAACGGATTGAAATATTTTCTTATGGAATATGTCAACGGCAGTTCTCTGGAACATATCCGCACCGAAACGCCGGAAATTATTTCCACAGCCTATATGCTCGATCTCGCCATCCAGCTGACCAATGCCATGGATTACGCCTGGAGCAAACACGGCATGATCCACGGCGACATCAAACCGGCCAATATCCTGATTTCCAAAGATAATATCCTGAAAGTCGGCGATCTGGGTCTGGCCCGCTCCAGCAACGGCGTGACCGGAGATCCTTCCGATGTGATGATCACCCCGCTTTACGCCGCTCCGGAAGTCATTTCCCAGCAGGCCGTCGATGCCGATCAGCGCAGCGATATCTACAGTTTCGGAGTGATGTTCTATGAATTATCCTGCGGTGCGGCCCCTTTTAACGGCACCTTGGAGCATATTCTCGATTGCCACCTCAACGAAATGCCAGAACCATTGATCAGCAAAAATCCGGATATGGATCGGGAACTGGCCGGATTCATCGATTCCATGCTGGCCAAAAATCCCGATGACCGCCCCGCCAGTTGGAGTGCCATCCGCGAAAAACTGCTGGAGATCCATCAACGTATTTTCCCGGATGCGGAAAAACCCGGTTCCACAGTTTACCACAACTCCGGCAGTAAAAAAACAATTCCGACAAATAAAGTTGCCATCAAATCTTCATGGAGCGCAGAGAAAAAAGAGGTCAAATTTCTGGAAAAATTTCCGTGGCTGCTCCCCACTTTGCTGATTTTGATCATTGCGGCGGCTCTGGGGTCGATCGCTGTTAATTTAGGACTTTTCTGATATGAGAATTATTGAATTTGACCGGATCAAAGATGCCGTCTGCGCCATGTGCGGTCAGGCGGCCTGCGATCTGCCGGATGATGTGCTTGCCGCACTGCAACGTGCAAAAAGCGGAGAAACCAGCGACTTGGGCCGGGAATTTTTTGACCAGTATCTGCTCAATTCCCAGATCGCCCGCAAGGAGCGTCTGCCGCTGTGTCAGGATACCGGTTTTGCGGTATTCTTTGTGCAAATGGGCAGTGAAGTCATGCTCGATCACGGAACGGTAAAAGAGGCGATCAATGCCGGAGTGCGCGAGGGATATAAAAAATTCTTTCTGCGCAAATCCATCGTTGCCGATCCGCTTTTCGACCGCAAAAACACCTTTGACAACACCCCGGCAGTAGTCCATCTGGAGCAGGTGCCGGGGGATAAACTTCACCTCACCCTCGCGCCCAAAGGCGGCGGATCGGAAAATATGAGCGCATTGCGGATGCTCAAACCTTCCGAAGGGCGTCAGGGCGTCGTTGATTTCGTCGTCAATGCCGTCGTTTCCGCCGGAGGCAACCCCTGCCCGCCGACGATCGTCGGAGTCGGTATCGGCGGCACGATGGAATATGCCGCATATATGGCTAAAAAAGCCCTGCTCCGCAAAGTCGGGGAAAATTCTCCGGATGAAAGATATGCCGCTCTGGAAGCGGAGATCCTCGAAAAAATCAACGCCTCCGGTGTCGGCCCGCAGGGATTGGGCGGCCAAACCACCGCCCTGGCGGTGAATATCGAATTTCACCCCTGTCATCTGGCCAGTATGCCCGTAGCGGTGAATCTCAACTGCCATGCGGCACGTCATGCGGAGGTGGAATTATGAAAAAAATAATGCATACCCCATTTACTGAAAATGATATCCGTTCCCTCAAAGCCGGTGACAGGATCACGCTTTCCGGGGTGGTCTATACCGGCAGGGATGCGGCCCATAAACGCCTCTGCGCCATGCTCGATAAAGGCGAAACTCTGCCGGTCGATCTGCAAAATCAGGCGATCTACTTTGTCGGCCCCTGCCCGGCTCCTCCGGGGCGGCCGATCGGTTCGGCAGGGCCCACGACCAGCGGACGCATGGATGCCTACAGCCCGCGCATCATCAAAGAATGCGGTCTGCGCGCCATGATCGGCAAAGGCGACCGGAGTGAGGGCGTGAAAGATGCCATGAAAGAATACGGCTGTGTCTATTTCGCCGCCACCGGCGGAGCCGGAGCATTGATCGCCAATTCCATTGTCAAAGCCGAAGTCGTGGCATTCGATGACCTCGGTCCGGAAGCGATCTACAAATTGGAACTGGAAAATCTGCCGCTGGTCGTCGCCATCGATGCTGACGGCAACAGCCTTTATTGAGCAATTTTCAAATCGTGCCGTGGACTTCCGGCGGGATCTGCGAAATGAAACAGGGGCGGCCGGGCTGGTTGCATATGCCCAGAAAACGTTTCAACTCCTCAAAAAAGAGGTCGTATCTCTGACGGAGCATGACCACCCCCGGCACTCCATCGATGGCACTTAAATACTCAAATGCCAGCAGATGATAATCCCGGCCGGGCGCAAGGTTGAGTGACCGGGCCAGATTCATGACCGGAGCAGTCAGATCACTGTTGATGACGGCAATTTTGGCCGGAAGCGATGAAAAAAGTTTTTTTGCCGCTTCCAGGCCTTTTTCTATTTCCGTCCGGCGGATAAAAACCGTATTGGCGGCAGATAACGGAATACCGCTCCCGGTCAAAGCCCGGTAAAATGCCAGCAGTCGCGGCATCTGATAGGGAATGGCCAATTCCGGTTCCAAGGCGATCAAACCAAGCGGAGAATCGCCGGCGGAATCCAGCATTTTCAACCCCGACATAAATCCGGAATAAGTATCGGTATAGATCCGGTCAAAACCGTCAAACTCCCGGTTTACAAGCAGTTGCGGTATATGGCGGCTTTTCAGGAAATTCATTAGCGAAAGTTGCTCATACCCCGGATTGATATGGATGGTCACGGCATCGCTCTGGCAGAGAGTTTCACACTCCGCTTCCGCCCGCTCGACCGGGATCATTTCCACCGGCATCGGCATCAATTCCGGATTGAGCAGAAGGCAACTTAACGGAGAACGGAAACTCTTTGCATCATAAGGAGATACCACATTAACCTTGCGGATGTCCATCGCCGGATGTGACGGTTTCATCCGGACAAATGTACCTTTCCCCTGCCGACCGGCAAGCAGCCCCATAGCGGTCAACCCGGCAATGGCACTTTCGATCACCGTTCTTGAACAGTGAAAACGGCGCATAAGCTGGTTGCGTGAGGGGATAAATTCTCCGGGGTGAAGTTTTCCCGTATTCAACTCATCCAGAAGTATTTTCAAAACGGTATTTTTTTTCGACAACATTTCACATTCTCCTGCGGTTACTTAAAATAGCGGCAAATATCACATTTTGCAAGTCACTGACTTTAAAAAAATACAAGAATACAAGTTTTACCGTCAAAATCACCATACCGGTATTGTTTTTTGAAAACGTATATACTATATTTATAGTGTCCCATACGACGGAATCACCACCAAAAAATAAGGAGTTTTCAGAATGAAATGTGCCACGAAGAAGAGTTTTTTCTGTCATAAGCATGACAGAAAGCCCATGGGCTTCACCCTGATCGAATTGCTCGTTGTTATCGCCATCATTGCCATTCTGGCGGCGATTTTGCTCCCTGCCCTCAATTCCGCCCGTGAGCGCGGCCGCAGTGCCAGCTGCATCAACAATCTCAAACAGTTGAGCAATGCATTCATCGCCTACACCGATGCTTATGAAGATTACCTGCCCGCCAGCGGACAGAGTACAGGTGCAACCTACATCCGCTGGGGAACTTCACTCAAACCTTTTCTCGGCATGGCTTACAACGATGTGAATAATGCCGTCAGAACTTATAATGAACTCGGCGGTTCATTCGTCTGCCCCTCCGAACCGCAGGCTTCCACCGGACACTACACCGGCAAAACCGTCAACGGTACCACCGACTACTTTGTTTCCGGCTATGCCATGAATGAAAATCTTTCCTTTGCTAAAACTGTACGTCTGGCCAAACCCTCGGCAACTTTGATGCTCATTGACGGCGGCGGCAAACACAACAACACCTCCGGTCAAACGCTTTCCACATTCACCTACTACAATACCACCGCCAGTGTTTCGACGCTGTTTTACTCCAATGGTCCGTGGGTCATCGCCCAGCGGCACAACGGCAATGTCAATGAATTGATGGCTGACGGACACGTTGAATCTTCGGAAAAATCCGCTAAAGAGCGTGCCTATCTTTCACCTGCGGCAAATTTCGGGATCCCGACAGAAGCCCCCAGCGTACGTCAGATGAGTTTGTAAAAATTTAACGGATTCCGACCATGAAAAAAATCTTTTCCATCCTCTTTTGTGCCTTTTTTCTGACAGCCACCCTCGTTGCGGAAGTGACGATCCGGGAAAATAACGGCAATGTTTCCGCCGGAAACGGAGAATTTGCCATTTCCCTGCTCGCCAATAAGAATTTTGCCTTTAATCTGGCCGCCAGAGGCAGTGACGGCAAAAACTTTTCCGCAGTGATCGAAAGTATCATCTGGTATCACGGCCGCAGCGGAAATACCGATCACATCTATCAGGATCAATCCGAAAAAGCATGGCCGTTGGGAAATTACCGGATCGAAGGCAACAAAATCATCTCCCGTACCGGCAATTGCGACTTCGACGTGGAGCGTATCATCGAATTTTTCAACGATTCCCCCGCCGTGGTCTATGAATATATCCTGACAATAAAAGAGAGCCGTGACTGCGGTCATATGCGCTTTCCTCTGACCCGGTTGACCAAAGAGATCACTTCGGTTTCATTCGATGACGGAACTTTACAGAATTTTTCCACGGCCGAAGTTCCTGCGCCCGCCGCGCTGGCGCACACCAGAGCGATGTTCTTCCACATTCCGGCGCGCGGCAAAACATTGCTGATGCTCATCGATGTCAATGCTCCTTTGAAATACGGTCATCAACTCGGTCTGATGCCGACTTACAGTCCGGGATCATGGTGCAGATCGGTCAACTTCAATCACCTCTATATGCCCGCATTCCCCTTTTACAACGCCGGGGATAAACTGGGCGTAAGATTGGCGTTTTTACTGCTTGACGGCGCAGAATTGACCGAGGCACATAAACAAGCCGCCCGTGAACTGGCGGAAAAAGTTGATTTCCAGCCGGCACGTTTCACCCCCGCCATGCTCGATGGTGAATATCGCATTCCCTCGACTCTGGCCGCTCAACTTCCCGCCCTGCCGGGCATCCGCTTCTGGAGTGAAATCCCCGCCAAACGGGTCTATCCGGCGATGAATGTGCCGGAAAGACGTGCCGCCGGGATCACCCTGACCGGGGCGGCAAACGAAAGAGAATCCATCCAGTTGATATTCAACCCCGAAAGCGAATGTTATCTGGAAAGTATCGTTTTCAGCGACCTGACTTCGGCCGACGGCAAGGTGATCAAAGCGGAAAATTTCTATGCCAATTTGCTTGGGATCCAGAAAGTCGCCTCGCCCCGCGCCCTCTTTTACGGCGAACAGCGGTTCCCGGATAAACTCCGGGAATTGGCCGATGCCCTGCCCGCTAAAATGCGCGCCGGGCAGAATACGATCTGCCATCTGACCTTTTTCGCTCCGCCGGGTACGGCTCCGGGCGTTTATTCCGGTAAAGTTACCGTAAAAATCGCCGGAAAAAGTGCGGATATCCCGGTATCTCTGCGGGTCTGGGGCTTTGAATTGCCCCGTTACAGCCGTTATACCGCCCACGGACTTTTGTGGAGTTCCCTGCCCGAACACCGTGAACAGGTTCTTGCCCGGTTGGCCCAATACGGGATGTGCGGCACCGTCTACCCCGGCGGTCAGCGGCAGTTGCGGGAAATTTTTGACGGCAATGAGTTGCGTTTCAAAGATAATCTTGATCTGGCAGTCAAAGCGGTCACGCAATTCAATATGTCCATGTTTCAGGCTCCGTACCTTTTCCTCGGAGCGTGGAACTGGGCTCCGGGCAAAAAGGTGCAGTTCCTCAATCTCGATCTGGAATCTCCGGAATTTGAGCGCAATTTCACCAACTATCTGCGCAGTTTCCACCGGCAGGTCAGTGAAAGAGGCATCCTTGACCGTTCCTTTATCTATATGTGGGACGAAATGACCGGCGGTCACTATGCCGCCATGGAAAAGACCGTCGGCATGGTTCACCGTTACGCGCCGGGAGTGAAACTGATGACTGTTTCCGCCCCCGACCCGATGGTTCTGCGTTACAATGACATCATCACCACCGGACCATTGGGCCAGTGGTGGAGCAAAGAGACCAAAGCGGTGGTTGACCAGGCTTTGTCAGAGGGCAAGCAATTCTGGATCTACCTCAATGGAGTAACCTTTTCACCGCATTGGGAAGCGGCGATCCCCAGAGTGACGACGTGGCAGTGCTATGTCAATGGATTCACCGGTTATCTGCAGTGGAGCATGGACTACAACTGGCAGCATGGAACCTTTGAGAAAAACGGTGACGTGTGGATTCTTTATCCGGCGTATGACAAGCCGGTATATTCTGTGCGGCTGGAATATTTCCGTGACGGCGTGGAGGACTTCAATATGATGTATCTTTCCCGGCAGTTGCCGCCGGAAATCAAGGCGCAGATCGACCGGGAGATCGCCAGAGTTGCGCCGGTGATGGGCAAAATGAATCCCGATCCGGTGCTGATGTATGAGGTGCGCCTGATGATCGGCAACTTACTGGAAAAACACTTGAAATAAAAAAATCTGCCGCCGGGTGCTTACCCGGACGTGCTCAAGCGGCGGAACGCTTGTCGCCGCCATAAGCGGCGAAAATAAGCAACGCGCAGAAAGTCGGTGCGAACTGCACCGACACCACCGGCCGTAAGCGAAGTTGTGCGACAGCGCAACATTTGAGCGGAAGGCCGCAACTGCGAATGCTGAATTAAAAACTGAAGAGGTAATCTCAAAAACAATTCAAAAAAAGGAGATAATGTTATGAAAAAGATCTTTTTACTGACAGCAACTCTTTTTTCTGCCGCTTTATTCGCCGGAAACATGAATATTTCCGGACAGAAAAATCCGGCGGAAGTAACTGAAGAAAATGGCATCTATACCGTCAGCCCCCAAAGCCGCACCCGGATACAGCTTTATCCCAAAAGCGGATATACTACCGTTTATCAGGGAGCGATTCTGGAAGTGACCGCCGAAGTTTCCGGCAGCGGCAATATCCAGCTGGGAGCGCACCTTTACAACTCACGCCGCACATGGAGCGGCAACGTTTCCAGCCGGATGATCCGGGTCGATGCCGAAGAATGTGAAACCGTCAAGGCGGAAGTAACGGTGGATAAAGCGGGCATCGTATCAGTTCTGCCGCTGATCTCCATTTACTCCGGCACGGTCAAAATCGAAAAACTTGCCATCCGGGTCAAAGGTTCGGTGGAGAGCGGCAATGCCGCCGCCGCCCCGACCCTTGCCGGTTGGAGCCACAACGCCAGCAAAGCGATCAGATGCGTATTGGAAAATGACATCTTGAGCATCATCACCGCCGCCGGTCAACGCGTGGAAATGCTTGCGCCTTTTACCGCGGCCAAAGCGGGTGAAAAAATCAGTTTTTCCGGAAAAGTTTCCGGTAAAGGCAAAATTTTTGTCGGTCTGCATCTTTACAACCGCCGCCGCGGCTGGCTGGTTCTTACCGGTCAGGAGATCGCCGTGGATGGTGAGATCACCGCATTTCCGGTGTTGACGGTCAATCAGCCTGCCGGAAAAGATGAAGTCGTGCTGGTGCGTCCGGTATTCCGGGTACTGCCCGGCAGTGAAGTAAACATTTCCGGACTCAACGCCGCCAAAGCCGAATAATTTACTGCAACTCCCCCCATGGGTGGGCAAAACATCTGCCCAAAAACTTTTGCCGGAATTGCTTTTATCGCCAACGATAAAAGCAATTCCCATTTTTTTATAAGTTTTTCTTTTTAAACAGTGACAGTTTCAAAAATTCTTGAAATCTTTTATGCCTGCCCTGACATAATAAAAGTCTGCCGTTCACAAAAATTCACGTCATAAAAAGAGTAAGTGCTTGAAAAAAAAAACTTACGCTATATTAAACTCAAGCAAAGATACCATGGAGGTATCATTGACAGGAGATTAATCTAAAAACAGGGAAAATGAAAAAAATGAAAAAATGTTTGTTGCTGGCAGCGATCATCTCCTCTGTCGCCGCCTACGCCGCAGTGAAAAAATGTCCTCACTGCAACGAAAATTTTGAATCACCGGATGGCACTCCATTCTGCTCCAAAACCTCATGTGTCGATGCCTACACCGCCGGAGCCAAACAATTGGCCCGCCAGACCCGCATCGCCCTTGACCGTGCCAGATTCAGAGAACAGGGCCGCAGAGATGCCAGAATTGCCGCAATGCGTGACTGCCTGACCAATGCCAAAGCACGCGGCACTTCGGTCGATCAACAGTTGCAAGTCATCATGGAAGCGATCGCCTATCCCGAATCCTGGCATATTTTTATCGAGTACGCCGATATGGAAGTTATCCGTCAATTCTGGCCGCTTCACACCTCTCATCAGGGCGTATTCATCATCAGCAGTGCCTTTGAGCAATACCGGCTCAATGAGACCAAAGACAACGATCAGCCGGAACTCTCCTTGGGGATGTATGAATGGCTCATCCAATCCTACGCCGCTAAAATGCATAAAATGCCCTTTGTCTCATTTGCTCTGGGCCGTCACCAGAGAACCAATGAGATCCGCTTTGTCAGTTCTCCCCGAACCTCATTCTGCATTCTCTCCCTCGCTGTCAAAAAACGCAGAGCGGATATTCTGGAATACCTGATCGGCCAGATGGAAGGCTTGAGCATCCGGGAATTCTGCGGATTTTTCGGAGCATTTTCCAAAGAGCAAGGTGCTTTGGATTCACAGCGTGCCGAAGTGCAAAGACAAATTGCCGCCAAAGAAGAAGCCAAAGCCAATGCCGCCGACAAATTTCAGGAAGAAAGAATCCAGTCTGAAATCGATGCTCTCCAGGCCCAACTTGCCCAGATCCCCCTCGCTCCTGAAAATTACAGTGCGGTCAGAGATATCATTTTCCAAAATACCGGCGATGAGGTTTTTCAGGAATTCATCCGTCTGGTCATGGCAGAATATCTGCGGAATAATACCGCTACTGTCGAAATGGTCCGCCGTTTCATCAGCAATGACCCCAGAGCCAAAAAACTGGATGAGGCAATCGCCCTCTATCAGCAACTGGGTCAACTCAACTGGGAAGCCGGACTGCCCAACCGGATGAAAGTCGGTCTCCTTGCCGGTGAAAAAGAGGGCGAATGGGTCGCCGCTCCGGGATTCACTCTGCAAGCCGACGGTTCGGCCAAATGGACTGCCGGTATGGAACATCCGGAATATCCCGGTTTGATCTCCGGCAGCGAAATTTTCACCTGGATACCGGATGCCAATCACATCTGGAGCAGACCGAATAATCCCGATGACCTTACCGTCGAAGCCGACGGCCCGGCTTTTGTCTATATTCTGAATTCAAGCCAATATCGTTGACAGGAAATTAAATCATGAAAAAATTCATCTTTTTGAGCATTCTTTTTTCCATTGCGGTTATCTGCAGTGGATGCGGCACCGCCCGCAATCACCAGAATCCCCAGCCCAAAAGACACGTTCCGTGTGAAACATGGGTTGCCAAATAACCGGATTTTTCTTACCGGGGTGGCTGTTGCAAAATTGTTTTGCGAAAGAAGATGCCTTTTTGAAAAAAGGTTATCTTCTTTCGCCCCCCATCTGCCAAAAACTTTTGACGGAATTGCTTTTATCGTCAACGATAAAAGCAATTCCGATTTTTTGGAAAACGATCAGTAAAACAAGGCGATTTGATGTTCATCCACGCCTTCAAAAAAAGTGGTCTTTGAGCGTGCCTTCCACATGAAATCCGCAACTTTGGTAAAAATTCAACGCTCCGTGATTGATCGAAGAGCGGTAGATGCTGGGCGGCTGACCATATTTGCGACGGAAAAGCCTGGAAAAATAAAACGGATCACGAAATCCGCAACGGTTCGCCACATCCTCAATGGAAAGATTCAAATCCGACAGATAATAAAGGCTGTGCCGCAAGCGGATCTCCTGCAAGCAGGCTATCGGAGAAATGCCGAAACTCTTCTTAAATTCCATCGACAATAACGGCACAGACACCGAAATATAATGAGCCAATTTTTCAAGTGTCAGGGGTTTCAAATAATTTTTCTCCATAAATCCCCGGAGTTTCAACATTCTTTCGGGAATATTCTTATCATTACGGCTGTAATCAGCAACTTCCATAAGCAAATGCGTCACTGTATTGCGACACACCTGCCATGAATCCCGCCGACGGCAACGGAATTCTCCGGCCATATAATCCAGATGCCGCAAAAATGCCCGGTGACCGTAGGGCAATGGCGTATTGATCAGCCGGGGATATTTCTGCATCAGCAAATCCATTTCCCCGCCGCAAACGTGCATCCATGAGTGACTCCATACCGCTTCATCATTTCCGTAACAGTGTTCTGTTCCCGGAGGAAATATACCCAGAGTATCTTCTTTTATCACTACCGGACGGCCTTGAAACGTCACCACACACCCCGGAGTATAAAGCATCAACATCCAATCCGGAGTGCCGTGCCGGCGGAAAACCATCCCCGGCGGCATGAATTCTTCCCCGCCGATACCGCGTACCTGAAAATCTCCGCCGGATATGGCCTCCCAGTAGCGGTAATGAAAAATTCTGCGATTTTTTATAAGATCATCCATGTTTTTTTAAGATTCTCTATTCAAATTATCTGAATTTTGCAGTATAATATACAGCATACACCAGATTTATTCAACCGGATTTTCAACCACACTGTGCAGGAGGAAAAAAAATGTTTAACGGTCTCGGTATGAATCCCGGAAATCTTTCCCGGCTTTCCAACGCATTAAGCCGTTCCATCTCACCGGAAAATTTCACCGGTGAACCCGGTAAAGGCGGCATGGCCACCACCGGAACCGGCGCCCACCCCGCCACTGAACTCGGAGTGGGATGGAAAATTTCACCAAGTATCGTCATTGGAAGCGGAGAAACATTCACCCTCGCAGAGATCGACGGCCCCGGAGCGATCCAACATATCTGGATGACAGCTGCCGGCAGGCACAACCGCTTTTACATTCTCCGGGTCTATTATGAAAACAGCGACACTCCGGCAATCGAATGTCCGGTCGGGGACTTTTTCGCCACCGCATGGCCGCAGGAGTATTTTTCCCCGCTCAACAGCCTGATGGTTACCCACAATCCCGGCAGTGCATTCAACTGCTACTGGGAAATGCCCTTCCGGAAACATTGCAAAATCACCCTGACCAATATGGATCATGAAAAACTCGTCCTCTATTATCAAATCGACTACACCCTGACCGGTGTGCCGGATGACTGCGCCTATTTCTGCGCCAGTTTCCGCCGATTCAACCCATTGAAATACAAGGAAACAGTCACGATCGCCGATAATATCACCGGTTGGGGACATTATGTCGGCACTTATCTGGCATGGGGCGTGAATAACTGCGGATGGTGGGGCGAAGGAGAAATCAAATTCTACATCGACGATGACGGTGAATTTCCGACCATCTGCGGCACCGGCACAGAAGATTACTTCTGCGGTTCCTACAATTTTGACCGCAAATTGAGTGCCGACGGCAAAAGACAGTATTGTGAATTTTGCACTCCTTATGCCGGTTTGCCGCAAGTAATCCGTCCCGATGGGTTATATAATTCACAACAACGTTTCAGTCTTTACCGCTGGCACGTCTGTGACCCGGTGCGTTTCCGCAAAAAACTCCGGGTGACGATCCAGGCTCTGGGCTGGAAACTCGGCGATAATGAGGGGAAATTCTACAATCCGCTGCAGGATGACATTTCTGCCACTGCATTCTGGTATCAGCAAAATCCATCCCCCGCCCTGCCCGAATTACCCGGCAAACAGGGTTTGGAAATCATATAAGCCTGATCCGGTTCCGCGACAGACTGCGACAGACCGCAATTGCTTTTATCGTCAACGATAAAAGCAATTCCCATTTTTTGGAAAACGATCAGTAAAACAAGGCGATTTGATGTTCATCCACGCCTTCAAAGAAGTGGTCTTTGAGCGTGCCTTCCACATGAAATCCGCAACTTTGGTAAAATTTCAACGCTCCGGGATTGATCGAAGATACGCAAGATGCAACTTTGCGCATATTTCTCTGCCGCCAGAACTCATCTGCCGCTGCAAAAAGTTTTTTGCCCACACCTTTACCGGCACATTCCGGCAGAACTCCGATCCTCACCAATGTCCCCAAACGCCGTTTCAATGCGGCCGAAACAGTTATACAACCGACAAGTTTATTGTCGATTTCAGCCACAAAACTGATATTTTCATAATCACTGTTCACCGTATGGCGCATATTGTCAAGCCAATACCCCGCCGGTTGCGGAGCAGAAATTTCCATCCGTTCTTTCAAGTAGGATTTGAAACTTTCAAAGTAAATCACCGATGCCTGAAGGGCATCGGTGTCGGTAAATTCTCTGACAATTACCATTTTTTAATCCATTATCCGGTAAAGTTCAACGTTATCGAAATAGATTTCCTGACCATTGCCATTGGTGACGCTGAGCATTACTTCCAGAAATTCGGCATTTTCCGGCACTGTGACCACAAACACCACCGTTTCCGGCTTATCGCCCTGCCGGCGGAAAATATGCTGCCGGTTAAGATAATCGGCAAAACGATCGACAAAAGGTTTGCCCGCACGGATGAAATTTCTTTTCCATTTGACACTGAATATCGCATTGGCTCTGCTGCCCGGTGAGATGTTCCACGCTGTACAGCGAACCAGATACATTTGCCCCGGCTTAACCGGACGGCTCTGATAAATACAGCCGTTGATCACATCTCTTGCCGCAACAACAGCGTTGCCGTTGATCTCTTTGCGGAAGAAAGTCCCCTGATTTCTCGCACCGTGCCAAGCCGCAAATCCGGGAATGACCTGACCATTTTCCGGCAATTTATCGAAAGCCGAATTGTAAATGATATTACTCAAATTACGGGCGGCAATGAGTGCCAACGCATCCGCGACCTGATTCTGACTGGCGATCAGATCAAGTTCAGCAGTGACCGACGGGGCAACGGAGGAAATGCAGATCGGTTTGGCCGGATGGTGACTGGGGAACCAGACATAACGCTCATGCCACATCCAGACATATTGATCCGCCACTTCCATAGCATGGATAAGATTGCGTTTCAACAACTGGGCTCCGCCGAGGACTTCCAGATCCGGAAGCAGTTGATTATTCCAGTAATTGTAACTTTCGGCAAAGTGGGGGTCAACGTAAATTCCCGGTGCAACAAAGGTTTGAGCCCGGTATTTGGCCAGGTTTTTGGGGTCGATAAAACGGAGAAAATGTTTTTTGACGTCGATAGCGAGGTGATAAAATTCCACTTCATTATTCGCGCGATAAGCACAACTTTCATCGCCGTCATGGATTTTGACCGTGGGCGGAAGCACATCATAGATACCGTTGACAAAAGCGGCGACCATATATTCCGCCTCTTCCGGCCGGGATGGATCGTTTTTGTGTCTGCAAAGAGAAAGCCACCAGTAGCAGAGCATTTCCATATCGGGAAATTCGCTGAAAATCGCTCTGCCGAATTCCTGACCGCGCTGACGGATCTTGACGTGAGTTTCGGCAAGAGTTCTGCCTTTTTCCGGATTGAATTGCCACATAGTGTTACGGTGATACTCTTCAATGTCAAATTTCATACCGACCAGACCGGCCTCTTTGGCGACACGGGCGGCAATTTTATGGTTGTGGCAAACGGTTGCCCAGGCTTCATCATCGAACCAATCCACGTTACCGGGACTGACAGTCAGGCCGAGGAAGTTGTCGGTGAATTTTTCAAATCCGGTATTTTTGAGATTGGCGATATCGTCCAGAAAATACTCATATTTGAGCCTTCTGCCACCGAAAATCGCATTGATGCTGACCGGCTGGCCTTCACATTTGGAAGCATCTGTGATAAAACGGATAACGATACCGTTGCCGGGGATGGAACTTTCCAGCATCCGCACATTATTTTTGATGTACTCCGTGGTCATCTGAAACCGGCGGTCAGGAGTCGCACCGGCGGGGAGGCCCTGATATTGCAATCCCCATCCGTCGTGAATCAGCTTCACTCGCGGCACCTGGTAATAACTGTCTCCGGCAACAGCGGCAAAAACTGTTGCAGCGGCGAATAATGAAATGATTTTTTTCATCTTTTCTCCTGTTTATGTAAAAGTTAAGAGTTGATTACCTTATTTTTGGAAAATTATTTGTCGTATTCGTCCGCCCAATTCATTTTCTTGGCGTTCCACGAACCGTCATCGCTGCTATCCAGACAGATATTGCCGTGGACAGTTCTCACACTGCCGTCGCACATGACCACATTCATACCGGCACTTGCGGGAACATCATCCCCTTTTTTGGCTTTATCATAAATCTGAATATCTCCACCGGGATGACGGTAACCGACTCTATCGTAACCGCTGGCATCCACGCCTCCGTACCAGGGCGTATCAAGTTCCGCGTGTTCCAAAAAGAGATAAATCTGACTTGCCCGTTTGATGGCCCCGGCCTTACTGGAGTTATTATTGTGAGGATCGCCTTTGTACTCACACCAGTCTTTACCGGTAACAAACTGATTTGAAGTATAATTGGTGCCGGTGCCGCAGTAAGAGGAGCCACCGACAGTCACGTTGGAAAGTTTGGAGGCACTGGGACACTGGAAGATGGGCATATCCAGTGTTTTCGGCACATGGTACTGCATGGAGGCATTGACGCGGACATCATATCCGGCATAACGTGCCAAGAGCGGTATCCAACTGTAAGTTCCGGATGCTCCCTGACGCGGCACATAGTAATCAGAGTCATTCATATACATTCCATTAAAACTGCCCATCTGCTTAAGGTTGTTTATGCAACTGGCAGCTCTCCCGCGTTCACGGGCGGAATTGAGGGCGGGAAGCAGGATCGCCGCTAAAATGGCGATGATGGCAATGACGACGAGCAGTTCTATTAAAGTAAATGAGTGTGCGGTGGACAAGGAAAACTTTCTTTTCACGGGAAAAGAGAGTTTTCCCTTTCCCCCGCGCCCCCTTTCGCTTTCAAAGAAAAGCGGTATTCTTTGTTTAGTTTCAATCGCAGTTTTTTGTGTCAAAAAATGCAATGATGAGATAACAGTGCTTACGAGAAGTTCAATAAGAGTGAAGTCAAATGACTTCACTCCGGCATGCCGGAAACTTTTTTCACTCTTCAGATTTTTCATTTGTTTTCTCCTTAAAAATGTTTTGGGGATGATTTTTTTGAAGTTTTTTTGTTTAACCGGATTGCATTTTTTCATTACACGTTTATAATATAGTGTATGAAAGTTAAAAAATAAAGGTATAAAATGGTTAAAAACAGGTATAAAATTATCGATTTTGCCAACCCGTCACGGGAATTGCCGCAGCCGGAACTGACGATCGTAAATTATGGTTTTCACCGGCATCTGGAGTATTGGAACAGTCCCCGTTGTATTTCCAAATTCTGGCGTCTTTACTGGAACGATTCTCCCGGTGCGATTCTGGAATTCAATGATTGTTCGATCGTCATGTCGCCGGGAACAATGGTGCTTATTCCGCCATATACAATGAGTATGGCGCATACGATTTCTCCGTTTATCCACAATTTTGTGGAATTTTCCACCGGCACATCATTTGCCTCACCCAAAAACAAACCGATCATTTTTAAAACAGAGAAATATACGGAACTGCTTTTGACCGGAAAATCAGTTGAAAAACAATCTCTGGCGATATATGTAACAATAGGTTCACTGCTTTTGAATATCCCGCCGGAAAATTTCGGCGATCCGGCAACCAATCAACACCATACATCCGATGAAAGAATACGGAAAGTGCTGGAATATATGGATAAACACCAAATCCAAAAGTATTCCCTTGACGAGTTATGCCGGTGTGCCAACTTATCCAAACCCCGTTTTCTGGCACTTTTCAAGGAAACGACCGGGATCACGCCCCGGCTCTACTGGGTACTTCACCGGATGGAATTGATCGGTAAACTTCTGACCGATACTGATATGTCCATATCGGAAATTGCAGCGCAAACCGGATTTGTTGACCGTTCACACCTGTCGCGGGTATTTTGCCAGCATACCGGCATGACTCCGGCGGCAATGCGTAAAAATCACCGGCACAGATAGGGAGATTTACGGCAGTTAGAGTTGCAAAAGGGCGTATCTTTCCGGAGAGTGACCGCCTAAATTGAGGCGGAATTCCAGTTCCTCCTCAACCGGAGGCACATTGTCACACTGCATTTTGCTGTCTGCATCGAACCATATCCTCTGGAAGCCCACAAAGATCTCCGTTGCATACTCAAATCTGCCCCACGGCACTCTGACCAGAAATTTATTGCCGCCGAGACCGGAAATGATTGCGCCCTGACCGGAGTTGCTGTAACCGAAACTTTCACCACCGGGTTGCACCAACAGCAGTATCGGCAGTTTCATGCCGCTTTTATCCATCAGCATCAACTGGCGCAACTCCTGCGAAACTTCTCCGGAAATATTTTCATATTCAATGGTAAAAAGCAATTCATTGCCAACTTTTGCCACCGAACAGGAGAAAGTTCCGGCGGAGTATTTCCGGTCAAGTTCTATAGTCGGGCCGCGCCATTTAACCATTTCTGTTATTTCGGCGGAATCTTTTTCAGCCAGTTCATCAAGAGCGGAAATGGTCTTTTCCAGTTCTCCGATACGCCACTGCAATTTCGCCGGATGGTATTTGTAAACTTCCGCTTCCGAGTGATAACCGAGGCGGCAGTCACGCTGACAAAGTTCGATCATTCTTGCCGAAGCATTTTTCTCCAACTCCGCCAGTTCCCGCATCTGCGGTATCACGGCCCGGTTTCCGGTGTGGAGCAACTGCCGCAAATGGTAGAAACTCATGATCCGGGAACCGGAGTTTATCAACAGTTGCAAGGCTTCGTAAAGATCACAATCCCGCTGCCGCTCCGGATAATCAGCATACATTTCCCGGAGTTCGGGAAGAATGGCAACAGCTTCATTCCACTGCTCTGCCATCATGCCGGTAAGAATTTCACTGTCGGCCAGAGAGTGATTGGCAAGAGCTTCACCGATGGCATCCCCGGCTGGAAAATTATCCGGTTTCCATGAACGGGTAAGCGGACGGAATACCTGTTTCACATGAAGCGGCCAGACGATACCGTCATGCATCGGACCGTAATATTGATATTGGATATCCAGCGGATAATTGCTGTATGCTTTGCCGAATTTCATCCACATATCAGCGATCGTTTCCGCCATGGCATCGCCCCACTCCGACCGGGCAAGGTCAGTAAGAAAACTTTTTTCATCCCGGTCAAACTCCTCAAAGGCAAGTTTTCCGGCGGCACGGTTCATAATGCCGGGATAATTGCCGAAGTACCAGCATTGGATGACGTGTTCCACGCCTGAAGTTTTCATAGCCTTGTACTTCTGATAAAGGTTGCCCGGCACCGGCATAAAGGGAACGGTTGCCAATTCATGGGAACAGCCCACCTGAAGTTTGGCGGCAAATTTACAACGGCCTTTTGCCGCAGCCGCCATTCTGCCGAAACGGTCAGAAGGGCCGATGGCAGAAAGCCAGTAATCTCCGCCGGCATGGACTTTTCCGGTTTGAGCCTTGGTGCAGCCGGATTCAAAGTTGAATGCCAGAATTTTGTCTTCATCCAACTCCGACGGCAGATCAAACCACCAGTCCCGGATCTGACCGGGGCGGGGTGAGTAAAGCCAACTGAGAACTTCGGCATCACTTCCGGCATCCCGGATGCCGTCTTTGATATTTGAAAGAACAGCATTGAGTATTTGAGAGTTGTTCAAACCGCACTTTGCCGCACAGGGATGGGTATCGCTCTCAATTTCATCAATGTAACTCAAACAGGATGTCGGTCTTTCACCGAGGGAAATGAGCATCATTCCACCCAGATGGGGAACATCACGAAAAATAGAGGAGGTACTCTCACGCACATAACGTCTGCCCTCTTCACTGCCGATGCAAAACGCCTGATAACCACCGAATAACGACGGCTCGCCTATCATATTTCTGCAATTTTCCGGCAAAGGATTCGCAACCGGATGCCACGACATCGGCTCAATGCAAAATGCCCACACTTTAATACCGTATTTGCGGCATTTTTCCACCGTTTTTTTAAGTTTTCCGATCCTTTTGGCCCGCAAAGGATCTTCCGGAAAAAATCCGGTGACCGCCAATTCCTTCCAGGAGACAGTCAGCCAAATGCCGTTGATCCCTTCGGAAGCAAGCTGATCCAGATAACCTTCCGGATAGTAATCGATCCCGTCGGTCAACTCATCCCGGAAAAACGGCGGACGCTTGATCGGCCCGAAAAAACAGCGGGAAATGCGGTTTTTCAACCACGGCTTGCGGCGGACAGTACCGAATTCAAGAGCGGGAACACGGCTTCCCCGCATCCGGTCGATCAGATCATAAACTGCCCGCCGTACACCTTCGGTATCTGCCGCCTGAAGTGTGATGCGCCCCGGAGCAACATCGATAATGTATTCTTCAAAGGCAAGTTGAGGATTTTTTTCGACACGAAGAGTCAAAGCATCAGAACTTTTATCAGTGTATGCCTCTTTGAACCGTTCCAGAGCATCGTATGCGCTTTTCAGGAGTTCTTCCGGATCGGGGAAACGGATATCAAGTTTCCAGCCGTGGTGTAAATCGACGGCATCCGGCGGGAAATCCCCCTGCTGCCAGAGAGGTTTACGGCTGGGATATTTTCTCAATTCACTTACAAACTCCGGTTCTCCGGCAGGGAAAGAAGGAACAGGAGAAATCTTCTCGAAACCATACATATAAATCCATCTCCAAAGATATATTGCGCAAAAATGTTCCGCAAGGATCGGTTAAGGCAATTTTAATATTATCGGATGTCAATCATATTACTATAGCACCCCGCAATAAATTTTTCAATCTTTATCCCGGCAAAAAGTGAGCAGCCAAAGTTATGCGCGGGGATTTTCAGGATTTGGGCAGGTTTTAACAACAAGATCAGGAGGCTTACGGCTTCAGAGATCGTGGGTACAACAAAATCGAAAATCTATCAATTTCCGGAAATTTCAAGCGGGAAATCAATATGAGTTTCTGTCATAAACCGTCGATGAGGCAATAAAAACGCCCCACTCTGATTGCCGGATCGACCTGATTTTAACGGACAATAACGGCCGCCGGGGTACGGGGGCAAAGCCCCTGTCAAGGGCGAGGCTAACCGCCAGTGGGGGTACGGGGCAAAGCCCTACATGGAATCATCACGGGCGGGGTGTGGGGCAGAGCCCCACGCAGGGGTACGGGGGCGGCAGCCCCTGTCAAGGGCGGAACAAACCGCCCGTGGGGGGACGGGGCGAAGCCCTACATGGAATCATCACGGGCGGGGTGTGGGGCAGAGCCCCACGCAGGGGTACGGGGGCGGCAGCCCCTGTAAAGGGCGGTACAAACCGCCCGTGGGGGGACGGGGCGAAGCCCTACATGGAATCATCACGGGCGGGGTGTGGGGCAGAGCCCCACGCAGGGGTACGGGGGCGGCAGCCCCTGTCAAGGCCGTCAGGCCGCAGAGCCAAACCACCCAACGGCTTTTTTTGCCCGGAGTATGAGAAAATTTCGGGTTTTGCAAGGAGAGAGTGAAGGAGCGTACTTGCGTACGTGACTGAACGAACGACGCCCGCAAGGCCCGCAATTTTCCATAATCCGGGCAAAAAAAATGGCTCCGGCACCTGGGCTCGAACCAGGAACCAAGTGGTTAACAGCCACCTACTCTACCATTGAGCTATGCCGGAGCGAGGAACGTCTTATTTCGTTCACTATGTCATATAATATAGCCGTGATTTTCCATTTGTCAACACGATTTCCCCAAAAAAAGCAAAAAAAAAGCAAAAAAAACGAAACCGTCTGATATTTTCTGGTATTTTTGGAAGATTGATGTATATTATATGTAATTTGAATAAAGATTTTTTTATAATTTCGGGGGAAAAAATGAAAATTCACGAAATTAAACAATTTGATCATATTATTATCGGCAGCGGTCTGGCAGGCTTGACGTGCGCTTACCATCTGGCTAAAAGCGGCAGAAGCATCGCCATTTTCACCAAACGTGAGATCGATGAATGCAACAGCCGTTTCGCTCAAGGCGGCGTGGCGTGTGTCATGGATAAACTCGATACATTCGATGAACACGTCGCCGATACCCTGACCGCCGGTGCCGGGATGTGTGATGAAAAAGCCGTCCGTGCCATCGTGGAAGCCGGGCCGGATGCCATCCGGGAAATCATCGAACTCGGCGCAAAATTCACCACCAGAGGCGATCTGGGCCATCAGGATAATCCGGAAGATTTCGATCTGGGCCGCGAGGGCGGTCACCACAAACGCCGGGTGCTTCACGCCGGAGATATCACCGGAGCGGAACTGGAAAGAGTAATGGTCAAAACCATCCGGGAAATGGCCAACGTGGAAGTTTTTGAAAATCATATCGCCATCGATCTGGTCGTAAGCAAACGTCTCGGTCTGCCGGGTACCAACCGCTGTTTCGGCTGTTATGTTCTTAATTGCACCAATGGCGAAATCTTTACCGCTCTGGCCGCCACTACCACCATTGCCTGCGGCGGAGCCGGAAAAGTTTATCTTTATACCAGTAATCCGGATGTGGCGTGCGGTTCAGGTGTCGCCATGGCTTACCGCGCCGGAGCGAAGATCGCCAACATGGAATTCATCCAGTTCCACCCGACGATCCTCTACCACCCGACGATCAGATCGTTCCTCATCAGTGAAGCATTGCGCGGCGAAGGTGCCGTTTTGAAGTGCCGGGAAAAACGCGATGCCGAACCGGTGGAATTCATGCAGAAATACCACCCGATGCAGAGCCTCGCGCCCCGCGATGTCGTCGCCAGAGCCATCGACTCGGAAATGAAACGTACCGGGGAAGAGTGTGTCTATCTGGATATCCGTCACTTGAGCGAGGAAACTCTCAAACTGCGCTTCCCCAATATCTTTGCCAAATGTCTGGAAGCCGGGATCAATATGGCTCATGACCTGATCCCCGTCGTCCCGGCGGCACACTTCGTTTGCGGCGGCATCAAAACCGATGTCAACGGCGCATCGAATATCACCGGTCTTTATGCCGTCGGCGAATCCGCCTGCACCGGATTGCACGGAGCCAACCGGCTGGCCAGCAACAGTCTGCTCGAAGCGATGGTCATTCCCAGAGCGATCGCCAAAGATATCAACGACAAATTTGAATCGTTCAAAGCCGTCGAACCGGATATCCGGAAAGCAATGAATTGGACCACCGGCAATGCCACCGACTCCGATGAGCAGGTGCTTATCGCCCACAACTGGGATGAGATCAGACGCTTCATGTGGGACTATGTCGGCATCTACCGCACCGACAAACGGCTGGAACGGGCCAAAAACCGGATCAAACTCATCCGCAAAGAGATCGAAAAATATTATTGGGATTTCACCGTTACCGCCGATCTGGTGGAGTTGCGCAACATCGCCACCGTGGCAGAGTTGATCATTGATTCCTCGCTGAAACGCAAGGAAAGCCGGGGATTGCACTACAACGCCGATTACCCATTCCTCGACCCGGAACTGGAGTGCGTGGATACCATAATCCAGCGGGATGTAAGGAGCCGGTAATGGAATATGATTTTGAAATATCCCGCGGAGCGTATCAGGTCGTCGATGCGTTACAGAAAGCGGGATTTGAAACCTATATCGTCGGCGGAGCGATCCGGGATCTGCTCCTGAAACGCAAGCCGAAAGATTTTGATATTTCCACTTCGGCCACTCCGGAAGAAGTCCGGCAGGTTTTCGGCAGACGCAAAGCCCGGATCATCGGCAAAAGATTCCGTCTGACCCATGTGACGGTCAATGGTGAACTCTTTGAAGTAAGCACCTTCCGCCGGACGCCATCTGTCCATGCCGGGGATAAAAATGATGAAAAATTCCAGAAAATGCCGGAAAACCTGATCGTTTCCGACAACGATTACGGCACGGCAAAAGAGGATGCTTTCCGCCGGGATTTCACCGTCAACGCCCTCTTTTACGACCCGGTGAATAAGGTTCTTATCGACCATACCGGCATGGGTATAAAGGATATCGAAAACGGCGTCGTCCGCGCCATCGGCGAAGCGGCATTGCGTTTTGAAGAAGACCCCGTGCGCATGATCCGGGCTTTGAAACTGGTGGCTCAATTTGACTTTTCGCTGGAAAGTGCCACCGAAAATGCCCTTTTCGGAGCGTTGCCGCTTCTGAAACACGCTTCTGCCGGCAGGCTCTCACTGGAATTGGAAAAGATCCTGAAATCCAGCAGTTGTGACCGCCACTTTGAAGTTTTCTTCGATTACGGATTGCTGACCAGTTTCCTGCCGGTGCTGGCGGAAAACTGGGGCAGCACGGCCTGCAAACGGGCAATGGATCTGCTCTATGAACGCAACTGCCGGATCGAAGCGGGCATTTACCGTGACAGCATCTCACTGGCTCTGGCGGCGATCACACTGCCTTTTGTCATGGCCGAGTTGAATTACCAGCCGGGCAAAGTGTGGAAACGGCGGGATGAATTGGTCGATGAAGTGCTTTATAAGTGGATAGGTAAAATATTCGCCCCGCAAACATTGATGGTCAAAGTGCGGGAGGCGGCAATAAAAATTATGACGATGCAAAGTATGCTGGAACAATCCGCGGAAACGGATGTACCCGCTTTGATGCGCCACAAATCATACGCCCACGGCCGGGAATTATTACTCATCCGTCACCTTTCTTTGAATGAGGATGTTACTGAATTGGAGCGTAAGTTCCCCGCCGGACATGACCCGAGAGAGTTCCATTTGTATCAGGCTCCGCGCCGGAAAAAACACCATCCGGAAAAGAACTACCGGAGCAAGCCATTCCGCAAGCGGGGCAAACGTCCGGAACTGCCCCCGGACTTCAACGAATAAAGGATGATATGTTCAAATCTATATACCACAGGATATTGCAACTTTTATTTTTCGGTTTGCTCCCGCTTTCCGGTGAAGTTCTGCGTGACAGTGCCGGCCGCCCGGTGCGTTATGCCGGCAGATTTGACACCCGGCAGGTGGTGATCCGTGATGCCGCCATCCGTCCGGATGAATTCCGGGGTATCTGGGTGGCTGTGGTGGAAAATATCGACTTCCCGACTCACCGGAGCGCGGCAGAATTTCAACGGGATTTCCGCCGGATGGCCGACAATATCAAGGCGGCGGGATTCACCGCCATAATCTTCCAGATCCGTTCCAACTGTGATGCCTTTTACCCGACCGGGCTGGCCCCGTGGTCACGCTGGCTGGCAGGAAAAGAGGGAACCGGGCTGGGCAGTTTCGACCCGTTGAAATTCATGATCGATGAGACCCACAAACGGGGGCTGGAATTCCATGCGTGGCTGAATCCATACCGGGTGACCGGCAATACCAATTTATCCAAAAGTGCTTATCTGGCAACGCTTGCCCCCAACAACTTCGCCCGGAAAAATCCGCAATGTGTGCTGGTCAAACGCAATCCGGCGGGCAATCAGCTTTTCCTCGACCCCGGCCGTCCGGAAGTCATCACCCATCTCTGTACCATCGTCCGGGATATCGTTTCACGCTATCAGGTCGATGCCATCCACTTTGACGATTACTTCTATCCTTATGAAAAACTGGGCAATGAGGATCAGGCGACCTTCCGCCGCTTCAACCCCGACAACCTTACGCTGGATAACTGGCGCAGAAACAACACCGATACGCTGATCTACCGGGTGCGGCTGACCATCACCCGGAATAACCTGATCCAGAACCGCCGGGTGCGCTTCGGCATCAGTCCATTCGGCATCTGGGCGAACCGTTCAACCAACGGCAACGGCTCACTTACCGGCGGCAAAGAGAGTTTTTCCGTGCTTTTTGCCGACACCAGAAAATGGGTCAAACTGGGCTATGTGGATTATATCGCACCGCAAATATATTGGGATTTCGCTCACGATGTGGCAGCCTATGCAGCATTGACCGACTGGTGGTGTTCAGTGGTAAGTGGCACCGGAGTAAAACTTTACATCGGCATCGCCGCATACAATGGCGGCAAATGGCAAAGCAATGAATTGATCAATCAACTGCGCTACAACCGGATGCGGTATCATGTTTCCGGAGCGGCGTTTTTCTCCTACCGCTCATTTTTCGGAGACGGCCGCAATTCCGGAACGGTCAATTTGCTCAATTATCTTAAAAACCACCGCTGATTCCGGAAAAAAAACACTTGACTTGTCATTTTTGAGAGTGTATATTAAAATATTATATATGTATTAAAGATACCTGATGAAAGGATAAGAAAATGCCGGGAAAAATTTTGCAGATCCTCTTTGCCGCCGCAATTATCGCCCTGAATACCAGTTGCGTCGCCGAACAGCACACCGCCTGTCATGTGGCCGATAACAATAAAGGCCAGAAAGGCTCTTCCGGCGGGCGGCAGCGCGGTTCTTCAGCCGACTACTCCGCCGCCGATTTCCGCAATATCGCCGCCATGACCGCCCGGATGCTCGACAGTCACCACTACTCCGCAGTCAGAATGTCTCCGGAATTATCCGCCAGAATTTTCGACCGTTATTTCGACGAACTTGATCCGCTGCATATGTTCTTCACCCTTCAGGATATCCAGCGTTTTTCCAGTTACCGCAACACCATCGGCAGCAAACTGCAGAATGGCGAATATGATTTCGCTTTTGAGGTTTACGACCTTTACCGTCAGCGTTACGCCCAATACCGCAGATTCACGCAGGAGATGTTCGATTCCGAAATCGATTTCACCGTCGATGAGGAGATCGCCGTCGATTTGAGCAAGCAGCCCCGGCCGGAAAATGAAGCGGCCATGAAAGAATTGTGGCGCAAACATGTCAAAAATGAGTTGCTCTCTCTGCGCTTGAGTGCCAGACTGGAACAGGAAGAACGGGCCAATAATCCGGATGCTTCTGCCGGAGAATCTTCCTCGACTCCGGTGCGTGATCCCAAAGCCCGCATTTTACAGCGTCAGCGTGATGTCGGCAACAGCATCGACAAACGGGAAAGGATCGATATTCTGGGTATCCTGCTCGATTGCATGGCGCAATCCTACGGCGCACACTCCAACTACCAGGCTCCGAAATCCAGCGATGATATGGATATCCATATGTCACTGTCGCTTACCGGTATCGGTGCCACGCTCACCAGCGAAGACGGTTACATCAAAATCGTCGAATTGGTTCCCGGCGGCCCCGCCGAATTATCCGGCAAAATCAAGGTCGGCGACCGGATCATCTCGGTCACCCAGGAAGACGGCGAAGTTACCGACCTGATCGATATGCCGGTAAGTCAGGCCGTGCAGTATATCCGCGGTGAAAAAGGCACCAGGGTCACGCTGGAGATCCTTTCCGGCAACGCTTCCACCCCGATCAAAGTCACTATCGTGCGTGACCGGATCAATCTGCAGGCCGGAGCGGCAAAAGGAGAGATCAGAGAGGTCAATGGAGTGCGGGTCGGCATCATTACCCTGCCCTCATTCTACATGGATTTTGAAGCGGCCATGCGCGGCGATCAGAATGCCCGCAAAGCCAGTACCGATGTGTTGCGCATCCTCGAAGAATTCCGCACCAAAGATGTGCAAAGCATCCTGATCGACCTGCGGAGCAACGGCGGCGGCAGTCTGCCGGATGCGATCACCCTGACCGGCTTATTCCTCAATGGCGGCCCGGTGGTACAGATCAGAACCAAAGATGGTATGGAAGTGGAAAATGACCCCTCCGGCGAAATCGCTTACGATGGGCCGCTGGTTCTGCTGACCAGCAAGATGTCCGCTTCCGCCACGGAAATTTTCACCGGTGCGCTGGCGGATGCCAAACGTGCGGTGGTGGTCGGTGACAGCCGTACATTCGGCAAAGGCACAGTTCTGCGGGTCGAATCGCTCGACCGTTACCGCAGTTGGTTCAGAAGCGGCAGTCAGTTGCCCGCCGGAGCGCTGACCTTTGAGATCGCCATGTTCTTCCGTCCGGCGGGCAGTTCGGTGCAGCAGTTGGGCATCATTCCGGATATCATTCTGCCGTCGCTTACCGAAGAGATGCGCGCCGGAGAGATCTATCTGGATAACCACCTGCCGTGGGATCAAATCCCCGGTGTCAGATTGAATATCTTTGACCGCAACCTCGACCGCAAGATCGCCCAACTGCGTGAGCAGTCTGCCGCCCGTATTGCGGAAAATGCCGCTTATCAGGCATTTATCCGGCAGATCGCCCTCTACCGCACCATCCGTGACCGCCGCACCATCACGCTCAATGAAGAGGCCCGTTACGAGATCTACCGCCGGGAAAGAGAGATCGCCAGAGAAGCGGAAAGATTGCTCACCGATGAAAGCGGTGAAAGCCAGGCCGGCGATGTGGTGTTGCTCGAAGCACTGAATATCGCCGCCGATCTGGGTAAAATGCCCATCGACCGCCCGGCATCCCAACCGCAGCAGAAAAGAAGAAAATAACTTTCTCACCCCCTCAAGGGCCGTTGCATGACCAACCCCAAAGGTAAGCAACGGTTCTTTTTTTGTGTTGAGTGAAAATAACAGAGATATTCCGGTGAAAGGATAAACGTTAGCGACAAATTTTCATTGCCGCCAAAGTCAATTCAGTTTACTGGGCATTGATACGGTCATTTTCCAGCCGGAGTGCTTCCAACTCTCCGGCGCGCTCTTCCCAGCGGGCTTCGGTTTCAGCGATCGCTTTATCCAACGCCGCCAACTCGGTATTCAATCCGGCAAAATCGACCTTTTCCCCGGATGACAATTTGGCCACCAGCACCGCTTTGCGACTGCTCTGCTCATCCAGCAGTGCTTCCAGTTTTTCCACCTCTTTTTTCGCCTTATTCAACTCCCCGGCAATGGCATTCCTTGCTTGCGCCCTGGCCCGGCGGCGGTCTTTAGCGGTAAGTGAATCGCTCAAAGGTGAAATACTTTGCGATACCGGTGCATCTCCGGAGGCGGCAGATTTTTCCAGATAATAGTCGTAATTGCCGAAATACTTGGTCACTTTGCCGGGACTTACTTCCCAGACGGTCTGCGCCACATTACGGACAAATTCAATATCGTGACTGACCATTGCCACCGTGCCGGAATAGCGGCGCAACGCTTCCTGAAGCAACTCTCTTGCCGCCAGATCAAGGTGGGTGGTCGGCTCATCCAGAATCAGAAAGTTGGGCGGATTCACAAAGATCCTCGCCATTTGCAGCCGGATCTTCTCTCCGCCGGAAAGCACTCCGCAGGGCTTTTTCATCGCATCGCCGGAAAAGCCGAATGCACCAGCCACATTGGCGACATTGGCAGTCGATGCATCCGGCGGCAAGGCGGCTCTGACCGCATCATAAACGGATAATTCATCATTGACCAACTCGGCAAATTCCTGCGCCTGATAACCGATGACGATGTGATGTCCCGGCACGACCCGGCCGGAAACCGGCTTCAACACTCCGGCGATCAATTTGAGCAACGTTGTCTTACCCATACCGTTATAACCGATGATCGCCAGTTTTTCTCCGGCGGCGATATCCAGATTCACATCTTTGAACAACAAATTTTCCGGTTGATAGCCGAAAGAAAGATTTTCCAATCTTGCCGCCTCGGCTCCGGCGGGGGGCGGTTCCGGGAAGCGGATAACGCCGTGGTAATCCAGCGAATCAGCCAGTTTGACATCCTCGATCCGGTCAAGCTTTTTCTGCGCACTTTTGGCGGCGGCCGCCTTGGTGCTTTTGGCGCGGAAACGGTCGATCATGCGTTCAAGTTGTTCTTTTTTGTGGTCGGCATTGCGTTTGGCGGCTTCCAGCGCAATGCGCCGCTGCTCTCTTTCCCGGTTGTAAAAATCGTAATTACCGGCATAACGGGTCACGGTACCGCGGTTGACTTCCAAAGTGATCGATGCCAGTTTACGCAACAGAAAACGGTCGTGGGAGATCAACAGCAAAGTTCCCTGAAAATTGGCCAGAAAACGGCAGAGCCACTCCACTGCCGGAATATCCAGATAGTTCGACGGTTCATCCAGCAACAGAATATCCGGCCGGGAGATCAGCACCCTTGCCAATGCGGCACGCATCTGCCAGCCGCCGGAAAATTCCCCCAGTCTGGCATCCAGTTTCGCTACCGGAAAACCGAGGCTGGTCAATGCCTGCTTGGCTTCGACATCCAGATGATATGCGCCGAGATGCTCGATGGAACTCTGTAAAAATCCGTGCCGTTTGAGCATGGATTCCAAAAGATCATCATCTTCACAGAGAGCCATGCGGTTTTCCAGTTCCTCCAATTCAGCGGAATAACTTTTCAATTCGGGGATCGCATCGGCGGTGAATTCCAGCAGAGAGCGGTCAAGATCCGCCTCGGCAATGTGCTGACGCATGATCCCCAGACGGCTGTCACGGGGAATGACTATCGAACCGGAATCCGGCACGACTTCACCGGTGACCATGCCGAAAAGGGTACTTTTGCCCGCGCCATTGGGGCCGACGACACCGACTCTTTCGCCGGTATTGATCCGGCAATTCACATCTTTGAGAATATATTCACCGGAATAACTCTTGGAAATATTTTTAAAATCGATCATAGCCAACTACTGTCAATCTATATTCTTCACCAGATACAACAACCCGCGATCTCCCGGCACATCATGTTCGATCTTGCCGGTATGCGGATCGTAAAATTCACCATTATACAAAATCACCGGGCCGGAAACCGCCGGAAGTCCGTAGAGACTGACCTTGTCATCCCTCCCCGGCCGCCACGCTTTCTGCAATTCAGCGGCATTGGGCAAACGCCACGAGTCACTGCCGCAATTTAGTAATTCCAGAAACGCCTGCGCCTCTTCAAGTGTGAAATATGCCGGAGCATTATACGGCTTGATCATGAATGGTTCCAGATTGCAACGGATCACTCCGGAGGTCGGCAATTCGATGAAAAAGTGATCGGCCGGTATCACCACCGCCGACGGTTCATCCGGCAACACCGGCAGAAACAACGTTTCATTGCCGCCGGGTACGATCCGGAAAAAGGCCTGCATACCGTTTTCCAGACGCAAATAATAATCTCCGGCGGCTAATTCCAACACCTTGCCGTTTGACAGTTCCAGCTCATATTCCTTGCCGTCAGACATCGTCAAACCGGCGCGCATGACCGCCTCACCGCCGCCGAGTTGAATGGTTATCACCCCGGTATCATTTTCGATATGGCGAACCATCGCCGCCAGCGAATGATCTTTTTCACAGGCATATTGAAAGAATGACCAGCGGCGGCATCTTTCCAGCACTTCATGAACTTCATCCGTGTCGCCGGATTGAAGCTGCAAAGCGAAGATCCGTTTGAATATATGAACCGCATAGAGTTCGGCAAACTCCTTCCGGCCGGAAGCGGACAACCCCGCCGCCGAATCCAGAATGGAAAAATATTCCCGCATCGCCAACTGCGCCTGCAACAGAAAGTTGCGTTCCCGGATCGCCAGACGCACCGGATGAGACAACTCCTCCGGCCGGGGGGTGCGCTGAAACTGCATCATACTGCTGCGGAAGTGATCATCGGCAACCTGTAAAGTCAGTTGTGAAGCATTGAGAAATGAACGGTCATTGGTGTACTCGATCAGGCGCAAAGTCATGCTGTAAGCCAGCAACGTAAAACCGGCAACGATCACGGCGATCGGAATCGCCGGATGGCGGCGGCACAACTTGAAAAACCGGTAGACCGCATTGGGGGAATATGCTTTCACCGGACGGCCGTCCCGGAAATTATGCAGATCAGAGAGCAATTCTGTGATCGTAGCGTAACGTTCACTGCGATCAGATGACATGGCTTTGCGGCAGATGGCAGCCAATTCCCGGGGCAAATGCCCGCCTTTGGGCGCACGCAACGGCAGATATTTGCCGCTGGCGACCTTTTCCAGCAATACCTCTTTTTCCAGTGACATATCAAATGGGGCGACCCGCCACGTCAAAATCGAATAGAGGATCGTACCCATGGCATAAACTTCGGTCAATTCATCCGGGCGGTCAACACTGCCGCAGACCAATTCGGGAGCCATATATGCCGGAGTACCGGAAATATTGTTGCGTCTGACACTCGCCGGAGCATCGAATTCTTTGGCCAATCCCCAATCCAGCACCAGCACTTCACCGAATGCCCCGACCATGATATTGGCCGGTTTCAAATCGCAATGCAGAATTTTTTTCTCATGGGCGGCGGCGACACCGTTGCATCCGGCGATGAAGATATCCAGCAGACGCCGGGTGGTGTATTGCTGTTGCGCACCGGTATCGCCTTCACGCAGACGGCGGATGGCATTCTGCAAAGTTTCGCCGCTGATGCGCCGCATGGAAAAATAGATGCCGTGATGTTCATTGACCCCCAACTGATGCACCGCCACGATATTGGGGTGGTCGATCCGGGCGGTGATGCGCGCTTCATTGACAAATTTGGCGATCTGTTCCCGGTCATGACGGAATGGTTCACGCAATATTTTCACCGCCACATGACGCTCCAGCGTGGGATCTTTTGCGCTGAAAACCACCCCCATACCGCCCATGCCGAGCAATTTGAGTTCCTCATATTTGGAACCGTCTTCACCGGGGAAAATATGAAACTCCTCCCGCAGTTTGCCAAAGTCGGAAACATTTCCGTCTCCGGTGGAAGCCGCCGGGATCGTTGCGCCCGGATCACTGTTTTTATCCCATTGTTCCATATTCACCATTTGCTCATGCCTGCCGGCATCAGATTTTTATTGCCGATAGTTATCGCGCTCAAAACCGCCGGGGATACGGGTGCGCAGATCACGCATTCCACTGCCGAATCCGGAGTAGAACTGCTCCTGCGGATTTTTCGCCAGCGGGATCGCCACCGCTTCTTCCCAGAGTTGGGCGACATCTTTGATCAGCGGCACGATCACCCCGTCAACACCATCCTTTTTCACCCGGCCTGAAACGATTCCTACAAATTCGCCCTGAATGGACATGATGATATCCCCCTGATCCAGCGACATTCCGGCCCGGCCGATGTTGCGGATGAAAAGTGCCGGATTATTCTCATCCATGATCAATGACACCCGGCCGGTCAGACGGGTATTGGCATCAAAACTGCCGCATTTGAAAAGAAAGAGATCTTCCACACCACGCTGCTGCAATGCGGCGGCATCCAGCACCCGCAACGGTTGAACCAATCCTTCACTGTATTCAAAACCTGCCAGATGGAGCATCTGACCGCTGACCAGCATCCTGCCCCCGATCAGCGTCGGAGATGAACTGCCGTCACCAAACGGCAGGGAATAGGTCATCTGGACTTTGGTGACATCCTCAAATCTCAAAGCGGTATCCCAGTCACCGGCAAAGCGGTTCAAGGCTCCGACGATCAAAATCCTGCCGTTGCCGAAATCCACTACCGGATAGAAACTTACCGTTTCACCGGTTCTTTCGCCGATCAACTTTTTCTCGGCCACACAACTGTAAACCCGGATCAAAGCCCCGGCGTAACGCTCAAACACCCGGTTTTCCGACGGAGCGGCCGCCGGTGCATTGCCCCCGGTGCCGCCAGCATCCAATGCGCCCTGCAAACGGGCGGCTTCTTCCGCTTTGGCGGCCTCGGCCTGACGGGCTTCCGATGCTTCACGCACCGCCGCCTGAACGGCCTCCTGCATCATCGCCCGCTGGGTTTCAGCATCCTGCCGTTTAAGTCTTTCGACCAGCAATTCCCGTTGCAGACGGTTGAGCTGGTCACGCAATTCAGCGGCACTTACTTCGCTGGCCTCTCTGCCGCCCTCGGCTCTGGCCTGTGACAATCTTGCCGCATCACGCTCACCACGCAACCGGACAACTGTGGCATCAGATTCACTTTGCGCCCGGCGGGCATCAGCGGCACGGCGTTCAGCACCGCGCACCCGTTCTTCAGCGGCGGCGGCCTGACTGCGGGCATCGGCGGCACTTCTTTCCGCACTTCTCGCCCGCTCATCGGAGGCATCCGCCCTCTCCTCGGCAGAACGGCGACCGGCTTCGGAACGCTCGGCCTGATCTTCGGCCCTTTCCGCCCGGTCCTCGGCCCCCCGCGCCCGTTCTTCAGCGGCGGCGGCCTGACTGCGGGCATCGGCGGCACTGCGCTCGGCACTTCTTGCCCTTTCATCTGCGGCACGGCGGTCGGCTTCGGAACGCTCCGCCCGATCCTCGGCTCTTTCCGCCCGGTCTTCGGCGGCGCGGCGGTCGGCTTCGCTGGCGGCCAACTGCTCTCTGGTGCGGCCGTGTTCTCTGGTTTCAGTGACCAACTGCTGTTGCGCGGCACTCAAATCTCTGGAAGCATCCGCCAAAGCCTGACGGGTGCGGCTCATATCCCGGCTCAAGGCGGCACTCTGCCGCTCCTGATCGCGCAAACGGCCGGTGACATCTGCCAACTCCTGCTGCTGACCGGCCAATGCCTCATTGGCGGCCTGCAGACGGGCTTCCAGATCCCGGCGCAATTCTTCGGCTTCTTCCAACCGCATACGCAACTCGACCGCCTCGGTCTGATCTTCCGGCATGGTAACGCCCAGTCTGGCACTCAACTGCTCCTGCCGGGCGAGATTGGCGGCCAACTCCTCGGCGATGCGGCGCAATTCCGCTTCCTGCTCCGGAGTCAGGGCATCCACCCCGGCTCTTTCAAATGCCCGGCGCAATCTCAAACGCAGCACTTCCAGTTCCATCTGGTGCCGGGTCAATTCTTCCAACAAAACTCTGGTGGTACTTTCATCCAGACCGACCCCGGTTCCCCCGGAGTGGCCCGGCACCATACCGGTCATCATCGTCAGCATGGCGGAAACCAGAAAGTCGCAAATGACTATCAGGATCGCTTTATTCATTTATCATCCCCGCCGTCTTTTTCCCCATCATCATCATCATCGTCATCATCGTCAACTTCTTCCTCGATGCCGAGCGCATCCATGCGCACTAATTTTTTACGCAAAGGATATTGCAGTGTCAACCGGAGGAACAGACTGAAAATGATACCGATCAAAGTCGAACTGTAAGCGATCAAACGGCTGCTCTGGGGCGAAAAGGTCATCACCAGAAACGCCGACACCGTACCGAAAAGACCGAAATAAAGCGGCACATCGAAGAAAACTTCCGCATTATCCATACTGCGCAACTTGAGTTTCACCGGGTCTTTGCTGTAACGGATGGAGGAAATCACCGCATAACCGACCCAGAGAGCGACCAACTGGAGCAGGGTGATGAAAATAAAGATCCACATGGAAACTTTGCCGGTAAATTCGATGCGTTCCTGCAACGCCTCCTCGCCGCCGGTACCACTGCCGCCCAAAGTTCCTCCAGTGGCTTCCGAACCGGAAAACAATGATTTGAATTCCGCATTGGTGTTGAAAAGATAAAGCACCGAAACGACTAAAACGATGCCGATAACAACTGTTGCGACAAGTGAAATTGTCAGCCACTTTTTACTGCGGGTCATAAAAAAATCCTCCGTTGATTACGATTTTGCAACATAATAAACAATATACGGTATATAACTCATCTATATAAGATAAATCCGTTTTCCCAAATAGTCAAGGTTTTTTACAAAAAAACCGGCTCTTTGCCGCAATGCCACTTGAAAACCTGCCCCCATTGAATTATATTTGGCACTGTCTTGTCAACCGCTTACACAACAGAAAGCCCACCTGATGAAAAAACTTTTCAACGCCATCTCATCGCTGATGGTAATATTCTACGCCGCCATGACCGCAACCTATCTGCTCTACACCTTGCGGATAACCCAATGGAGCGTATCTACGGCACTTATCGTGATCCCGGCGATCCTCTTTTACCCCTTTTTGCTGACCCTCATTCCGGCGGCTCTGGGCAGTGCGGCGATCCTGGCCACGAAAAAACTCTCATACAAAAGTGCCTCGATCATCACCGGAAGCGTGTTGTGGATAACCGGTTTTGTTCTGCATTGCCTGCTGCTGCTGGATGCCGGATTGTATTTCCGTTACGGCTATCACATCAATCCGCACGTCATCAATATTTTCACCACCCCCGGCGGCTTTGAAGGTATGGGAATGCGCCCCAATGAGATCACTTTGCTTGCCCTCGGTCTGACGTTGTTGTTCCTCTTGCACGGAGCAGTGATTTGGATATTCATGCACTTTGAAGCGGCCAGTTTCCTGAAAATACGTTCATGGAAGTTTCCGGCGGTGATCGTGCCGTGTTTCGGTCTGCTTTTCGCCATTCAGTTTTTCACTTACGCCTATGCACACTACACGATGAATCCGCAACCGCTGCTGGCCTCTGATGCCATAGCCCTTTACATCAAAGGCACTTGCAAAAGTATGTTCAAAGCCATCGGTATACCGCAGCCGGAAAGAGATGCCGTGCGGATATCGCTGGGGGAAAATGTGCATCTTTCCAACTATCCGCAAAATCCGGTCACCCGGAACAGTGACCGCAAAAAATTCAACGTGGTGTGGATCGCCTGTGAATCCTTTGCCGCCAGACTTTTTACGCCGGAAATCATGCCAGCCACAGCGGAATTTGCTCAAAAAGGGGTCTATTTTGCCAACCATTACTCCGGCGGCAACGTGACCAGACAGGGGATGTTTTCCATGTTTTACGCCCTGCCCGGCAATTATTGGCACGCCTTTCTGAATGCCCGCCGCGGCCCGCTTTTCATCGACTGGCTGTTGGAAGACGGCTATCAGATTCGCTGTATAACTTCCAGCAAATTTTCCTATCCGGAATTTGATCAGACCATATTTTTCAACATTCCGCAGGAGTATTTGCACAGTGATGCCGAAGACTTGAGTTACCAGCGCGACCGGCGCAATTTACGGCTGCTGCTGCAATCGATCGCCGACGGGGCGGATTCCGGGAATCCGTTTTTCAGTTTCATGTTTTTTGAATCCACCCACCACCCTTACAGTTTCCCGCCGGAATCAGTGGTATTCAGTGATTATATCGACCCATTCAATGCGGTTCAGACGACCGCGGCGGATGCTCCGGCGATCTTCCGCCGGGCGGCGAATTGCGCCCGGCATCTGGATATGTGTCTGGCACAGGTTTTCCAACTGCTGGAAAGCCGGGAATTGCTCGACGATACGATCGTGGTCATCGCCGGAGATCACGGTGAAGAGTATTATGAAAAAGGCTATCTGGGCCACAGTTCGGCATTCAATAACGAACAGACCCGCACGCCGCTGATCATCTACTATCCGGGGATCACGCCGCAAGTTTATACCGGATTGAGCAGTCACCTGGATATCGTGCCGATGCTGGCGAAACTTTTCGGAGTGGAAAATCCGGCGACCGATTACAGTTGCGGCATGGATCTGCTTGCGCCCGATGCTCCGCAACGGCGTTATGCGATCATCGCCAACTGGGATCAGGTCTTCTTCGCCGGACACAAGTACAAATCGCTCATCCCGCTGAATGCCGCCAGTTTTGCCGCCCAGACCATCACCGATGCCGATGACCGGGAACTGCCGGATGTTGATCCGTTTTACGCTGAATACAATGCCGATCTGATCACGGTGCAGAATGATTTGACCCGTTTCACCGCACCGCAGGATGGAAGTAAAAGTTCCGTCGGGATATGGATTTTCCTTGCCATATCCGCCGTGGCGGCTGCGATTTGCGGTGCAGTAATATTCATCCGCCGCCGGAAAGTTTCCTTATGCTGATACTGAAAACTCCCGGACAGGCGGAAACCAAAGTAAAAAACTCCCGTTTTTTAGCGGAAATATTTACGGTACACTCTCCGGATGAAGCCAAAGCCGCCTGGAAATACCGCAAAGAAAATTACGACAATGGCGGTCATATCGTCTACGCATTCACCGTCGGCAACAATCAGAATATTTCCGGTTGTTCCGATGACGGGGAACCTTCCGGCACCGCCGGGAAACCGGTGCTGGCGGTACTGCTGGGCAGTGGTGCAACCAATGCGATGATTACAGTTGCCCGCTGGTTCGGCGGCACCAAACTCGGCACGGGTGGATTGGTCCACGCCTATTCCGATGCCGCTAAAGCGGCGGTGGAGGATGCAGAATTTACCGAACTTGTGCCGCAGAATGAAATATGTTTCACTATCGCCTATCCGCTTTATGCTCAAGTAAAAGCATTCCTTGCCACGCTGGATTTCACTGTTTCAGAGGAAAAATTTGCCGGTGACGTGACCATCACCGGCAGAATCAAAGTTGCTGACACGCCGCAACTGGCGGATTTCCTGCGGGAAATAAGCAACGGCAAAATCCGGTTGCGGTAATTTTACAGGAAATCAGCGTTCAAATTCACGGGTGTAACTGCCGATTTCGCCCCGGATATCATCTTTGACCTTTCCGGCGACCTCATCGGCATCTTCCACCAAATCAATGACCCAAACCAGAATTCCGGTACTGCCCAACGGCGCACAACGGTAGTTGGCACTCAAAATACGGGTGGAAAAATGGTAATCGCCATCAGGATCAAGCGTACCGTCAATATTTACCGCAGCAGTTTTTTCCAGATCATCGTCATCATCAATAAACGAACAACTGAAGTCCGTCACCATCATCAGTGCCAACAGCAAAATCATGATCGCCCGGACAAATATCAGCACCAGACGCTGCCAGATTATACCGGCAATGCCGAGGCCCATAATGATCCACGTTTCCGATTTTTCCGGCAGCTCCGCCGGACCATACTGATTATCCGGTGCAGTCGGACGGGTCATGAAGAAATAGAATACGATCATGCACGCATCCAGAGCCAAGCCGGATATCAGCATAATATTGAACGGGATGAACCAGTCAACTATACACAAATAAGATAACGCAATTACCGCCGTCAAAATCCGGGGCATCGCCAGCAACAGTACCAGCAGACCGCTTTTGCCGGTATCGTGACTGCGTTTGACTCCGGCAACCATATCCGGCAGAAACAGAAACAATTCCAAAAGCATCAAAAACTGCAACGCATTGACATTACAGCAAAAAGCGATTCCGACCAAACTGCGGATAAGCATCGTTGCCAGCACATATATCCAGTAACTGCGACGGGATAAACGCCCTTTGAATAATCCCTTTTGTACCGGCGGACGGGGCCCTTGCGGTAAACTTTGGGCAACCGGAATCCCCGGATACACAGACGGAACTACCAATCCCGGTGCAGGCGGGTACCCGGACGGCATCTGCGGCGGAGGTACTGCTTGAGCGACAGGAACTCCCCATCTTGAAAAATCTTTCATTTTATCCCCACTGATTATCAGATCAACCGTAGATTTCGTCAATAACCGCCGGATCTTTACCGATCATTTCCAGATAACGCGCCAGCAGACGCCGCGCCGAACCCCATTCCGTATTGGGACTCATGCAACTGAAAAATTCGTAGGTGATGATCCGTTTGACCAGCGGCGAAGCCTCGGCAAGTTTCATATACAGTGAACGGTAATCCCCCTGACGGTAAACCCCTTTGGGTTCGCCGTGACCGGGGAAAGGCCGCTGGAAAGTTTCGATATTGCTCCACAACTCCACACCGCATTTATCAAAAAGTTCACCGGTTTTGATGTACCACTCGGCCAGACCGTTATCCAGAATTTCCCCGTAATGGCACGCCGGAGCGGCGATCTTATCCTGCGGCGCACAGTAATCGAGCAGACCGGCAACTTTTTCAAAGAAGTATTTACCGTAAATTTCCACCCATTTATCCGGAGAGTATGAACTTGCCATATCCCCCAGCGGTCCGCCGAAACTCGGACTCATAAAGGTTTTCATCTGCGGATAATTTTTGCGCATATATTGCAGAACTTCAATGCAGATATCCAGAAAGTTGAAGTGCCACGGCAACGCCTCAAGCGACACATACAAACCTTTGAAACATTTATGATGTGCGTACTTCGCCACCGTGCGGTCATAATAACGTTTGGTATCATCAACCTCTTTGAGCCAGTCGCCGGTGTGCAGATTGGTGATATTCACCGGGCCGCCCAGATAGACGGTCATGTCATATTTGTCGCCGAGGCGGAACACCATATCCAGCAGAGACTTATCCTCTTTCCAGGTGGTAGACCGCGGATCTTCGGCAGAAAGGCGTACTCCATTTTGTTCAACTTCGGTACGGATGATGAAAAGTTGATCCATCCCCATATATTTCATCATTTTGAAGTCCTGTTCCCACTCTTTCAAACCGGCATTGACGATACCGGTATCAGAAATGAGCATATTGACGAAACTTCCGGTAATCGGCTTGAGAACAACATTTTCCAACATAAAAAAATTCCCCCTTTATACAACGGTAATGCTTGATTCGATTATAAAATAGCCTCTTTTCACCGTTTTACAAGCGAAAAGAGGCGGTAGATAAATTTATTTTCCGGCTTTTATTTGCGACAGCCGCACTTCGGACAGACCCCGTTTGCATCCAGCGTGATGCCGCAGCACGGGCAACGGTCAAAAATGCCGCAGGAAACGGGGAACTCCTCACTTGCCGCATTATCCCCGCTCAAAAAGGTGAGTTTGGCGATATTCAACTTGTCTTTGAGCAGAGAATAGACGATTTTGATCATGCCTTCCACGGTCATCGTTTCTTTGGTGACCACCAGACGGCACTCCGGATAGGCGGTCGCCCACTCATTTTTGAATGCGGGACCGGTCATGGTATTCGTTGCCGCCCCGTTACGGATGCCCTGTTTTTCATAAACCTGACAAATTGCCGGAAGCAGCGGATCATCTTCACGCAGAATCAGAGCATGATCGAAATTCTGCAATACGTTCCATGCTGTCTTTTTGATCTCATTGCAGGGGAAAACCATATTCACCCCGCAATTTACAGAATCTTCAACTTCGATGGTCAGAATACCGGTGTGACCATGCAGATACTGCGCTTCGCCCTTGAAATTGTAGAACCGGTGGGCGTACTGCAAATGCAGTGTGGTGAAACTTCTCATACTTTTTTCTCCTCCTCTTTTTGCCGCCGGAAAAACTGCTCCGGCATCTACTTACAACATAAACCATCAGGCAGAAAAATCAAGCGGCAAAAATTTTTTCATTTTTCCGCATAAAAAATTTGCAATCAAAACCGGATGGATTATATTAAAATATGTTCAACATAGTTAACATAAAAACATGGTACTCTTTATGAAATTCACGGAATTATCTTATGCCTCATTCACCGGAAAAACGGGATCATGTTCACGCTTCCCCGGTGCGGCAAAATTGCCGGATGGCAAAATCGTCATTCTGTATGATGACGGAGAAAATTGTGATTCGGTAAACCACGAAATGCGGATCGCTTTTTCTGACGATGACGGAAAAAACTGGCATGATGGCGGGATCATGTACGATCAGAAATCACTGGGATTCCCGCACCGCTTCACTGAAAACTGCAAACCGGCACTCATGGATGAAGGCCGTCTTATCTCTGTAGGTTTCGGTTTCATCCGGGATGAACCGGAATCCGGTCTGGCCGATTATGCCATCAGACACGGCCGCTTCCCGGAGTCACGCAACACCTTGAGTTTCAGTGACGACGGCGGCAAAACCTGGAGTTTACCCACCTTTATCCCCCATAATTTCGATACCGCATTGGAACTTTCCGGGCCTGCCCTCTGGTGCGAAACAGCCAAAGAAGTACTGGTATTCGGGCCGCCATTCGTCCTGCAGGGCCACGCCCAGCAGGGTATCTGCCTGGCCTCCGGTGACCGCGGCAAAACCTGGGAGGAACGGGGCAGATTTTTCGCTTCCGACTCCATCGCTCCGTGGGAAGTGCGCTCCATGCAGGAAAAATCCGGACGCATCTGGCTGGTCATGTGGTCATACGATCTGGTAAACAAGATCCATCTGCCCAATCATCTGGTCTACTCCGATGATCAGGGGCGCAGTTGGAGCGAACCATTGGATTCCGGCATCCGGGGGCAAGCCGCCAATCTCTTTTACTGTAATGATACAAAGTTTCTGCTCTACACCGTCAGAGAGGGCGAAAATACCGGCATATACTGTGCGCCGTTTGAATTGAGTGACGGCAAGTTGATTTGCGGCCCAAGCACCTTGCTCTGGGATGCCGCCGGAATGAAACAAAATTGCACAGAAAGAATAGAAAAACAATTCCGGGCCTTGAAATTCGGTCAGCCCTCAATGATATATCTGCATGATGACCAATGGCTTTTGCTTTACTGGAGTTGTGAAAACGATTCATATGCCATAAGAACAAGAATTTTTCAGGTGCAAGCATAAAAGGAGAGTTGCCATGAAAAAAGTATATTCTGCCTCGGTTACCCCCGTACTGGATGACGGTTCACTGGATAAAACCGGTCTTGCCAATATCATCGAACGCAACATCGCCCATAAACTTGACGGCATTTTTCTGCTGGGTTCCATGGGAGAATGGGGCAGTTTCGACGATGATTTCCAATACGATATGGTTCGCACCGCCTGTGAGATCAACCGCAACCGGCTGCAACTGCTTGTCGGAGTCAACGCCACCAGTCTGCCGGTGACCCTCAAAAAGATGGAGCGTTATTCCAAATTTGACTTTACCAGTTTCGTATTCATGCCCCCCGGCGGACGCACCAGTGCGCTTGATCCCTTGAAAAGCATCCTGACTTTTCTCGATGCCGCCGACCGCCCAAGTTGCTTCTATTACTGCCCGGTGAATAATAATGTGAATTTATCCATCCGCCAGATGGAAAAGATTCTTGAGCATCCCAATCTGATGGCGTTGAAAGATTCCTCATCCAATATGTTCCTCCGCCGGGAACTTATCCGCAGTAAACAGGTCAATGGTTACAAAGCCTTGCTCCTCAATGGTCAGGAGTGGTGCTGTGATGAAGCAATGATGCTGGGATATGACGGCATTCTCTGCGGCATGGGCGCACTCTGTTCCAAAATCATGGTCGCCATTGCCCGCGCCGCAGATGAAAACGATTTTGCCGAAGCCAGACGGCTTCAGGAGATCTTTATCGACATTTTCCACGGCATTTACGGCCCGGATCTGGAAACTACCCGCCTCGGTCAGAAATATGCTCTTGCCTGTCTCGGCGTGATCGCCACGCCGCTTTCACCGGCTCACGATATCGCCGGTTTGACCGCTGATGCCAGAAAACGTATCGAAAAATGCGTCGATGAATATAAGGAATTTCTGGTGTGAATATGAGCAGTAAAACGATTTCTTTCCAAAGGGAAATCCCCATCCGGCACGAAGTGGATGTCTGTATCGCCGGTGGAGGAGCCGCCGGGGTGGCCGCCGCTGTGGCCGCCGCAAGAGCCGGAGCAAAAGTCTTTCTGGGGGAAGCCACCGGGTGTTTCGGCGGATTGGGCACTGCCGGATTGGTTCCGGCATTTTGCGGTGTGGGGGATGGTATGCGGGTCATGGGCGGAACATTCTGCCATGAAATACTCAAGGCGATGGATATTCCGGAAGGGGCATACGCAAGAGAATTCAGTTACATCGACGCGGAAAAACTCAAACGGGTATACGATGAAATAATTGCGGCATCCGGTTGCATTTTCGCTCTGGAAGTGCGTCTGGCCGCCGTGGAATGTGAAAACGGTACGATCAAAAGTGCCATATTCACCGAATGCGGCGACGACAGCCTCTTTGCCGTCAATGCCAAAGTCTTTATCGATGCCACCGGCAACGGCGATCTGGCCGCATGGGCGGGGGCGGATTTCGCCATCGGCAATGCACAGGGGATCGTCATGCCCTCGACCTTGTGTACCGCATGGGCCAATATCGAATGGGAAAAATATGACAGAAGTCAACTTTTTGATCTGCTTTTGCAAGCGATAGATGACGGGGTTTTCAGTTTGAATGACTGGCACCACTCCGGGATGTTTCCGGTCGGCAAAGGTATCGCCGGAGGAAACTTCGGCCACATCTACGATCTGCGGGCGGATAAAACCGCTTCCCGCACCGCCGGGTGGCTGGACATCCGCAAACGCACCGCCGAATTTCAAACTTTCTACAACCGTTACGTCCCCGGTTTCCAGCGGGCGGAATTAGTCGCCACCGCCGCCCTTATGGGAGTGCGGGAATGCCGGAGGATCACCGGTGATTATGTGTTGACGGTCGATGACTTCAAAAATAAAGCCAGGTTCGATGATGAAATAGGTCAATTCGCTTACGGAGTGGATATTCATCCTCTGAATGACACCAAAGCGGAATTTGAACGCTTCCAACGGGAATTTTACGGTAATTTACGCTACAAAGCCGGTGAATGTTACGGTGTACCTTACCGGGTACTGATCCCCGCCAAGTTGAAAAACTGCCTTACCGCCGGCAGATGTGTCAGCACCGATCAGCCGATGGAAGCGAGCATCCGGGTCATGCCGGGGTGCTTTCTTACCGGTTATGCCGCCGGTACCGCCGCCGCATTGGCCGCCGGAAACGGCGATGTGCGTAAAATAACCGCCGCCGAAATCAGAAACGTCATGGGGCAGGAAGAGTGATCTTTCGTTTTTGCCGGGGGCTGTTGCAAACATCAAACATTTGCAACTCCCCCTTTTTACTATCCCCAAATTATCTTATTTCAGTTTTTCAGAATAATTCACGCTTATCTCAAATGCCTGTTTTAACCAATCACACTTGGTTACACTCTGAATAAGAGTTGCACCGAGGCCGTCAGGCCGCAGGTGCGAGGGGTTTTGGGGGAGTTTCTTCCCCCAAGGTGGCCCTTTCGTGTCGCAATCCTAATCGCTCTGCCGCCAAAAAAGGCGGCAGAGTGTGACGGAGTGCGACACATGAGCCGAACCACCACCACACACCGCATACCACGGGCCGTACACCGCACCCGGCCGAGCCGGGCGCCGGGGTGCAGGGGGCGGCGTAAGCCCCCTGCAAAAAAACCTTGATCAAAACCGGATCTGACGGATGGCTTCCAACAGATTTTTTCCCATCACGGCAAAGCCGGTATCGTTGGGGTGTAAAAATCCGTCGGAGAAAAATTCAGCGATATGCGGAACCAGCGGCCAGCCGTCAACGATCCTTACCTGCGGAAATTTTTCTGCGACACGCCGCAAATCGTTGCGGAATACTTCAAAATCGCCGCCGGGAGCGGCCTCATTGAGATCTTTACGCCAAATGGGCAGGATCACCAGAGCCGGAGTTTCCGGATAACAGCAAAAGAGATTTTTCAAAAACTGCTCCGCCGCCGCCAGCGTTTCAGCCGGAGTACGCAGTTTCCAGTCATTCGTACCGTAGGCAATGGTCAGCAGATCCGGTTTTCCCGGAGCGGCAACGGCAGTCAGCCCCGGATTGAATATTTCCCCGGCAACAGCCTTATTGATCAACTGCATATCCAGCATGGCGGCCAACTGATGCGAATAATTCAGCGACGGATAACGGGTGTCGTATCCTTGAGTGATGGAGTCGCCGTAACAGATCATCTGCCTGCGTGGATGGGGCGGAGTCAGCCGGGTAAAATCCTCAACGGCAAAATCTTTCAGCATCAAACCGGAAACACACGGAAAATATACGGCCACGGTATTGAGCCGGCCGTCAAGTTTCACATCCAGTGACACTTCCGGATCATCGAAAATATTTTCACAGCAGAAGTGTTCCGTCAATATGCCATTGACCGTGATATCCACCCCGGCGAAACTCCGGGATGAACCGGTTACAAAAGAGCCTTTCAACCAAAAACGTTTCGCATCGGTCTGAAACTCCAGTTTTACTCCGGATGTTGCATATATTTTGCGGCCGAAATCCGGATGCCCGGTATAGACCGCCCTTTCCTCCGGCGTAAAACGGTGCAACACCGTCAATCCATCTTTTTCGGCGAATTCCGCAACTCCGCTGCACAACGGCTTCAATAATTGTAAATCCACTGCCATAGCATACTCCTTTGTCAATTTATTCGCAGTTTAATATAGCATCGCAAGGAGATGTTTTCCACAAAAAACTTTTACCTTACCTTGTTTTTTGCCCCAACAAACGTTATATTAAAATGAATGTATTTTTTTCAACAACCATAATAATTTGAAGGGAAACTCATCATGGAGCAGTACAAACAGGATTTCATCGAATTTATGATCGATTGTCAGGTGTTGAAGTTTGGCGACTTTGTCACCAAAAGCGGCCGCAAGACGCCGTTTTTCGTCAATACCGGCTTTTACCGCACCGGTTCCCAGTTGCGCAAACTCGGTGAATATTATGCCCAGGCGATCAAAAATACTTTCGGTTTGGAATTCGACGTGCTTTTCGGGCCTGCCTACAAAGGCATTCCGCTTTCCGTGACCGCTTCGATCGCCCTTTCCGAAAAATTCGATGCCGACATCCGTTACTGCTCCAACCGCAAAGAGGTCAAAGATCACGGCGACAAAGGTATTCTGCTCGGCGGGCCGATCAATGACGGCGATAAAGTGGTCATCATTGAGGACGTAACTACCGCCGGTACTTCCATCGGCGAAACTCTGCCCATTCTGCAGGCGCAGGGCAAGGTCGATGTCCTCGGTCTGGTCGTCAGCGTTGACCGCATGGAGCGCGGTCAGGGCGAGAAGAGTGCGCTTTGCGAAATTTCGGAAAAATACGGCTTCAAGACCTGTGCCATCGTCACAATGAAAGAGGTCATCGAACACCTTTACAACAAACCTTACAAAGGCAAAGTCATCATCGATGATACGCTGATGGCGGCGATCAATGCCTATTACGAGCAGTACGGGGCAAAATAATCCCCCAGCCGCGGAGAAAAAATCATGCTTTCATGGATTGACTACGTTGTACTTTTCGTACCGCTGGCCTTTGTGATGTATATGGCGATCTACGTCCGCAAATACATCCGGAGCGTGGTGGACTTCCTTTCCACCGGCCGGCTCTGCGGCCGTTATCTGATCAGCGTTGCCGGTGTAGCCGGCGGCTTATCCATCATCGGTCTGGTCGCCTATGTGGAAACGCACTATCTGACCGGATTCTCGCTGGGCTTCTGGCAGAATCTGGCGTTGCCGGTTTCGATGGTCATGGGACTTACCGGATTTTTCTTTTACCGTTACCGGGAAACCAAAGCCTTGAGTATCGGGCAGTTTCTGGAAATGCGTTACAGCCGCAGATTCCGGATGTTCGCTGCGGCCTTGCGCAGTATTTCGGAAATGCTGGCCAATATGATCATGCCGGCGATCGCCGCCAGATTCTTTATCTATGTGCTTGATCTGCCGTCACATTTCACCTTTCTGGGAATCGAATTCAATACATTCGGCACATTGATTCTGGTGTGTTTGAGTCTGGCATTGAGTATCATCTGGTTTTCAGGTGACCTGGGTATCACCATCACGGATACCATTCAGGGATTGCTGATGTATCCCCTTTTGGTAATACTTATCATTGTTATATTTTGCAAATTTTCATGGGCTTCGGAGATCGCCCCGGTAATGGCCGACCGGGCGGCCGGTGAAAGTTTCCTCAACCCATACGATATCGGCAAATTGAGGCACTTCAATATCTTCTATCTGGTGGTGTACATCCTCGGCCTGATCATCCACCGGGGCAGTTGGGTCACCGGCGGAGCCAGCCGGGCCAGATCGGCCCATGAGCAGAAAATGTCCGGCTTGCTCTCGGACTGGCGGGCGGCATTGTATGTGATCTTTTACGTCCTGATCGCCGTCGCCATCCTGACGGTGATGAATCATATCAATTTCGCCAAAGATGCCCGTGAAATCCGCACGCAGTTGAGTACCCAGGTCGCAAGAGAGGTCGCTCCGACGCCGGAAATCCGGGATAATATCGTTACGGCAGTGTCGAATATTCCGGAGCATACCCACACGATCGGCGTGGATACCCCATTGTCAACCAAACAAAATCTGGATACCCCGTATCTGGATGCCGCCAAAGCGGAACTTCAGGCTGATCCGGCTGGCAAGGGCGATGCTCTTTCACAGCAATTCCGCACGCTCTACAATCAGATGATGCTGTCGGTTTCCATCCGCAATATTCTGCCGCCGGGAATTCTGGGATTGTTTCTGCTGCTGATGGTGCTGGCGATGATCTCTACGGATGATTCCCGCATTTACAGTGCCGCCGGTACGATCGCCCAGGATATCGTGCTGCCGCTCTGCAAGAAACCTCTGACCCCGAAACAGCACATGATGATGATCCGTCTGGTATCTCTGGGGATCGGAGTATTCTTCTTTTTCGGTTCATTTTTCATGTCACAACTGGACTACATCAACTTGTTTGTCGCCATGATGGTCACCATGTGGCAGGGCGGTTGCGGCCCGGTAATGATCTTTGGTCTTTACAGCCGTTTCGGCAATGTTTACGGTGCATGGAGTTCACTTCTGGCCGGTATGTTCCTCGGTCTGGGCAGTATTTTCCTGCAGCGCAAATGGGCGGATATCATCTATCCGTGGCTTGAAAAACACGACATGGTGGAGAGCGTCGGCAACTTCCTTGCCACAGTTTCACGGCCATTCAACCCGGTCATTGAATGGGAAATGAATTCGGAAAGATGCCCCATAAACAGTTATGAATTGTACTTTTTGACCATGCTCATAACGCTGATCCTCTATTGCGTAGTGTCTTACTACACCAATATCGGCAAAGAGAAATTCAATCTTGACCGGATGCTGCACCGTGGCATTTATGCGATCGATGGCGAAATAAAAGTGAAAAACGACTGGAGTTTCAAAGGAGTTTTCCGGAAAATCCTCGGCATCACTCCGGAATACTCCAAAGGCGACAAAATCACCGCATGGGCGTTTTTCGTTTACTCGATCATCTACAAATTTTTGCTGGCATTTGTGGTCATTGTCATCATCAATGCGATCAATCCTTTCGATATGGGTGACTGGAGCAACTACTTTTTGATAACGTTCCTGATCGTGCCGGGTATTGTAGCAGTGATCACGACCTTCTGGTTCGGCTACGGAGCAATAAAGGATATGCGGCAACTTTTCCGCGATCTCAAAGCCAGAACCGGAGTCGATAATCTGGATAACGGTCAGGTCGAGGGCCACGTTTCCCTGGCCGACAAAGCGGTTTTCGAGAAGATCGAGGAGGAGAACAAAAAGGCGTAAGTGCAGTATTCATTCCGGAAGTTGACTTTTCGGTCAACTTCCGGAATTTTTTCAACCGCAGAAAGCAGAAGTTATGTTGAATCGGATATTCGGAAATCTTGCTGAAAAAGTCATGCTGAAACAACAGCTTGATTTCGGCTTTCCCGGTTTTCCATTACTGCGGATAAAATACTTAAAGCACCACTTTTATATTTACGGATTCTTTTTCAAAAAACCTTTCCGCATATTGCGGATTTCAGAAAGATTGGTCAACGACCGTTATTTATGCCGGCAAAATGATCTTCTGCTCTCCGCATGGTCCGGCTATTCAGCCGACGACCGCCCCGGCATACTTTTTATCGCCAACAACCTGCAGGCCGTCGGCGGAGTGGAAACCCGGCTCAAGTACTTCATCAAGCAGTTGAGCCGATCTGGCTTCAGAGTATTTATTATCACTGAAGCAGAGTGTAATCTCTGCTTCAGTGATTCTGAAGAATCACGCCTGGCTGAACTGAAATTCAATGCGTCAAACTTTTCCGTCTCGCTGGAAAAAATTATCAGGCAACTGCACATCAATATCGTGGAGTTTCAATTCAAAACAGCCGAATATCTGAAATATCTGGATCTGGATGCCTTGAAACGAGCAGCCGTTTGCGGATGTACCATCCACTTCAAAGGCCGTCTGCCGCTGAAAAAGATCCGTCAACTGGATTACCGGATCTTTATTTCAGAGCGTTTGCGACTGTGGTACCCCGTTTTGCCCGATGGGAAAATTTTCTGCAACGGCACAGTAAAAATGCCGGAATATTGGCAATTCAAAGAGCAGAAAAAAGCTCTGTACATCGCCCGGCTCGGCCGGAAACAAATGCCGGTGATGCGTCAATTCATCGAATTCTGTCAAAATAATTCACTGGATTTCGATATCGCCGGTGACGGAAAAGATGAGAAGTTTCTGAAAAAAATGAAAGTGCAAATATCCCGGAAATACGGCTTTGATCCGGCACGATTCATCGGCAAGATCAATACCGTGGAATTCCTGCAACACCATGCGGCAAATTATCTATTCGCCGCCGGAGTCGGTCAGGTGATCATCGAATGTGCCATGTGCGGAATGCCGGTACTGGTGCTTTCCGAAGCCGGGTTATCCGATGCCACCTTTGTCACTCCGGAAAATTACCGGTTTTTCCGCAAACGTAATTTTACCATCAACCGGCAACCGGAGATCCCCCGATCCACCACCTTGGAAAGAATTCCGGAATACGCCTCGTTACGCAACGAAATCCTGAAAGACCGGGATATCGCCAACATCACCGCCAATTACATCGAATTCATCCGGAAATACGGTAAATAATAAACTTTTTACCAATTCACGATCCGGAAAAAATAAACATTTTCACCGGCTGCCATTATTTGAAATCTTTCCGGATGAGCCAAAGCCCAATCCAATTCACATCTCAAATTCTGCGGAAAATTCTGATAACAGGATAAATCGACGACCAAATGAGTGTATTTACCTCTCTGCAATCTGCCAAGCCATTCCCCGTAAGAAACAACGTCGTTTCTTAAATCATCAATATTTTCAAGTTCATGCGGGTGTGTGGTCGCAGCTTTGTTTATCGGCACATAACCGGTAACATTACCATACATATCCTGCAACAGCATATAATTGAACCATGTCCCCACGGTTGCTATCCGCAAAGGTTTTTCTGAATTTCTGTAATCTTCACGCAAAGCACAGATCCCGTTAAAAACACATTCATCTGAATACACTCTTATAATATCAAGTGATCTATCCCACCGCAAATAACTGCCATAGAATATTACACACACCGCAACCGATACAACAATCCCCCCAGATACCTTGTAATATTTTGCCCCCTTACCCAATGCGACACAGGCACAAACCACCACAGCACAACAATATACGACCCAAATATTCAAAGATGAAATATTTTGCATCAACAGCCCGGCAACAAACAACACTGCGGCAGACAAGTTATCAAATCTCTCTGAACGGCAATAAGTTAAAACCGGAGCAATCAAAATCCCGCAAGCCATTATCCAAGGAATTATCTGTCTGGCTTGTGCCATCGCCGGGTAAATGGTCATCATTACAACTTCAGAAATCAGTAAAACTGTTGCCGCAATACCAAAAATTTTCTTATCATCGTTTTTCCGATACACAGTAAAGACGATTGCCGCAAGCAGTATGGCTATATAAAATACCGCCGAAGCAATATTCATATCCCACAAATTGTCATTCACAAAAAAATTCCACATATTTTTCAACCCGACGGGCTCTCTGCTGAAATCGATCCCCTGATTGAAAAACGGAAAAATTTTAACCGGATAAAAGGGATTTCCGGTTTTCAACAAATTAGGCATATAATATGCGATGCCGATGCAACAGGCACTGCTGACAGCGGCAATATATAAATAACGGTTTGAACTTAATTTTTTCAGTTTCAAGTCTCTGCAAAAAAAGTATCCAAGAAGCAGAAGAGTTATCACCGGAGCAAGAACCAATCCCGAATATTTCACCGCCGCGGCAATCCCCAATGCCAAACCGCCCATTACAGCAAACAATATTCTGTGTTGTGAAAATTTGTTTTTATCAGAAAAAGCAATTATAAGAAAACAGATTCCGGTCGTTAAAAATGCCCCGGTCAAACTGTCAGTATAACACAAACAACTGTTTTCCATGATTATTCCGGTGGAAACGATGCAATACAAACCACTTAAAATTGAAATACGGTTGATATTATATAACCGCCACAAAGCCGCACAAGCAGACAACGTCATCACCAGAGCCACAGTTTGCACCAATCCGGTCAAAGCAGATGTATCTCCGCATAAAATAAACCACCCATATAAAACTTCTCCGAAAACCGGAAAATATTCGTGAGGCAATCCGGCTAATGATACAGCATGGATGCGGCCATGCTCCAACCATACCGCAGGATAGTACAAGTGGTACAAATAAGTATCTGTACCCAAAAGAAATGTTGATTTATAAGCACAATACAATATCAAAAACAGCACATAAATCAACAGGAATCTTTCAATCCATGTCAGTTCAATGCCGGATAACGGCCCGCCATTTGATGCCAAATCATTATGCGTTTCGCTTTTTTTAACAGGGAAGTAATAAAAAACAAGCCCGGTCACACCGCCGGCAATGCCACACCATACCGGAGAAAGCAAACCGATCATACCCATAAAAGAAAAAATGATGCCGCATTGAAACAGATAAATAAAAACAGCAACTGCGACTCGCAGCCAGACACAACTTTTATCTGTCATTTTTTTCGCAAAAAAGTACGCTCCGAAAATCGGTAAAAAGTTGATGACACCCCAAGTCAATACGGTTGCAACAGTTAAAATGATATAATTGCTCATAGTTTAAATTTACAGGTAATGTCCGGAATGTTGTAAAAGTGATATATCAAGTTATATGCGACGTTTTCCGTCACAGGCATAATATATCATGGAAGGTTGAATTGTCAACCCCTGACAACAGCACATACTGCTTGCAAAAATGCTCTTCCGCCGCCACCGGGGGATTTTTGGAGAAGCCCCCGCGCGATGCGGTGCCGACGGCTTACTGATTGACCGGCGGCGGAAGGGTAAATTGTCACGACACGGGGTAGCGAGACAGCTTGCCACGGCGGAGTACAAACGGAGACGGGAGAGAGATTTTTAAGAGAAATTGAGGGTGATCAAAAATGCCGTTTGGCGAAAGCGTGTCCAGAACCAGTTTTGAGATAGGCTTCAAATGCGACTGCTTTTTCTTTGGTTTCAAAGGCAAAATATGCTTCAATTTTCCACGGCTTGAATTTTGTTGTATGCGGAACTTCTCCAGCATTATGTTTGGCAAGGCGGGCTTTCAAATCTGCGGTACAGCCAATATAACGCTGATTTGGATGATCGATACTGCGTAAAATGTATGTGTAAAACATATTTTTTCTCCAATTCATCGCCGCATAGCCCTCCGTCGCTCTGCGAGCTATGGAGGGCATCCTTCGCAGTCGCTTCGCTCCTTTTTGCTATGCAAAAAAATCTACGGTACAGCCAATATAACGCTGTTCCGGATGGGAAATGCTGCGTAAAATGTAGGTGTAAAACATATTTTTTCTCCAATTCATCGCCGTATAGCCCTCCGCCGCTCTGCGAGCTATGGAGGGCATCCTTCGCAGTCGCTTCGCTCCTTTTTGCTATGCAAAAAAATCTACGGTACAGCCAATATAACGCTGTTCCGGATGGGAAATGCTGCGTAAAATGTAGGTGTAA
>SUWG01000033.1 GCA_015061625.1 Lentisphaerota bacterium | reverse complement strand
TGTCCGTACCGGGGGTACGGGGGCGCAGCCCCTGTAAAGGGCGGTGTCAACCGCCCGCCGAGCCGAAACAAACAAAACCCCGGCAGACTGCAAAAATCTACCGGGGGTACGGGGGCGCAGCCCCTGTCAAGGGCGGCTCTGCCGCCCGCCCGATCAAGCCGTTGCAACGCAACGGCGCGACACCCCGCAAAAGAAAAACCCAGCGGGTGTTACTCCACTGAGCTTTTGCCAAGTTTTTCTCAAAAAGCGTTTTTGCTTTGCCTTGCGGGCAATCTCTTGTCAAACTATCGGACATCGGCTCGGTCACATACATAGTATGCTTCCTCGCCGTTGCCTCTGTTTGACATCGACCTTGCCTCGCACTGCTTCGCAAAAAAAATCGATCAAGCCGTTGCAACGCAACGGCGCGACACCCCGTTTTTCTTTTGGTTACTTTTCTTTTTCCGTAAAAAGAAAAGTAACCGTGAAAAGAAAAGTAACCTTAGAGGGAGGCGGCGATGACGGCTTGACCGTGACGTTTGAAAGTTTCATCCGGGATGTGGATGGTGACGTTGAGTTCGGGGAACTCTTCTTTCAGGACACGGGCAGCCTCATTGATGATCTCGTCGCCGCCGGCACCGCTGGAAACGCGGCCGAGGAGCAGGAGATTTTCCAGAGCGTAGAAGTCGGCGTAGTGAGCGATGGCGTAGCCGAGGTAGACACCGACGGAGCGGTAGATTTTGGAAGCACGTTCATCGTTTTCACTGCGGGCTTTCTGCACGAGTTTAAGGATTTCGGGCAGCGGGGTGCCGGCGGGGAAGTCGAAACCGGCGGGTTTGACCAGACGGCCGACGGCCTGCTGTGAGAGGTACATGGCACCGACACCGGCATCACCGCTCCATTCATCGACGGGCGGATCATCTTCGCGGTAGTCAACGGGGGCGAAAGCGAGTTCGTTGAGGTAATCGGTGAGGTTGCCTTCGGGGGTGACGTAGCCGACGGCTTCGCTGGTACCCATGGCCAGACCGATAAGGGCATTTTTTTCCAGACTGACGGCACCGGCGAGGGCGGTCACTTCGCCGTCATTGAGGACGACGAAAGGCACACCGGGGAATTCTTTGGCGATTTCGAGGAAGATGGGCTGGACTTTGGTTTTGAAGTCCGCTTCCGGAATGCCGCGGAAAAGTGAAGCGATACGGGGCTGGTTATCGACATAGACCCCGGCGGCAGAACCGCCGATAGCGTCGATACGGGGGAGTTTGGCAGCGGCACGGCGGAGAGAATCGAGGATGCCTTCACGGTGATAGTTGACATCTTTCTGGAAGTAGGGATCCCAGACGACTTCTTCGCTGTGGACGGCTTTACCGTCGATAACGGCGGCGCATTTACGGTCGGAACCGCCGAGGTCGAAACCGATACGGCAACCGTCGAAATTGCCGCCGAGTTTGACGGAGATCTTCTTTTCGGCCGGGGCATCGGCGTAGGCGCAGGATTTGACTTCAAATTTGCCGCCGTAGATGCGTTCACCCATGACCTGATAATCGAAAGCGCGTTCGCCGTTTTCGCTGTATACTTCGGCGAGTTTGGCGGCGACGAGGGGGGCTCCGGCGATGGTGACGGTTTTGCCGCCGAAAGCCCAGAGCATAAATTTCACGATACGCTCAACGTAGCGGAAGTTGACTGCGAGGTTTTCTTCGGTATCGGCAAAGAGTTTGCTGTCGAAGCGGGAGATGGCGCCGTTGGCTCTTTCCAGAGTGACAGCGATGTCGATGGAGTCGCTTTGGGCGGCGGCGAGTTTACGGAATTCCCGGTTCCAGAGGGCGGCGGGAACGAACTGGGGATCGAGTTCCGGAACGATCCGGCTGGTAACGGTGATTTTATTCATAGTGTACGGTTCCTTGTTGTTACAGACAAGAACTCCCGGAAAAAGCGGATTTTTCCGGGAGTGGATGATCGATTACCGGTAGGCGGCCCACTTCGGATCGTTTTCAAAGACTTCTTTGTAGAAATCTTTGAGTTTGAGGTTGGCGGCGGCGGCTTCATCGAGGATGATGACGGTATCCGGATGCAGTTGCAGTGCGGTGGAACTGATCATGGCGGTCATGGGTCCTTCGATAGCGGCGGCGGCGATATCGGCTTTGCGTTCACCGGTGATGAGCTGGAGAACTTTTTTGGCATCCATCACGGTACCGACACCGGCGGTGTAAGCGCGGCGGGGCATGGATTCCGGGGGATTGAAGTAGATTTTGTTCTGCTCATAGGTGGTGTTGTTGAGGTAGGCAACGTGGGTACGGCTGGAGAAACTGGTGCCGGGGTCGTTGAAACCGACGTGGCCGGATTTGCCGATGCCGACGAGCCAGAGGTCGATACCGCCGGCTTCGTCGATGGAATCATCGTAACGGGCGGCTTCGGCTTCTTCATCGAGGGCCAGACCATCGGGCAGATGGGTATTGCGGATATCGATGTTGACGTTGTTGAAAAGGTGTTTATTCATGTAGTAGCGGTAACTCTGGTCATGTTCGGGGGCCAGACCGGCATATTCGTCGAGGTTCCAGGAGCGGACTTGGGAGAAATCGACTTCACCGGCTTTATTGAGGCGGGACAATTCGGCGTAGACGTTTTCCATGGTGGCTCCGGTGGCCAGACCGAGTTTGAATTCGGGTTTGGCATTGATCGCATCGGCGATCATGCGGGCGGCGAGTTTTTCCGCATCGGCGGAAGTTTTGCAGATGATGACATCCATTTTTTTACCCTCTCTTTATTTAAGGTGTTTGGTTAAAAATCTTAACTGCGGCGGCGATTCGCGGCCAATCTCTTGTCAAAACTTCGTACAGCAGTTCGGTCGAGCAGGATTTCTGCACTCCCTCACTTCTGCCTTGTTTTAACTTCGACCTTGGCTCCCGACTCATCCGCCGTCCGGATCGAAACAGAAAGCGATTCGCGGCCAATCTCTTGTCAAAACTTCATACAGCAGTTCGGTCGAGCAGGATTTCTGCACTCCCTCACTTCTGCCTTGTTTTAACTTCGACCTTGGCTCCCGACTCATCCGCCGTCCGGATCGAAACAGAAAGCGATTCGCGGCCGGATCAAATGCCGTAAAAAACCGGGACGTTATCAAATATACCATAGTTATCAGATTTTGCAATGCAGTTTTCGCTATAAAATATGTCTTTTCTGTTTAAAAAAAGAAGCTCATGGGAAAGTATGTAAAAATTTGCAGAAAGTATGTGTTTTTCAACATTTGTCATTGATTTTTTACATTGTGGAGCATGAAGCGGCTTGAAATTTGTAAATGGCGGTCTATCTTTGAGAAATGTACATGAGGCAGTTGCGTGGAAGAGGAGAAAATCACGCAAGGTTTTAACAGAAAGGAAGCTTTATCATGTCAATTAAGAAATTGTTGCTTGGCGGTCTTCTTTCCGCCGCAGTGCTCGCCCCGGTGGCGTATGCCGATGAACCGGCCGGTCAGCCCCAGTTGACCCCGGAACAGCAGGCGATGCTGCTGCAGCTGCTCCAGCAGCAGCAACAGCAGATCACCATTGAAGACGGAGTTAAGGATCTGCCGGAAAATCTCGCCGAATACAATGGCAAGATCTTCACGAAACAGGATTTCGTGGCGATGTTGAGAAAACAATTCCCCGATGGCAAACTGCCTGCCGGTATCACGGCGGCGGTCGTCACCCAGCAGGCTCCGCAGATCGTGCAGAGCATGGTGCGTGAATTGCTGTTGATCGATGCGATGACCAAAGCGGGTGTCCAGCCTTCTGCGCAGTTGGTCAAAGATATCTGGGCGCGTCAGATCCAGTCGCTTTCTGCCGCTGACCGTCAGTATCTTGATCAGTTCCTTGCCGCCCAGAATAAGACTCTGGAACAATTCATTCAGGAACAGAGTGAAGATCCCCAGTTGCAGCAGCAGGCGGCGTTGCAGACCTTCCTTGAGCGTGACGTGGTTGCCAATGTGCCGGCGGCTACCGAAGCGGAAGCTCTGGCTTACTACAATGCCAACAAGGCGCAGTTCGTTCAGGAACGGGTCGGTGAAGCCGAGGAGGCCGCCGCTCTGGCCAAAGCCAACGAGATCGCGGCCCAGTTGAATACTGATCCGGCCAAATTTGCGGAATTGGCGGCTGCCAACAGTGCCTGCCCGAGCAAAGCACAGGGTGGTTCTCTGGGGGCATTTGCCAGAGGTCAGATGGTTCCGGAATTTGAAAATGCCGCATTCGCTTTGGAAGTCGGTAAAATTTCCGCTCCGGTCAAAACCCAGTTCGGCTATCACATCATCCGTCGTGATGCTTCCGTTGAGGGAGATCCGGAAGGTTCGATCCGTGCTTCCCACATCCTGATCGTTCCGACGCCCAAACCGACTGAAGTGCCGTTTGCCGAAGTCAAAGATCAGTTGATCGCAATGATGACCAACGCCAAAAAGGGTGAAGCATTCCAGGCTTATTGCGACCGTCTGATGGCTGAAGCCAACTTCAAACTTCTGCTCCAGCCGCCCGCCGCCGCTCCGGCTCCTGCTCCGGCTCCCGCCGCTGATGCCCCGGCACCTGCCCCGGCACCCGCCCCGGCTCCCGCCGCTGCTCCTGCCGCTGATGCTCCGGCCCCGGCACCCGCCCCGGCCCCTGCTCCGGCTCCGGCCCCGGCCCCGGCCGCCGCACCGGCGCAGTAATCAAAACGCCGTAAAGCGTAAAATTCCGATCCCTGTTCTGCGGAAAAGCAGAGCGGGGATTTTTTTGTGCCGAAACGGTTGCACAAAACGTATAATTGTGTTATATTATCCGGAATGAAAGGTTGAATGATAAAATGAAATATTTTGATATACATACTCATATTTTTCCGGCGAAAATTGCGGATAAAGCGGTGTCATTTCTGGAAAATTATTACCATCACCAGTGGCCCGGCATCGGGAATACCGCCGATCTGCTGGCCGGTATGGATGCCGCCGGTGTCGGAGCATCGCTGATATTTTCCTGTGCGACCAAACCGGAACAGGTGATGCCTGCCAATGATTTTCTGGCGGCGGCGCAAAATGAATACCCCGGCAGATTTTATGCTTTCGGCACGTTGCATCCGGATTACAAAGATCTGCCGGGCGAATTTCAGCGGATCAAGGATATGGGGTTGAAAGGTATCAAGATCCATCCGGATTTTCAACATATTTATATCGACGAGCCGAAAATGATGCGGATCTATGAATTGGCCGGTGATGATTTTCCGGTAATGATCCACATGGGCGACCGGCGCACCGATTTTTCATCGCCGTGGCGGTTGGCAAATGTGTTGGAAGCGTTGCCGGAAATCAAGGTGATCGCCGCTCACTTCGGCGGTTATTCCGAGTGGGATGAGGTGGAAAAACACCTCGTCGGGCGCAAGGTGTGGTTCGATACTTCCAGCACATTCTGGGAGTTGCCCGCTGAAAATGCCCGCAAAATCGCTCTGGCGCACGGCACGGATAAAATCCTTTTCGGCAGTGATTATCCCGCTTCGCTCCCGGCACAGGCGATAGCCGATGTGCTGACGATGGGCTTGAGTGAGGAAGATAACGAAAAGATCTTTTACCGCAATGCAGAACAACTTTTGGGATTGGAAGTTAAAGAGTTATGAAGTCAGAAGAAATATTATCCCGGTTGAATAAGGAACAGCGCACCGCCGCCGGTAAACACACCGGCCCGGTGTTGGTGCTGGCCGGGGCCGGAACCGGTAAAACCAGAGTTATCACCTACCGTATCGCCAGTATGCTTGCCGAAGGCATTTCTCCGGATAGTATTCTGGGGTTGACCTTTACCAACAAGGCCGCCAGAGAAATGCGGGAACGTCTGGCGCAGTTGGTCGATGAAAATGCGGCTCAAAGGGTGACGCTCGGCACGTTTCACAGTTTCTGCATCCGGATCTTGCGCAAACATATTGCCAAACTCGGTTTCCAGACCGGCTTCACCGTGGCGGATGATTCCGATCAGCAGGGGATATTCAAACAGGCTCTCGGTGAATGCGGTTGTTCATACGACGGCTTCCCGGCGGCGAAAGTTTACAGCATGATCGGAATGTGGAAAAATACGCTTCAAACCCCCGAAAGTGCCTTGAAAAATGCCCAGAGCAGTTTTGAAGCCACCGCCGCCCACGTTTACGAAAAATACCGTGACCTGATGGAAATGCAGAACCTGATCGACTTTGACGATATGCTGTTGCTGGCGTGGCGGCTCTTTACTGAACACCCCGACGTGCTGGAAGAATATCAGAAACGTTACGAGTATCTGCTGGTCGATGAGTATCAGGATACCAATGGCGCGCAGTTTGAATTGGTACGCATGATCGCCGGGAAAAAGTGCAATTTGTGCGTCGTCGGCGATGACGATCAGAGTATCTACTCGTGGCGCGGGGCGGATGTGGGCAATATTCTGGATTTTCCCCAGCGTTTCCCCGGCACATTGACCGTCAAACTGGAGCAGAACTACCGCTCGACTTCCGCCATTCTGGAAGCCGCCAACACCGTTATCGGCACCGGAGTCAACCGCCACGAAAAACGGTTGTGGAGTTCGCTCGGTCAGGGCGAAAAACCGAAGATCGTTATGCTTGACCGGGATGATCAGGAAGCGGAATTCGCCGCCAATCTGATCCGTTCCCGCAAAGGTGAAAGGCCGGAATTGCGCTGGAAAGATTTTGCCGTGCTTTACCGCTCCAACCAGTTGTCCCGCCAGATCGAACAGGCATTGATGAGTGCGCAGATACCCTACCGGCTGGTCGGCGGTCAGCAATTTTTTCAGCGGCGGGAGATCAAAGATGCCGTGGCGTATTTGAAACTTCTGGAAAATCCCCGTGACGATCAAAGCGTGTTGCGCATCCTTGCCGCTCCGCCCAGAGGCGTGGGGCCCAAGGCAGTCAAGGAACTCAAACGCCGCCGGGCCGAAGAACATATCCCGATGATGAGTTCGCTGAAAAGTGAGGATTTCATCAAATCGCTCACCACTAAAGGCGCAGCGGAAACTAAAGAGATGCTCACCGCCTTTGCCGAAGCCAAAGCTGCATTCAAAGAGCCGGGCAATCTGGCCGGAAAAATTTTGAGTTTCCTGCAGAATGTTGGTTATTACAGCGGGTTGCAGAAAATTTACCGTGACCATGACGACAGCGTGAAACGGCGGGATAATGTCGATGAATTCATCAATGCCGTGGCACAGTTTGAGAAAAAACACGGTTCGGAAGTGACCCTGACCGACTATCTGGAATCCTATTCACTGATGGAGGAAAACGACCGCACACAGGAGGAATCCCCCGATGCCGATGCGGTGACTTTGAGCAGTATCCATGCCGCCAAAGGTCTGGAATATCCCGTGGTCATCCAGATCGCCATGGAACGCAACATCTTTCCCCATGAAAGAGCCTTGGAAGAAAACGGTTACGAGGAAGAGTTGCGCCTCTTTTATGTGGCAGTCACCCGTGCCAAAGAGGAGTTGTATCTGACCCGGTGCCGCAGCCGCATGGTGCGCGGCGTGGTGCGGCCGGCATTGCCGTCGGTTTTTCTCGATCTTTTAGGCGGTTCGGCGGAAAAGGCCACGGAGGATGAGTTGGTCAAAAAAGCGGATGACGAAACCGTGCGCCAGACCTTTGAAGATGCGATAAAGATGTTGATGAATCCATGATGTGACAGGTGGAATTCTCCGGTAAAAACAGTGCTTTTTTGCCGTTCATACTTGTAAAATATCCGGCGGTAAAGTATAGTATATCAAGCAGTAGTAAACAGGAGGTTTTTATGAGAAAGTTGCTGTTTTTTGCCTTGATTTGTATATTGATTTCCGGTTGCGCTTCCACTGACCGGATGCTCCGGATGTCCGGCGGCGTGCTGGATGAGTATTCCGTGCCGCACAGTTCCCGCATCCGGTCGGATAAATATCAGAAAGTTACGGAAAATATCACCTCATCCGCCCGTTCCAATCAGGGCAAAGTTGCCGGACTGGATGATACATTGATCAATATCTGGCCCTTTTTCTTCCGCAATAACGACTATTGGAGTGTCCTGTGGCCGTTGATCGACTGCGACCCCTACGGTTTTGCATTCCGCCCGTTTTACAATCATGAGGGCGACGATTACAGCATCCTCTTTCCCCTGTCGGCGTGGAACAATCAGGCCCGTCACGGCTGGGTGGGTCTTTGGGCGTGGAACAACGGCAATTTCGGTCTGGTTCCCTTTACCTGGCAGTGGAAAGACAGCCCGTACTCCGGCGGAGCGTACTATACGCCGCTGGTATTTTTCGACTATGACAATGAACCATTCTACTACCGTTACACCGGCGGCAGATTTGCGGAAAGCAAGAGATTCCGCAACGATTTTGACTGGTTCGTTTTTCTTCTGCATCACGGCAAAAACACCCGGATAAATTACGGTCAGTGGAAGTGGCTGTTTGATATCCGCTGGGAAGATGAGGATCAGACCGGGATCCGGAGCGTGTGGCACTGGCACTTCAAAGGAACCCGTCCTTTCCCCGCCAGCCGGGCGGCATTTGAGCAATTCCGCGGGGAAATTTTCCGCACTCTGGGGCATAGTGTGACCGAAAGTTACGGCTTTATCCCCTTCTGGTACGGCGCATTTTCCGACAATGGCGATTACATGAACCGTTTTATGCTCCTTGCCGGTAATGAGAAAGAGGGAGAAAATTTTGAATTTGATATCCTCGGCGATATCATTGCCGGATATGAGGAAAAATTCTACGATTACGACTATATGCGCAGTGAAACAGAATTCACTTCGTGGGTGCTGTTGTCATATTTTTCCAAAGCAGAGTATTATGTGCATAACGACATCTGGATGAAACTCAATTATTTGCAGGATCTGTGCGGCCAAATGCGCCACGGCGGATTCAATAAGCATAAACCGGCAGTGGAAGATACCTTGCGGGCCATGGGGCTTACCCTGCCGGATAATGTCACGACTGCCGCCACGATGCAACTTTTCCTCAATGAGTTGAAAAGCCGTTATGAATTGGAAACTTATCCGGTCTATTCCGGCCGCATTCTGCCCCTGATCTGGTACAAGCGCAATCTGGGCAGTGACAGCAGTTACTGTGTTCTGCCGCCGCTGTTGACCTGGTGGGGGCATGATCAGGCGAGCAGTTACTTTACTTCCTGGCCCTTGCTGACCTTTATCCGCCGTTCCCCGCATGAAGAACGCACCACGATCCTTTCGCCGCTGGTCTACTATGCCAAAACATTTCACCGTGACCGCACCAATTACCGGGTGTTCAGCCGCCGCAGTTTCTTTGCCGCCGAGGCGGAATGTACTGAATTGCGTGACCAGTATGCCGCCTGCGGCCTCTTTTACCGGGGGCGTTTCGGATTCAATGTCGCCAGAGAGGGCGTCGATCCGGAAGCCGTGGAAAAATTGCGGGTGCTTTTACATGAATTGCCGGTGATCTACCGGCAGCTGCAAAATGAACTTGCCGCTATTGAAAGGGCCACTTCAGAAAATGACCGCTGGCAGACCGTCACCGAAATCGAGCGTTTGCGCAAACTTATCCGCTATGAGGAATTGAAGATCCAGCGGGCGGCATTGCTCCGGAATACCGCCAATTACAACACCAAAGTCGCAGAAGCCAAAACTCTGGCCGCAGCTCTGGATTTCCCGCTGGATGAAGCGGTCTTTGCCGATGCCGCCCGCACCGGAGAACTCTGCGCCGCGTTGATCGACCGCTATACCGAATTGCGTTTCTATGAAGATATCGGCAACGGGGTCTTTTTCCACAAGGAAAAATACAGCAACGGCGATTACAAGTGGCATTTCATGCATATTCTTGCCGGTGGCGAAAAAGACGGCGATAAAGAATCCACCCATATCCTGCATCTGCTTTACCGTTACCGCAAAGAGGGCAGCCGCTCGGAAAAAATCTACTTCCCCTTTGTCAGCACCGTGGAAGACGGGGATGATTACAAATTCAGTTTCCTCTGGCGGGTTTTCAGCATCAGCAAGCGCAACGGCAAAACCGGCGGACACATATTATTCATTCCTTTCGGTGATGACGGAGAATAAAACATGAAATTATCAGGTGAAAATTTAAGAGAAGTAATTTTTCCGGTCGGCGGCATCGGGGCCGGTTGCATTGGTATTTCCGGCAGCGGCAGACTGGCGGAATGGGAAATTTTCAATAAAGCCGGGAAGTTCTTGCGCAACGGTATCTCCCACTTTGCCATCCGGGCCAAAAAAGATGGTAAAGTCGTCGATTGGCGCATCGTCAACGGCCCGGTGGAAAAGGACCTTTCCGGTGAATTTGTCGGCCGTTACGAGGGATATATGCGCGGTTTCGGCTGGGGCCCCGTGCGGGAAACGATGGCAGGTTTACCCCACTTTGCCAACTGTGAACTTGACGGCAGATTCCCCGTGGCAATATACACTTTTACCGATCCGGATTTCCCCGGCAAAGTGACTTTGACCGCATGGAGTTCCTTTATCCCCGGTAAAAGCGATCAGTCATCCATGCCGGCGGCAATCTTTGAATTGGGCGTGGAAAACACTTCCGGTGTGGAATATGAGTACGATTTCATCGGTGTTCTGGCCAATATCACCGGCAATAAAGAGGGGGAAAACCGGGTCGAAAAAGCGGGAAATCTGACCATTCTGCGGGAATTTGCCACCGACAGATCCGGTGAGATCGCCATATCCACCGATGCCCCGGATACCGCTTATCAGGAATATTTCCGGCAGGATACCGGCAATGCCAATTTGGAACAATACATCCGGGATATGGCGCAACCGGAATTCGTCAACCGCCCCCGCACCATCATCCGTTACAATGAGCCCTGCGGTCTGCTGGCGGCGGCGAAAACGCTTGCTCCGGGCGGCAGTGACGCTGTCCGCTTTGTCATCTCATGGTACTTCCCCGAAAGAAGCAACACCTGGCGCACGGAAGAGTGGCTGGAAACCAATATGGCCAAATACGGCATCAGGGAAAATAAATGGCGCAACTATTATGCTACACTATGTTCCTCGGCGGCGGATTGTGCCATCAAGATCTTTGAAAAACTTGATACTTTGCGTGAAGAGGTGTTCCGTTTCCGGGATATGCTCCATAACTGCACCATTCCGCAAGCCGCCATTGACGGAGCCGCCGGCAATCTTGCCGTGCTGATCAGTCCGGTCTGTCTGCGTCTGCCGGACGGCACATTCTACGGCTGGGAGGGGGTCGGCCCGGAGCGCGGCAGTTGCGAAGGCAGTTGTCTGCACGTCTGGAATTACGCCCAGGCCTTATCCATGCTCTTTCCTGATCTGGAACGCTCCATGCAAGAGGCCACATTCAAATACAATCTGGATAGAAATGACGGCTTGCAATTCCGGCTCCGGCTGCCCTTGGGAATTCAGGGAGATGCCGATGAATTCCGCCCCTGTGTGGATGGTACTTGCGGCGAAGTTATGAAAATGTTCCGCAACTGGAAAATTTCCGGCGATACCGCATGGATGAAAAAACTTTATCCGGTCATGAAAACGATCCTTTCCTATGTGTGGAGCGATAAGAACCCCGACCGCTGGGATGATCAGGCTCAAGGCATCCTCACCGGCCGCCAGCATCATACGCTGGATATGGAACTTTTCGGCCCTTCCGGGTGGTTGCAAAGTCACTACCTCGGCGCACTCAAGGCCGCCGCGATCATGGCTGAAACCGTCGGTGATGATGAATTTGCCGCCACTTGCAGAAAACTTTTCGACCACGGGCGCAAATTCATGGAAACGGAACTTTTCAACGGCGAATACTACTTCCAGAAAATCGACCTCAAAGATCATGAGTTCCTGAAAAAATATCTCAATTTTGATTGGGAAGATGAACTCTATTTCAGCGAAGAAGCCGGAGAAATCAAACATCAGGTCGGCAGCGGCTGTATCATCGATGCCCATCTCGGCGCATGGTATACCAAACTTTTCGGCATCGGGGAAATTCTTGATGCTCAACAAGTGAAGTCCACTTTGCTGGCCATCGTGCGTTACAACTTCTTTGAAAAAATCGGCAAAAACATCAATCCCTACCGCAACTTTGCTCTGGAAAATGAGAGTGGTACGGTCATGTGTACCTATCCGCACGGCAAACAATATCAGGGCATCCCCTATGGCGAGGAGTGCATGACCGGTTTTGAATGGGCTCTGGCTTCGCATCTGGTCTGTATCGGTGAATTGGAAAAGGCCGAAATGATCATCAATGCCATCCGTGACCGTTACGACGGCAAAAAGCGCAACCCGTGGAACGAAATCGAGTGCGGCAGTAACTATGCCCGCAGTATGGCTGCTTACGCCATGTTGCAAAGTTACAGCGGATTCAGTTGTGATATGACGGAAAAACGTATCGGTTTCGCTCCGAAAATATCCGGAGATTTCAGTTGTTTCTGGAGTATCGGTAAAGTGTGGGGTTCCTATTCCCGCACCGCAGACGGTCAGCAGATCACCATCGGCGGTGGTGAGGTCGAACTGGAAAAATTCGATCTCCCCTCATTCGGCAAACAATATCTCAATGGCAGGGAATTTACCGGCAAAGTCGCTGTTTGCACCGGGGATGTGCTGAAATTTATTTGAGATAGTTCAACTTTGCCCCGATGGAGCCGTCACGCTCCAGCGATATGCACATGGTGCCATTGACAAACTTATTCAGTTGGTCAATGGCATCTTTATTGTTGGCAGTTTGCAAGGTGATATGCCGGTCGGCGATCCCCAGAATATCCGTGGCACAATGCAGTGCCAGATCCAGATCATGCATGACCATGACCACGGATAAGTTTCTTTGGGCAACCAGTTGACGCAGAAATTCCGGCAGTTGGCAACAGAAACCGGCATCCATGCCCGCTTCGACTTCATCGAGCAGCAGCACTTCCGGCTCCTGGGCCAGAGCCATTGCCAGAAAAACTTTGCGCAACTCCCCGCCGGAAAGAGTTCCGGTTTTCCGCTCTGCCAGTTTGGTGCATCCGGTATCGTTCAAAGCCTGACTGATGATCTTATGGTCATATTTGGAATTATTCCCGAAGGCGTAACGGGATAACCGGAGCAATTCTTTTACTTTCATTTCCGGCGGGGCATAAGGATTCTGCAGTAAAATTGCCCGTTTGCGTGCCAGTTGCCGGGGAGAGAACGAGTTGAGTTCCCGGCCATTCAGCGTGATACTGCCCTGCTGATACTTCAGCAATCCGGCAATGAGTTTCAACAGGGTCGATTTGCCGCAGCCGTTGCCGCCGGTAAGAGCGGTAATGGAGCGATCGGCAAAATCGGCATTGATGTTTTGCAGAATCGCTCTTTCCCCCCGGAAAAATGAGAGATCCCGGATGGCGATATTCATAATTCCCCCTCCTTTTCCTGCAACAGCAAAATCAGGAAGAACAACGCTCCGAAAGCCGAAAGAAACAAACCGCAAGGCACTTCCCGGGGCATGAATAATGTGCGCCCCGCCAAATCTGCCGCCAGAGTAATTTCCGCTCCGGTAACGGCGGAAAGAAGCAGTAACGGCATCGTGCGCCGGGTGTTGAGCAATTTCCCGGCGATATGAGGAGCGATCAGACCGGCAAAACCGAGCAGACCGGCGACAGAAACTGCCGTCGATGCCGCCAGAGCCGCAACTGCCAGAGCCGCCAGGCGGTTCAACTCCACCGGCATACCGACGGCGGCGGCTTCATCCCGGCCCAGTGAAAGCACATCCAGTCTGGTCGCCAGCAGAGGTGCAAGAAGCAGTGAGGCGGCAAAAAAGGGCAGAGCCGCATTCAAATCATCCATGGTACAGCGGGAAAATCCCCCCAGAGTGAATTCCATTACGCCGGTAAGTTTGTCGCTGTTCAACAAAATCATCGCCCCGCAAGCCGTGCTGAATAACGCACTCAATGCCACCCCCGCCAGAATCAGACGGATCGGGGATAAGGTGCGTTTCCATGCCGCAAGGGCGATCAAAACCGCAGAAAACATGGCTCCGGCAAAGGTCGCTGTATTCAGAAATGCGGAATATTGCGGACAGAGGAGCATCAAAGTCAATCCGGCACAGCCCGCTCCGCCGGAAACTCCGAGGATATCCGGGGAAGCCAGATCGTTATGCAGAACTTTTTGCAGAATCGTGCCGGATACCGCCAGAGCCGCTCCGGAAAGCAATGCCAGCACCGCCCGCACCAGACGCAATTCCCGCAGAATGAATGCCGGAAAGGTTTCCGGAGCGGTGAAAATCAGCCACACATCGTGCCACGAGGCGGTCAATACACCGCATTTCAACGACAGTAAAAAGGTGAAGATCATCACCCCGGTCATCAGAAAAGTAACTGTGAGAATCCGTTTCATAATTCAGACCAGCTCCACGATCACGGCTTCCGGCGGGCAGAGGAAACGCCGGGTATGGCGGTGTTCCCCGATGCCGGAAGATACGAATAATTTGACATTCAACCCCCGGTGAGCGAAAACGCCCCGGTCAAATTTGCGGTGGTAAAAACTGGGGATATATAATGCCCCGATCAGCGGCAGACGGCATTGACCGCCGTGGGTATGGCCGCAGAGGATCAAGGAAAAGTTGCGCAGAAATCCTTTGCGGTCGGCGGAAACCGCCCCATCCGGATTATGGGTCAGCAGAATATCGGTGACTCCGGGCAGTTTTTCCGGTTCCGGCAGATAGCGGAAGTTGATGGAACTGATATCCGGCAAGCCGGTAAAGCGGATCTTGCCGCAAGTCAGTTGGGAATTTTCCAGTAATTTGATATTGTACCGGGCGTATAACCGGGCAAAATATTCTTCGTCGAGCCATCTTTTGCCCGCTTCCCAGTTGCCGTTTACGGCAATGGTGACGGGGGATAATCCAGCAAGTTTTTCCAGTAAAAATGGCAAACTGCCCAAACAGTCGGCATCGTCGCACAAATCGCCGCCCAGCAGTTGGATATCGGCGGGATATTGTTCATTGAGTCGGATGAATTCATCCAGCAGCCGGTGGTTGCGGGGGGAATTGTGCCAATGCCAATCCGAAGAAAAGATGAGCCTTTTGCCTTTTGAATCACCATCATCGACCGGCAGAAAGAGGCGTTGAGCCGTCAATATCCTGCCTTTGAAACGTTCCTGCCGGGGGTGCAGATCACCTGCGCGGTGAAATTTTGCACTGCGCCCGGCAAATTCCCGTTTCAACGGATAATAACGGCTCTCAAATTCGTTCACGCATCCAATTCCGCAATAAGTTCATCCGGCAGTTTATCCACGGCGATCAATTTGCCCGGTTTGCCATCCGGCCCGGTGAAAGTGTCGCCGACTTTGCAATTCAGCACCGCTTTGCCCAGACGGGTGCGGTAGGAAAGGAAGCGCCGTTCCGGGTCGCCATCCCATGCGCCGAGCAGGAAGTAACTTTCCTGATCTTTGCCGTCGAGGGCGATCGTGACCATGGAACCGATCACGGCGGTATCGGTGATCTCCACCTGTTTCATCAGCACCGGCTGGATATTGGCCAATTCTCTTTCCAGTTCGCCGCGGCGGCGGGAAAGGTAATTTCTCCTTTCTTTGGCGGCATCGAATTCGGAATTTTCCCGGAAGTCGCCGTGAGCGCGGGCAGTTTTGAGTGCTTCACGGTTTTCCGGCACATGGATATTGATGATATCGTCAAGTTCTTTGATCAATATCTGGTGCGATTTGACACTGGTATAGGTCGCTTCAAAGACCGGTGCATCAGTGGATTCATCTTTGGCTTTACCGGCATCGAGGATCTTTTTGCCGGCGCCGCTTTCCAGATATTCCTGGATTTCCTTGCTCTGACGGGCAAGTTTGACCATCAAACTCTGCCTTTCTCCGGCATTGAGGAAAAGTGCGCCTTGCAGGATCGAGCCGAACATCACCGGATCATCATCGAGCATGGCGATCAGGTGCGACTGAAATGCCCAGTCATCCAACAGCATCGAATGCAGTTCCCGGCGGGCGGGCAGATAAACTTTGGGCGGTTCTTCAGCGGAAAGAATACGGGAAACATTATCCAGATTGACCAGAGCCAGCAAATTGGCATCGTGCCGTTTTTTGCGGTTTTTCCAAATCCACAGAAGCAAATCTGCGCCACAGCCGCGGTGCGAGGAGAGTTCCGAACAGATCAATTCATTGGAAATATGCGGGCCGATGCAGTTGAGTGCCTTGAGCGGCAGTTTGAGCGCACAGGCGGCCAGATATTCTTCCGGGAACACTTTGGATGCTCCGGCGCAGAGTTTTTCCAGCAGTTTGCTGGCCAATTCGCCCCAGACGGCGAAAGTGCTGATATTGGCACTTGCCGGATCTTTGGGGAAGAATGGAGTCTTGCCGGCAAGGGAATCGACGATCGCCTGGAAACTGCCTTCCGGGGTGCGGTCAAAGACCATCGCCAGCACTTCGGCGACCAGTTTGCTCTCACGCTGGGCCGTGGCGACGGGGAGTTTGGCAAAAAATCCGCAAAGGGCGGTGACTTCATCCGGGGCAAAGGCTTTGGCTCCGGCTTCCTGTTCTTTGATCAACAGCAGCTGGATCTCTTTGAGACTTCTGCCGTCGCAGGCACGGCGGCCGCCTGCTGCCGGCGCACTGGCGGCAGCTGCCGGTTTGCTCTGGGCGGTGCCGATGCTCCAGTAACGCTCAAATGCGGCATCATCCAGTTTGCGCCCGCAACCGCAGCGAGCCATAAGTTTCAAAGCCTCTTCCGGAACATCCGTCTGGCGGCGTTTTTCCACGGTCAAACGGAAAAGTGCCGCTGAAACCGGTACGGCGGCGGCCACCGCCAACCGGGAAACATCCGGCCCGGAAGCGAGGATGACCGCATCTTTAAGCACCACATCCAGCGGCACTGCGGCATTGCTGCCCACCTGGGCAAAGGGCATCATCGGCAAAGAGGCATTCATTGCATCGACCGTGCCGGCGACCCCCCAGCGGCGGGAACCGGGCAGAAAGACCACATAACCGCTGCGCAAGGCGAGCAGACGCTCGACTCTGGCGGCGATTTCAGCGGGAGTTTTGCTCTCGTCACGCACTCCGGTCGCCTTGACCACCGGGGCCTGGGCGATATAGGGGGGAAGCAGAACTTTGACCGCATTGATCAAAGCCTTGCGGAAAAACGGTTTGCCGGGTACTCCGGTCTTGGCGATCTCCAGAATGAATTTGGCTTCCGGGGTGGAAATCTTACGGTTTTCCCACTCTTCCCAGAGCATTTCCAGTTGTTCAGCACTGTCGGCATCGGCTTTGGCCTCGACCGCTTTTTTCACTTCAGCCAGATTTTCCGGCCGGGGGGTGTCGATCGCCGCAATGATCAATTCTTCCATATCTTTTGCCATGATTATATTTCTCCATAAAAATTCATGATTTATATACAAGTATATAATATACCCTTGAAACGCCTTTTTTACAACTGTAAAACGGCGGTTTTAACGGGAGTTTTCAGCGGATGATACCGAAGTTTTCCGCCAGAGCATCCAATTTTGCCAGATAGTAGGCGGTATTTTCACAGCGTTCACTCTCTGCGGCTTCGGATAAGAGTTTGGCATTGCCGACGACCGGCACTTTGGCTTTGTTGCCGGTGACAAAGAATTTCACCTTGTCACCCGCCCGGAATTCCCGGCCGGAAGCCAGAGCCAATTCATAAGGCGCACTGCGGCGGCCGGAACCGGAAGCCAGTTTGCGTTTGTAATTTTCCGGGGAATCGCTCAAAACTTCACTTTTCGCCAGATCTTCCAGGGCAATAGTGCGTTTGGCAATGCTTTCTTTCCAGAATTCATAAGCCTGTTGCGCCGTTTCCATCGTGCCGTGAAGTTTGGCTTCCACGATCTGCATGATGAATTTGCGCTGAAACGGCTCCAACGCTCTGGATTTCAGGGCCGCACCGGTCAGTTTGATCGTGCCATCCGTCTGGAGCAGAGCATAATTTTTGGCTTTGAATGAGTACATCGCCGGATAGCGGGCATCGAATTCCAATTCGATACCCGGCGGCAGAACTTCATTCAAAGCGGCATCAAGCACTTTTTCATCGCCATTTTCCGGCATCTGGAAATATATGCCGTCAGTATCCATTTCGATCACGGTAACGTGATGGTGTTGCAATGTTTGCGCCAGTTTGCCCAGCAATTCCCGCCCGGCGGCGGTGATTTTGGCGGCCAGATCGAAGTCGTTGAATGTCCCCTGGGCAAAACCCAGATAACCGTAAAAAGAGTTGATAAGTATTTTAAATGAACTTTGCAACGCCTCAAATTTGCGTTTTTCCGGGCCGTCGGGCAAACTTTTGGCCCGGTCTTTGGCTTGCAGACGGAAAGTACGCAATCTGGCGAGCAATTCCAGAAAAATCCCGGCATCATCCCGCGCCGGAGATATTTGCATAGTCAGCAGCAGTGACGGGTAAAGCGATCTTACGTCACAATGGCGCACCGAGTGGAAAACTCCGGCAACTTCCATGCTGGATAAGGCTCCGGCGTAGTTGCGGGCCGCTTCCGGCAGCGGCAGCGCGCGGCGACGGCGCAGATATTCGGCGGTGAGCAAGGCATCCAGCGCACTGCCGGAACCGCGCAGGATACACTCCTGAAAGCCCAGCGGCAGAGTTTGAGTCCGGTAAAAATATGCCGGTAACAGAATATCGGCAAGATCGAGCAACTGTTTTGTTGCTTCGGCGGGAACAAGGTGGAAATACTCCCGGATGACTTCCAAAGTATGTTCCTCGATATCCCGGTGAGCCGCATCGTAAAGTTGAACGACATGGAGCAGATCGACCAGATGTCTGCCATGCAGTGTGTACCGCTGATAGGTATACTGTTTTTCTCCCGCAGTATAACGGGAACTTTTCATCGTGAATGTGCCGCCGTCACGGCCGCAATCAAGTGTCACTTTGCACTTTTTCGCCCGCTTGATCAGCAGCGGCCAATCTGCCCGGCAGCAGTTGAATCCGCCGATCACATCGGGGTCGTAATCTTTGATATATTCATTGAATCTGCCGATGATCTTTGCTTCATCCCCGCAGAAATCATGGTGATTACCTGCTGAATCTGTCACTTTTATTTCCGAAACGGTTTCTCCATCCGTTTCGATTGCAAAACAGCAACGGCGCAACGCCGTGAAATCCATTTCCCGGAAAAGCCGCAGATTTTCATTTCCCAATGCCTGTTGCAGCAAACTTGCTACTGTCATTACTCCGGGGGATTTTTTCAATGCGGCAAGTTGGGAATCATAATCTTTCAGCGAGGCAAAAAACGCCATCCGGCAGAAAAATCCACTGCCGGATAGCGGTTCAATGGTGCAATTTTCCGGAATCGCCGCCTCGGCATTGAGCAGAACAAAGGGGGAAAACGGCACATCTTCCGTGCGGAAAGAATTCCCGTCATGGAAAAACAGGCGCAATCCCCACGCCCCGACTTCAGCGGCAACGATCCCGGTCATGGTCAGCAAATGACGGTCGCCAGTGAGAAGCCTTCGCCGTTATCCATGGCGGCGGCACTGGTCACGGGCTGTTCAAAATCAGCAAAAACACCGCCATTGACCACATAGTGAGCGGCGCAATCCTGACAGGCGGCATCGAAATCCGTATCGATGTTGCTGTCGCACGGCGCATTTTTCTCATAGGTGGAAATGTAGCGGGCCACGCCCGGTTCAAGGGCAAATTCCCGGACAAAAAGACCATCTTTGCGGATGATCCCCAGATAGCCGAGTTTGGAAATTCTGCCGGCGACCGCCACGACCCGCGGGGTATCCAGAGAATCTTTTTCATAATCCATCGCCAGCAGACCCAGAGCGATAGCATCACGCACCGGCATACCCATAGCGATCTTTTCGGTGATCGGGTCGGTCTGGGAACCATTGGTGGCGATCGCCCATTCACCGGCGATACGCAAACAGTTGTAGCTGATGTACGGATTTTTGGCCAGATCGCTTTCCGCACCCGGACGGGGGACGATGGCAACTTTACCATTGTTTTCCACCGCCTGACGGTTGGGGAATGAACGTGAGGAAACCCGGTACATGGCGCAAACTTTTTCACTTTTGGTCATGCCGAATGCAACGATTCTGCCGATATACATTTTTTTCTCCTTTTTTAGGGTTTTAGTGTTTGATTTTATGTTCGTCATCTAACCTGCGACGGCGTCTTGTGGGCAATCTCTTGTCAAAACATCGGACTCAAATTCAGTCGAGTAGTTTTTCTACACTCCTTCATTTTCGCCTTGTTTTAACTTCGACCTTGCCTCACAATCCATCCGTCGTGTGGATCGAACCTTTTTTTTGCCGCCGTGCCACCCGGTGGCAGATTTTTTTATTTAATTTTTATTTATCCACCACTGATCCCCCGGTGGCAGATTTATTTATTTGTTCACCACCGATACCCCCCCGGTGGATGCAGTGCGAGGCAAGGTCGGGTTTTGCGACGAGTACGGAGCAGGAGTGTACTATGTACTCGACTGCTCCGGCACAGGAGCAAGGCGCGAGATTGCCCGTAATGCGCCACCGGCACTGCGCTATCGCTTATTTTCGCCGCCTATGCGGCGACAAGCGTTCCGCCGCTTGACCACGTCCGGGTAGCACCCGGTGGCAGATTTTTTTATTTAATTTTTATTTATTTGTGCGCAACGGTTCAACAGTGCAAAATCCGCCAGCACGATGGCCGCCATCGCTTCCACCACCGGAATTATTCGCGGCACAATGCACGGATCATGTCTGCCGGTGATAACTATCTCCTGTTCTTCACCATTCTTATCCACAGTATTCTGCTTCTGCGCTATCGACGGCGTGGGCTTTACCGCTATGGAAAATTCTATTCTCTCTCCGGTGGATATGCCGCCGAGAATCCCCCCCGCATGGTTGCTGGCAAATTTTTTTCCGGCTCTCATCGGGTCGTTATTCTCACTGCCTTTCATCTGCGTTACCGCAAAACCTTCACCGAATTCAATGCCCTTGACACTGCCTAAACTCAACATCGCCGCCGCCAGCCGGGCATCCAGTTTGTCGAAAACCGGCTCTCCCCAACCGGCAGGCACTCCGTCAATAAAACAGTTGACCCTGCCGCCAACGCTGTCATTTTCAGCCCTGGCAAGAGCCACACTCTCCATCATTTTTTCTGCGGCAATGGGATCGGGTGAACGGGCAGGATTTTTTTCAATTTCGTCAATATCAAAAGTTTCAGCTTTAATGCCGCCTATTTCTTTGGCATAGGCGCAAATTTTGATGCCGTAAGATGCCAGCATCATCTTTGCCACTGCTCCGGCTGCCACTCTGGCACAGGTCTCCCTGCCGCTGGAGCGTCCGCCGCCACGCACATCCCGGATGCCGTATTTGCTGAAAAATCCGAAATCCGCATGGCCCGGCCGGAAAATATTTTCCAAATCACGGTAATCTTTGCTTCTCTGGCTCGTGTTGCGGATCACCATGGCCAGCGGCGTGCCGGTGGAAACATCATCCAGCACCCCCGACAAAATTTCCACTGCATCAGCTTCACTGCGGCTGGTGGTCAACTGCGACTGCCCCGGCCGTCGGCGGGACATCTCAAAAGCGAGAAATTCCCGGTCGATCTTCACTCCGGATGGCATCCCGTCAATAACCACACCGAGGGCCTCGCCGTGGGATTCACCAAAGGTGGTTATCCTGAAAATATTGCCGAAAGAATTACCGCTCATAAAATCACATCCTTGAATCCGGGCGCACGATCTGGGTGCCGACTCCATCCTCGGTGAAAATTTCCAACAGCAATGCGTGCGGGATCCGGCCGTTGATCATGTGTACTTTGTTGATGCCCGATTCCAACGCCTTGACACAACCCTGTACTTTGGGCAGCATACCGCCGGAAAGCACTCCACTGCGGATGAGTTCCGGAATGTCGGTCGTGCGGATGGTGGGGATCACCGAATTTTCATCATCCCGGCAGGAAAGCACTCCGGGTACGTCGCTGACAAATACCAGTTTGCGCGCGTGCAACGCTTCGGCGATCTTGCTGGCCGCCGTGTCGGCATTGATATTGTAAATATTGCCATCTGCGCCGGTGCCAAGGGGAGTTACCACCGGGATCTTGCCCTCGGCCAGAGCCTCAAGAATGGCAGAGGTGTTGACCCCGACGACCTGACCGACAAAACCGATATCCTCCTCAAGGCCGGAAACCGGATCTTTGCTCATGGTCTTCTCCGCCCGGAGAACCTCTTTGCCCGAAATGCCCGCCATTTTGCCCCCCGCCTGAATGCCGAGATCGACCAGCTGGGCATTGACTTTATTATGCAGTACATCATCGACCACCTTGATCGTTTCGCCGCAAGTATAACGCAGGCCGTTGACGAATTTGACCGGAATGCCCTTTTCCTGCAATGCCGCCGAGATCGCCTTGCCGCCGCCGTGAACGACGACCGGAGTAATACCGATAGCTTCGAGCATGACGATATCCCGCATGGCTCCGGCGACCAGTTTTGCTTCTTCCATGACACTGCCGCCGAATTTCACCACCACCAGTGAACGGCGGAACTTCTGGATATAGGGCAGGGCTTCAACCAGTACATTGGCCTTTTCGATAAGATTTTCCATCTGACTCATAACTGAAATTCCTTTTAGTTTGCCGCCGCATCACGGCGGGAAAATTCACAACCGCAATAATTTTGCCGGTAGAAGCCCTGTTCAAGAGCGAAATTTCTGCCGGTAAGATAACCGTTTTTCTTTTTGAAGTCAACTTTCTCAAAGTTGGGAAACCGGGAACCGGTCTCAAAGATCACCGCACTGGATTTGCGGGGACTGACCGTCAATGTCGTGGCAAATGGTTTGCCATTGGCGATGGATTCCGTGCGTTTGAGGTTGAATTCAAAACACTTCCGGCATCTTTTGCCGCATTCCGGCTCATTTTCCAGACCGCTTACCGCCTGAAGCCACGCTTCATGGTCGTAGGGATCGACGATCAATGTCAAACCGTAAAATTCCGCAAGGCGTTTGACTTCATGCAGACGTTTGTCAAATTCCTCCGGGGAATCAAGATTGCTGTTGGAGTAAACCAGCGTGATCTTTCTGCCGGGGGCAAGGTCGGGGTGGCCGATACAGCCGCCGCCGCATGGAGCGCAGCAAATGTGCAGAATAAGTTCCTGCAGATCATCCATGGTCACACCTCCTTGCTTTTTTGCGTAAACGTCCATCATGTAATATAGTGCGAAACACCCTTTTTTGCAAGGGGAAATGGATAAAAAAACGGACGGGAAAAGCGATTCCCCGTCCGCAAAACTTAGCTGTTGGTGAAGATTATTTGAAGCGGTGATTGAATTTGCTGGTCACACTGTAAGTTTCACCGGGCTTGACCGTTACCGGAGCATAGAGTGCTTCAGCGGTGTGCAACACCTGATTTTTCCAGAAATACAAGCCGCAGGCACCGGTATAATCCAGCGTGTAGACGCTCCGGCCGGTATCAATGGATACCACCGGATCAGCGGTCAATTCTTTGGCTCCTCTGGCGGCATACCAGTCGAGCGTGACGCCGGCTTTGAGGTAAACACCGGGCAGGAAGGTCTGATTTCCGGCGGTCACGACCGGGGGATTTCCGGCTCTCCACACGCTGTAAGGCGTATGTTTGATGCGGAATGCGACCGTCAGATCGTGGTCGGTGGGGTTGATGAATTTATCAGTGATGATAAGTTCCCCGTCGAGGGTCAGACTGATATGTTTTTCCATGACCAGACCTGCCAGCAGATTGCCGGAACCACCGGCATCGGTATCGGTTTTCAATTCGCAACGCAGGACGACGGTGGGCAATTCACCGGCCAGATCGACTCTGACGATGGAGTATTCTCTGACTTCAGGCTGGGCCGGATCGTAGAAGATCACTTCGCTCAATCTGCCTGCCGGGCGGCCGACCGTGATTCCCCGGCCGATCATCCATTCGGCGACACTGCCATTGACACCGGGATCGATGGTGACATAGTTTTCGCCGTGGATCAGGCAGAACATAACTTTGCGGTTGAATATGCGCCACTGGGCAACGGCGTTGCCATGCTGGGTGATGCTGTAAATGGAAGCATTCTGGGCATTATCCCGAAGCAGTTGATCCAGAGCGGCCCGCAGAGATTCCTGGGTGACGGCGGTGAAGTTTTCCGGAGTGCCGCCGATTTTGATGACGGCACTGCCGCCGGCGGCGATCTCAATAACGAAACCGTTGCGGAACGATTCCGCAGTCAGACCGGTATAATTGCGCCGGTTGAAAAGGTCACTGGCAATCGTGGCATTGCCGTTGTAACCGGGAATGGCCACTTCGATAACGGCTTTTTCGGCAGCATAGTTGAGGATCGACAGCACATAAGTACCATCTTTCTCGTGCAGATGGATTTTTACCTGATTATTCAAATCGGGATATTCGGCGACTGTGAGATTGCCTCTTTCATCAAAGAGGTTGAGACGGTTGGTATTCAGAACTTTGAATCTCACCTGTTTGCTCAGATTGTTGCCGTAGTAGACATCTTCCAGTGAAGCGAGGATACCTGCCACGCGGGCGATGGCAGTCATATACCGGCCATCGAGGTTGTCGGTGGGGTAGAACATCAAGCCTCTGGCTCCCAGAGCGATAGTGGCGATGATATTCTGCTGGACTTTTTCCGGGGAGTAACGCAGGAAGAAACGCTCATCCTGCTCGGAAGGGTCGATCCACGGGAATGAACCGGCGGTGGTCAGGTGTTCGGCGGCATAGGAAAGGTGACGGTAGTAATCCATGCCGGTACTGTAGATCATGAAACTGTAGAAGTCGGTCACTCTTTCCACGGCGGCCACATCGACGGCATCCCAGGTGTTGACTGCTTCGGCAGACGGGCGCAGCTCGGTGGAGCAGAAAGACACTTCCATATCCGGGTAGTGACGTTTGACCGCCTGGGCGATTTTGGTCATGATGATCTTATTCTGATGGACCTTGTAAAGCTGCCATGAACGGTTGAGCGGACGGCCGGGTTGGATATCCTCTCTGGAAGGAACCGTCGAGAGTCTGGCGAAGCGGGCGAAATCACGCAGACAGTTGTCACAGGTTCCGCCGCCGGCGAGCGGTTCATAGTCGATGATAAAGGTTTTCATGCCCGGAGAAGCCGCACGGGCCTTGGCGATGGCGCGGCGCAGATATTCGCCGTAAAAGAGGCCGTCGGGGTCTTGCATGAGGTACTGCGGACAGATGCCCTGCGGGTCGATGGTGCCGTCAGCCCGGTAGAAAGGCGGCACTCCGGGGCGGGTGACTTTGTTGTTGACGCAGAAGCCCAGATCATCGGTGCCGGAATTGCTGAGGATCATCGTGGAGTGACCGCAGGCAAAAGTCCAGAAGAAAAATTCCGCATTCTGATGCAGCATGGCGAGGCTGGTTGCCGGATAATTGTAGTGTTCCCATGACCAGCTCATATAAAGTTTGGGGGCGAAACTTGTCCACATGGCCAACTGGCGGGCGAGGATGGTGGTATCGGCCAGTCTGGCACTGGGGAATTCTTTGACAGTCATGCGGAAACGCTGAAATGCGGGGCGATCCATCGGGATCTCCGGCATCACGGTCAGACAGAATGACCGCTCAAGGAGTTTTTCGCCCTTGTGGATGAAATAATAATTCACATCCCCGGTTAGCCCGGCAGAACCTTTGGCGGCATCCAGATAGATGGAAAAACCGTTTCTCCAGTAAGCCATGGCAGTCGGGTGGTAGTTGAGTTTTCTGGTGGGCAGAGTCATGGTGTAACGGGTATATTCTTTGCCGTCACGGGTGAAGTTTTCTGCCGTGAAGTCGATGGACTCCACCGGCACTCTGACTCTGGTGACCGCCTGAAGCAGTTTGACTTGAGCGGGCAGCTCGATGACGAATTGCGGGGGATCTTTATGCAGCGGCCACACGTCGGCGGTGAATTTGACCACGATCTTATAGGGATAATTCTCTGTCACGGAAAAAAGTCCGCGCTGGAAATCCACGGGGAAAAGGTGGACATCGTGGATGTTGGCGGCCGCCAATGCAGCACAATAGAGAGCGGCGAATAAAGTGAAAAGTGATTTTTTCATTTTTCAAAATCCTTACTTGATGGAATCTTTGATCTGCAGGAAAGCGGCCGCGGCATCAGCGGCGGTATTTTGGGCGCTGACCGGGATGACGTAAACCGAAACGGAGTGTTTTTCACCCTTTTTCAGCACTTTGTCAAACTGATACATGAATTGCACCACATAGTAACATTTGTCAGTGGTGGCATAAAGCAGCGTATTGGGCAAACGGTTCCAGCTGGTCATATCTCCGGCGGCGATCATCAGCCCCTCATTGACCGTGTCGCCGGAAAAGGTGATGTAGGGGAAGTAGGGGTTGCGCAGAATGGCGAACCACTCCGCTTTGCGGACGGGGCGGAACTGGAAAACGCCGTTTTTGATGTAACCGGAGCGGTTGTAGACGTTGTTCTGCGGCATATTGAAACTCAAATAGATCTTGTCAAACTCGAAGTCATTGGTCACTTCAAAATCGTAAGTAAGTTTGAAGCCGGGGTAATCGCCGGTTTCGATGGTGCGGATGACATCCATATTGCGCCACTGATATTTGATCTGCCAGCAGACTTTGCCGTCTTTGACTTCGGCTTTCACTTCCGTGCATTTACCGGCGGGGGTTCCCGCTTCGGTACAGGGAGTTCTCACACCTTTTTCATAACAGGAGAATGTAAGACCGAACAAAAATGATTTTTGATTCAACTGAAATGAACTGATCGCATAGTTTCTTGCCGCACCGGTGGTGACCAGCATGGCATTGTTGTTGTAGAGTGCGACGTGGCTGCCGCGATCGGCGATGGAGCCTGCCGCTGCACTCAACGTGACTGCCGTGGCGAGACCGGCCAACATAAACTTCTGAAATTTAAACATAATACCCCCAAGGTTGGTGTTTTTTCAACAAATTCAAAGGAAAAATTTTCAGATCACATCCACGGGCAGACGGCAGCGTTACCGTTTAATATCGCATTCTGCTTACTGCCGGACATTGCCGCATGACCGTCAGCAAAGGCACAGCCAATCTGACCATTGTGTCGCGGATCGAGGTACTGAGCAGTGTCAGTGGTATTACCAATGCTCCCTAAAGAAAAGGCGTAACTTGCATCATTATCGATAAATCCACCGTAAATCTCCTTGTATTGTTCAACGCTACAAACTGACCAAAACATCAGGTAGTTGGAACTTCTATTCATGTTGCCATCTGCCAGAAAAACCAACTGGCTCAATTTGGTGAATTCAGAACGTTTCGGAATCTTGTATCCGTTATTGAGATCGCTTTGATTTCCAAACACGAAGTTATAGCGGTAGTTACTGTGTTGCCAATCTTTTGCCCACTGCCACCAAGGCATAACGATTTCTTCAGTAGGGCAGATCGCCGCATTCTTGTCATTAAGGTATCCGAGGTCCGGACCATACAAATCAATCCAGCGATTAGAGGTCGCATCTGCACACAGCGGAATAAAATAATCATCATTATCATCGGCATAGGAGATATTGGCCAGACTGAATTGTTTGAGGTTGTTGAGGCAGGAGGCAGTGCGGCCGCGCTCACGGGCGGAGTTGAGAGCCGGGAGCAGAATGGCCGCCAAAATGGCGATGATGGCGATAACAACGAGCAATTCGATCAACGTGAAGCGCGCGCGCTTCATTCCGGACATCCGGAATGAATAACCTTTATTGAGTTCCATTTTTCTTTCCTTTCCATTCGGGTTGAATATTTGGAAAACTATACACCGGGAATGCAACAGTAATAAATATAGTACATATAACGCACTTTGTCTAATGAATAAAAAGGAAAATCTTTGAAACATTTGAAACAAAATTGTTAATGTCCCAAATTTTGTGAAGTTGAAATACAAGTTTGTGAAAGGAGTGTTTCTCAATGCATGAAACATATCACATAAGTTAAGATTTGTCAACTGACAGTTTCCGGTCTGTTTTCTATCGGTGGATGCAGCGTGCGACAATGTCGTGTTTTGCGACGAGTACGCAGAGGGAGTATACGACTGTATTCGACCTCTGCGGCGCAGGAGCAAGGCGCGAGATTGACCACGATGCGCCACCGCAGTAAAGATTTTTTACAAAAATTAAGACAATAACAACAAAATCAGATGCTTTCTCTTTCAAAGAAAAGATACGGCACACTGATTTTCTGCTTGCATGGTTTATTTTTTATCCGGCAGAGCAACGTTTCCACGGCATGAAACGCCAGACTTTTGAAGTCCTGCCCGATGGTGGTCAGAGGCGGACTGGTGAATGGGGAAAAGCGGGGCAGTTCCAAAGTGAGCATGGCGATATCCTGCGGTATGCGTATATCGCTGCGCCGCAGATAGTGGAGTATTTCAAAGCCGTAAGTTTCACTGGAAGCAAAAATGGCATCGGCTTTTTTTTCAATGACCGTGCGGGCGATTCTTTCCAGTGGATTGTCGATGGTGTGTTCCTCGTGGAAACTGTCGGGGAAAAGGTGGTTGGCACGACAGAACTCATTGAATGCATTTACCCTTTCCCGCGCATTGGGATTGTCATGCAGCGGCGTGGAAACAAAGGCGATCCGGCGGCGGCCATGCTGCAGAAGATATTCCAAACCCATGGTGATACCCTGTTTTTCGTCGCTGGTGACCTGATAGATGCCGCCGAGAATGTTGGAGGCCGCATTGAGAACCACCAGCGGCAGAGTGTGTTCTTCGGGCCACTGCTTTTCCAGACCGGTTTCCCAGATGGTCGATATCACTCCGGAATAGGCGTGTTCGTGGACGGTTTCGATATTTCTGCCGACAATGACCTCAAATTGCAGTTTCCGGGCCAGAAATTCCTGCGAAAGTGCATTGAGCAGTTGCCCGGTATAGCCGTCAAAACTGGAACCATCCGGCACGATGACGGCGATAAGTTTGGCATAATGCTCCGGCAGCTGGTAGTTGCGCTTCATCGCCAGAGCGATAACTTTGCGCCGGATGCCCTGCGTGACATTGGGGTGGTTATTCAAGGCACGCATGACCGTAGCCGGTGAAACTCCGGCTTCGGCGGCAAGAGTGCGCAAGGTTACTTTGGGTGCTTTATCTGACATGGCAAAATCCTTTTATCAATAAGATATCACCATTTTGCCGTTTTGCAAGCATGAATAACGGACATTAACGGACAATAACGGACATTAACGGACATTAACGGATTGCCGGGGGTGATTTTTGGCTTGCGGCTCGCTTGCGCTCGATATGCGCCCGGTACGGATAGGTACGGAGTTGTACGGATAGGTACGGAGTAACGCCAGTTGGGCTATCCGTTAATTACCGTTAGTTACCGTTGCGCCGAAACAAACAAAACCCCGGCAGACTGCAAAAATCTGCCGGGGGGGGCTTGCGGCTCGCTTGCGCTCGATATGCGCCCGGTACGGATAGGTACGGATGGGTACGGATGAGTACGGAGCAACGCCAGCCGGGAAATACCCCTGCCAGCTATCCGTTTGTTACCGTTAGTTACCGTTGAGCCGAAACAAACAAAACCCCGGCAGACTGCAAAAATCTACCGGGGGTACGGGGGCGCCCGCTCGGCGGGTTGCGAGGTGTCTCGCCGCTCCGATGTCGCGGCTCAATCAGA
>SUWG01000032.1 GCA_015061625.1 Lentisphaerota bacterium | reverse complement strand
CAGACTGCAAAAATCTACCGGGGGTACGGGGGCGCCCGCTCGGCGGGTTGCGAGGTGTCTCGCCGCTCCGATGTCGCGGCTCAATCAGAAAGTTTGTAAATCATTACCACTTTCGGGGGTACGGGGGGCAACGCCCCCTGTCAAGGGCGGTGTCAACCGCCCGCCGAGTCGAACCACCCAGCGGCCATTTGCGAGCAGTGCGAGGCAAGGTCGCAGTCAAGTCAAGGCAACGGCGAGGGAGTGTACGACTGTACTCGACCGAGCCGGTGTCCGCCGACTTGACCAGAGATTGCCCGCAATGCGAAGCAAATTAGCGGTTCATGTTTTTCCAGATCGGCTCGATGTCGATGACGGAACCGGTTTCGGCGGCTTTATCCAGAGCCAGGGCGAAAACGGCACTGATCAGGCCTTCGTTGCCGCTGCATTTGGGCAATTCGCCGGTACACATGGTGGCATAGAGTTCTTTCATGATGTGGTCATCGCCGCCGCCGTGGCCGTCGCCGGTGAAATTGACGCGGTATTCGGTATCGTCGGCGATATTTTTGTAACGGAGCAGACGGTTGTAGAGTTCGAGTTCCAGAGTACCTTCGGTGCAACGGAAGACCATGCGTCTTTCGGGGATGGCGTTGCTCATGGTAGCGGTGAAAGAGACGAGAATATTGTTGCGGTACTGGGCGATGCAGATCTGGTTATCTTTCATATCGGTATCGCCGTCAAACGGGGTGCCGCAGCGGTGGTGATCGGGCCAAGCGAAAAATTCATCGATGCCGTATTTATCTTCGATGGGTTGATTTTCGGGGATGAAGAAGTCGCGTTTGCCGAAAGAGGCGACCCGGCTGGGCAGAGAGCCGCAGAACCAGTTGATCAGGTCGAGGTCATGGCAGCATTTTTCGAGGATGTGGGGGCCGGAAATGGCGCAGTGCCGCCGCCAGTTGCAAACGATATAACCGCCGTGGGCCGGGGTGATATTTTCGTTGGCTTCGATGGTCATGATGCGGCCGAGTTTACCGCTGTCGAGGATTTCCTTGGCTCTGCGGTAGATGGGAGCGTAACGCAGGACGAATCCGGTGGCAAAGAGTTTGCCGCTTTTCTGATGGGCATCAAAGATGGCCTGGCAGTCGTCGATGGTGGTGGCCAGCGGTTTTTCGCTGAAAACGTGTTTATCGGCGGCGAATGCTTCGAGAACGTGTTGTTTGTGATAGACGTTGGGGGAGAATACCATGACCCATTCCACGCCCGGAGTATTGATCGCTTCGGTGCTGGATTCGCAGAGTTTGGCACCTTCGATCTTGAGGTCGGTGCAGAATCTTTCCATGGCGGCTTTATCGGGGTCAAAGACCGCGGCGACGGTGACATTGCCTTTGGCATCGGCGAGCAGGTGACGGACGACACAACGGGCACGGTTGCCGTTGGCGATCACTGCAACTTTGATTTTTTTCTCATTCATGATTTTTTCCTCCTTGAAAAAAATTTTGGTCACATCTATATTATACACCACAAATGTAAAAAACGGATGGATAAAAATTGTATAATGGATGACAAAAAGATAGAGTTTAGCCAAACTTTTCATTTACACCGTCTGATCGCCCGGATGCCGGAGGCAGCGCGGGAGTATGGATTATGGATAATCAACGGCAGTACGCAGTGGTGTTCAGTCCAGCAGGTCGATCCGGAGCGGGATGAAGAACGGTGTTTTGAATTTTATTCCTTGAGTCATATGTTCAAAGGTCGCGGGGTGTTGCGTATCGGTTCGCGGCTGTGGGATATGAAACCGGGCGACGCGGTATTGATTTGTCCGGGGGATTGGCATTTGTACGGCGGCACGGGCGGGGAACCGTATTATGAAGATTCGATCAGGTTTTGCGGCCGGCTGCCGGATTTCATGCGCAAGAATGGGTTGCTGACTTCCGGAAAAATCCATTTGGGCAATGTGCGTAAGTTGGTGCCGTTGATCGAAAAATCCCGTTCAATGGCACCGCACGCCTGGTTGAAAGCGGCGATCGAATTGCAGAGTCTGCTGATGGAGATCAGCGAAAATAAGGATGATATTTCGCCGATCGAAGCACTTTTGGAAACGATCCACAATGCGCCGACGGATCATTGGTGGAGCGTGGCGGAACTGGCGGAGTTGCGGGGGATATCCAATGACCGTTTGCGGCGGGAATTTTTACAGCATACGGGGTTGTTGCCCAAGAGTTATCTGGAACAATTCAAGTTGCGGCAGGCGGCGGGATTTCTGATATCGACTTCGGCCAGTGTGACCGAAGCGGCGATGCGTTACGGTTATGTTGACCGGTATCACTTCAGCAGAAGATTCAAGATGCTTTTCGGCATATCTCCGGATCAGTACCGCAAACTTTTTGCGGTGGAACATCAGGGAAACGAACCGGAAAATATTACTGACGGGGAGGATTTGAATTGCCGGTGAGCAACCGCAATGCGCCACCGTCAGTGGTGATAGGAACCACCGTTGAGTAGATTTAATGCACGGTAGAGTTGTTCGAGGAAGATCATTCTTGCCATTTCGTGCGTAAAAGTCATTTTGGAAAGAGCCATCATCCGGTCGGCGCGTGATTTTACTTCCGGCGACAAGCCGAATGGGCCGCCGATAATGAATATTATCTTGCGGTCAAGGGTTTCCAGAAAGGCGGAAAATTCTCTGGTCGTGTATTCTTTGCCTTCTTCAGTAAGGGCGATGACCAGAGCGTTTTTGTCTTTATCCAGTTCCCGGCAGATGGCTTTGCCTTCGTTAGTCACATCTGAATCCGGCAGCACCGCCACTTCGCAGCGGCCGTAAGCATTGAGCCGGGTGAGAAATTCCTGACAACGGCTGTCAAATAAACGGTCGCGCATCTTGCCGATGGCGACCAGTTTTACCAGACGGTCATATTTTGCCATAATGGGAATCAGGATATCCGGGGATTGGTGGAGCGGGCCAGAGATTCTTTCTGGTCAGCGGTTTTGATTTCGCGGGTCATCCATTTGGAGTTGCGCATGGTTATCCAGCTGTAAGCGCAGATCCAACTCAACGCGGCAAGGTTGAAAATTCCCACGAAAAAGGCAAGGATCGCTTTGAAAGGACTCTCTTTTTCAGCGTAGAGGATCGCCGGGATCGTTGCCCACATCCAACTGATCGCCACGGTATAGGCGATGAAAACCGGCAGATTGAATGAGTTAAAGACGACCAGCCAGAGCAGAAGCGGGATCGAGAGCAACGGCAGGATCAGACCCATCAACTGAAAGAAGAGATTCAGTTGCAGTGCCGCAGTGCGGAAATCTTTGGGGAATGCGCGGAAAAAGTGACGGAGCATCAGCAAACCTTCACGCACATCACCTCTTGTCCAACGGATGAGGGTGCGGCAGAGTTGCGGATAATCGGTCGGGACATTGGTGGTGATTCTGGCTTCACGCTGAAGCACGACATGGTAGCCGTTGCGCAGCAGAATGCTGGTCAGAGCCCGGTCTTCGCCGATGTGTGAGGGTACGCCGCAGAAAGTCTGATTCAACCAGGTATCCAGATGGGGCAGCAGGGCAGCTTTGCGGAAACCGCTGATCGCACCGGGAGAACAAAGCACTGAACCGATGGTGCTTTGACCGCAACGCATGAAATCGCAACTGAAAACGAAAAAGATATCCAGCATCCGGGGGATGAATCCCTCATGCATATTGGCGACCCGCACGGTGCCGGCGGCACCGCCGACCTTTTCATCGGCAAAGGGCAGCACCAGATTGTAAATGGTGTTTTCGTCCACGATCGAGTCACTGTCGATGGTGACGACGATATCGTGTTTTGCTTCACGGAACCCCCGGCAGAGGGCGGCTTTTTTACCACCGTTTTTCTCCAGATTGACCGCTTTGATCAGTCCGTCGGATTCACCGGCAACCAGTTTGATCCAGCTCCAGGTGTCATCTTTGGAACCGTCATTGATCGCAATGATCTCAAATTTGTCACGGGGAAAGTCGCTTTTGAGCAGACTGCGGAGCGTATCGGCAACGGCACTGCCCTCATTGTATGCCGGCACGATCACCGTGCAGCCGGGCATTTCCTTATCGGAATTCCAAGTGGTCACCGGTTTGTAAAAAGCGACCAGAATCGCCTGAAACAGCATGAAAAGAGCGGTGAAACAGGTGACTGCCAGACCGAAAAAATAGACAAAACTGAAATCTTCGCTCCAGGCAGTGGAGAAAAGTCTCATCATCGTCATCTGATAGACGATGCACCAGGATACTCCACCGAAAAATGCCAGAAAAGCGAGCAGGCCGAGCGTTTTTTTCCAATCAAATTTTTGCATATTATGAATCCGGCAGTTGTTTAATGATATTAAAGTTATAAAGATATAATATAGCACCGGAAACAGGAATTTTCAAGTTGAGTATCAACTATTTTTCCGGAAAAGTCTGCCGGATGAAAGCAGTGAGTTTTTCTGCCGCCGGAGCAACGGCGAAAGCCGCCCCGGTTGCGGCCGCTCCGGCTGAAAGGTTGCGGAGTGTTTCCCGGTCGGCCAGTGCGGCAATGGCGGTGACCCATTCTTCGTCGCTTCCGGCGAGAAAACCGTTTTCACCGTGGGTGATCACCCGGCAGTTTTCCCCGACCGGCGAGGCGATCCCCGGAATCCCGGCCCGCAGATAGCAGATCAGTTTGTAAGCCGATTTCCCTCTGGCAAACGGGGTATCCGGCAAGGGCATGATCCCGGCGTGGGCGGCGGCCAATGCCCCGGCTTCGGCGGCTTCCGACCAGTCAAGTGAACGGCAATTTACGCCGGGAATACCCGGCATGGCGGCAGAACCGGCGATGATCAGGTCAAAATCGGTTTTCTGCGCCGCCAGTTGCAATGCTCTGCTTCTTTCGTAAAGAAATTTTCCGGTGACCGGAGTACCGGTCCACACCAGAGTCAGTCTGGCCGGTTTCTCCTTGCCGGGGGTGATGATCTCCGGCGGGATGGTGGGGATTTTGATGATGTTGCTGTTATATTTGCTGAATCGGGTCAAAAGTGAATCATTGGCGACGATGATCCCGGCGGCATTGGCGATCAGTTGCGGATATTTGTGTTTGAGGAAAGGGAGTTTTTCGTAATGGATATCCACGGCATCGTCGAAATTGAGGATGTACGGGTGGTTTTTCAGAAACTTTTTTTCCCACAGAAAAGGCAGATGGGGGAGCAATTCATATTCGATCAGGGCGGGGATGCCTGCCGGAGTGCGGCGCATATTCTGCCGCCGCCGCCGGTAAAACTCCAACAGGGCCGATGGTGAACGCCGTTTGCCGGAGTAGAGTTTTTGCAGATAGTTGTTGTCGAAAAACGGCGAAGTGGTGACTTCAAAACCGGCTTTTTCCAGATGGGGGATGAATTGCAGAAAACGCAATCTGCTGGAAGCACCCAAAGTGTCGTAGCGTGTCCACAGTGAAAGTTTCATTGACTGACCACCTTGAGTTTGCCGTCGGCAAAACGGATCTGCAATTCGGTGCCGGGTGTTTGCTGACTGCTGGTGACGATCTGCGTGCCGTCACCGTTGTAGACGATGGTGTAGCCTCTTTCCAGCTGCCGCTCCGGACTCAAGGCATAGAGCCGGGCATCGAGATTATCCAGTTTGGCAGATAATTTATTTGAAGCTGATATCCAGGCGTTTTGCGCCCGCATTTCCAGTTCATCGATGCGCTGGGCGAATCTTTCGGCGACTTTTGCCGGTTCGTAATATTCCACTTTTGCCGCCAGTCGGTTCAGGCGGGAATCCAACTCCATAAAGCGTCTTTCGGTGGCGAATTTGATTTCCCGGAATGCCCTTTCCACCCGGTTGCCCAGATCCTCCTGACTGCCGATGACCAATTCGGCGGCGGCGGAAGGGGTCGGCACCCGCAGATCGGCGGCGAAATCGCAGATCGTGAAGTCGATCTCGTGACCGACGGCACTGACCACCGGAATATTACTGGCGGCGATGGTGCGGGCCAGATTTTCATCGTTGAAGCACCACAGGTCTTCCATACTGCCGCCGCCGCGGGTGATGACGATCACATCGGCCTGTCCGGTGCGGTTGAAAAATTTTATGCCGTCGCAAAGTTCTTTGACCGCTCCGGTGCCCTGTACCTGCGCCGGGAAAATCTTCACCTGGATATGGTGGAATCTCCGGTAGAGTATCTGCAGAAAATCCCGTACCGCCGCCCCGCTCGGACTGCTGACGATACCGATGGTCTGCGGCCGTAAAGGCAACGGTTTCTTGCGGGAACGGTCAAATAGTCCCTCGGCTTGCAGTTTGCGTTTGATCAATTCAAACTGCTGTTGCAAAGTTCCCATGCCGGCGATACGCAACTCTTTGACGTTGAATTGATATTCGCCCCTGACCGTGTAGACGGATAAATTGCCGCGCACCTCAACCATCGAACCGTTATCCACGCCGAGTTTCCGGCATTCAGCGGCTCCGCCGAACCAGCAGACTTTGATCTGGCTGGCTTCATCTTTCATCTGGAAATAGGCGTGTCCGGAGCGGTGCAGCAGCAAAGAACCGACTTCGCCGCCCATCCAGAAGGGCATGAAGCAATTTTCAAGGGTGTCTTTGACCGCCTTGTTGATCGCGCTTACGCTCCAGACCGGTTCCTGCTGACTCATGCGTTTACCGCCGGACGGATGTAGCACATTTTGTCGGCATCGTTGTCAAAGTCGCCGGGCTGTTGTGCCAATGCTGAAAGATCCGGCCCGACCGTCCGGAATCGTATCGTATCGCCCAGCAGTTTGGTCAATACCGCTTCATCGGCGGCAAAGGCGCACAACCGGCGGCGATCGGAAGCGAAAAATTCCTGCGCGGCGGCGGCATTGAGGATCAGTTCCTCCCCGGTCGGGCGCAGAATGCCATCGACCTTTTCCACGCCGAAACAGAGCAGTTCTTTGTTGCGCCCGTCATAGAGAACGCCGACTTTTTCACCCTCGGCTGGATCGAGCATGGCGGCCAGACCAAGCGCACCGGGGATACAGCGGAAACGGATTTGGCTGTCTCCCACTGCCCAGCCGGCACCCAAAGCGGCAACGACCCGCAGAAAGGTGAAACTGCCCGGTCCGGCACCGAATGTCCAGCGATGGACATCTTTAAGCTGCAAACCGTGATCTGCCAACTGCCCGGCAACGAATTGCGGCACCATGGAGGCATCTCTGGGGTGCATTTCTTCATAAACTTGAAACATCTTCTCTCTGCCGTTGAAAAGGGCGAAGGCCAGACGGCCGGGTTGGGGGTCAAGTACGCCGTGAAGCATGATGCCGTTATCCTTAAATTATATATACAGTGACAAATTATTTTGCAAGTATCTGTTTGACCAATTCTTCTTCGGTCAGAGCCGGACGGAAGTCGATCACTTCACCGTCTTTTACCACCACTTCTGCCGGCATAGGGCGCAGATTGTAGACTGAACCCATGGAGTAGCAGTACGCTCCGGCATTGCTGATCGCCAGCAGATCATATTCCCGGATCTCCGGCAAAAGCCGCTGTTCGGCGAAACGGTCGCCGGTTTCGCAGATGTTGCCGCAGACATCGTAAACCATTTCCGGGCCTTCCGGATTGGTGAGGTTGACGATCTTGTGGTATGCGCCGTAAAGCACCGGACGGATCAACTGGGGAAATCCGGAGTTGCATCCGGCGATGGTACGGGTGCGGTTGTGTTTGATGGTGTTTACTTCCATGATCAGAGTGCCGCATTGTGCGCTTAAAAATTTTCCCGGTTCAAAACGCATGAGCAACTCTTTGCCGTAAGCGGCGCAGAAGTTGTCGAATTTTGCCGCGATCTTCTGCCCCATATCCACATAGTCTATGGGCGTTTCATCATCTTTATAAGGCACTTTGAAGCCGCCGCCGAAGTCGAGGAATTCCAATTCGGGGAATCTTTCTTTCGTGGCGATCGCCATCAGGTTATCCATGCTTTTGAGGACGCTTCCGGCGTGTTGCAGACCGCTGCCGGTGTGTTCATGCAGACCGACGATATGCAAATTTCCTCCGGCGGCGATTTTGGCGGCGGTATCGGCGTCATCCAGCAGAATACCGAATTTGGTCAGGTCGCCGCCGGTCATGGTTTTTTCATTATCCCCGTCGCAGACATCCGGATTGAAGCGCAGACAGATCCGGGAACCGGGATGGGATTCGGCACATTTTTTCAACCGGGAAAGCGAACCGATATTGATTGTCACGCCGGTTTTCATCACCCGGTCAAATTCCGCATCGGTCATGTTGTTGGCAGTGTAAATGATCTTTTCCGGCGCAAAACCGAGAGCCAGAGCCAGCACCACTTCACCGGGACTGACGGCATCGATCCCGGCACCGGCATCGCGCAGCAGTTGGAGCAGTGCCGGATTGTAATTGGCTTTGAGCGCGTAATGGATATGCAGACGCCCGTGGGGAATGAAGCGGAAAAGGTCGGCATAACGCTCCAGCATCAAATTTCCGTCGTAGACGAAAAGCGGCGTGCCGTAAGTGCGGGCCAATTCAATATATTTTTCTCTTGTGATCATTATTTTTCTCCTGAAAATATCAGTTACCTGCCGGTGCGGATCGACTTATCCGGCTGGATGCGCCTTTCATGCGGCGGGATTATGCCCGTGGAAAAGGTGCATTTTTCGATGATTTCGGCGGTCAGGTCTTCTTCGTAACGGAATTCCAGTATCCGGCCTCTGGTGCGCCAGGTGATCGTAGCGGTACCGTAACGGTCGCCCCGGTAGTCGATGCGCACCATCGGTTCATTGTGCATGGCATCGTAATACTCCTGCCGGGTGATGATGCCGGATCGGAGTCTTTCGGTCAATGAACCGCGGCTGATGATGACCAGATGCTCTTTCTGACTGCGGGTCAATGCTTTGTAACTCTGCCCATCCTCGCCGGTAACGTAGGTGGCGCAGGAACAGCAGAATAGTGTACAGCAGAGCATTAATGCAGAAAAAACGACAAACCGCATGACAATCCCTCATAAAAAAGTTATTTTTTCAACTGGTGCAGGGAAATCAACTCATTCAACCATGAATTGAGTCTGCTCCAATATTCCTCATTACACTCCGGCAATGCGGCATTATCCATGCCGGAAGCCACGAGTATCTCCATAAATTCATTCTGCTGTTGGGACACGCCTTCCGGAAGCATCCCGTTTTCACAGAGGAAAGTGCTTTTGATGACCACCGCACACTGGACCAGCGACCACGGCGGATGCTCCTCACTGTTGCCGGCAAGGTTGCTTAAAACCGCTTTGAGTGCTTCGTAAGTGTGCAGTTGGATATCGCCCGGCGGCGTGTTATCCAGCAGGAATGCGGCGATTTTTACCGCCATGCGGTAGTTGCGGGGATTTTCGGCGATGGCAGAAAAATCCTGCATGGTTTCCAGACGGCGGGCGGTGAAAATATCCCTCCCTTTGCCGTCATCCTCAAACTCCACTTCGACTTCCCGGAAAATATCTGCCTGCGGAGCGGACTTGCTGAATGATTGTCCGCCATGCATGATCAGCGAGATGCGGCCGTAATCGGGGCTGAGTCCGCGCAGAAGCAGACCGGCTTCCCGGTACGGTTTTTTCTCAAGGATGATGAATGGAGCGGAAATGATCATCCGTCAATCACTCCCCCAGTTGTTTTTTCAATTCGGCAACCACCATGCCGGGGTTGGCTTTGCCTTTGGTCAGTTTCATGACCTGACCGACGAAAAACTGCAGGATCTTGCCGTTGCCGCCGCGGTATTCTTCCAACTGTTTGGTGAATTGCGCCAGCACTTCGCTTACTGCCCCGCTGATGGCGGAAGTGTCACTGACCTGTGCCAGACCTTTTTCATTGATGATGGTATCGGCATCTTTGCCGGATTCAAACATTTCGGCAAAGACATCTTTGGCGATTTTGCCGTTGATTTTACCGGAATCGATCGCATTGACCAGCCCGGCAAGTTTTTCCGGAGTGACCGGACAACCGGCAACATCATTGGTCAGAGCCAGCAGGGATGAAGTTATCCAGTTGGCGATAAGTTTCGGCGTTTTGACCAGTTTGGCCGCTGTGTCGAAGTAGGCCGCCAACTCCTTGTCGGCGGTCAATACTCCGGCATCGTAAGCGGTCAAGCCGTAAGAATCGATGAAACGCTGGCGTTTGGCTTCCGGCAACTCCGGCAAGGTGGCACGGATCGCTTCGATATCTTCATCGGTGAAGGTCACCGGCATCAGATCCGGTTCGGGGAAGTAGCGGTAGTCGTGGGCGGATTCTTTGGTACGCATGAGGTAACTTTCGCCCCGGTCGTCATTCCAGCCGCGGGTCTCCTGACGCAGAGTGACGCCCTGATCGAGCAATTCGGCCTGTCTTTCGATCTCGTAATCGATCGCCCGGTGGACGGCCCGGAAACTGTTGAGGTTTTTCAACTCGATCTTGGTGCCGAATTCCTTTTGACCGACCGGCCGCAGAGAGATGTTGACGTCACAGCGCATCTGACCTTTTTCCATATCGCAATCGCCGATCTCGCCGAAACGCATGATCTCTTTGAGGTTGTTCAAATAGGCGTATGCTTCATCGGCACTGCGCAGATCCGGTTCGCTGACGATCTCCATCAGCGGCACCCCGGCGCGGTTGTAGTCCACCCCGGAATCGTGGTGGAAGTGGGTGAGTTTGGCCACGTCTTCTTCCAGATGGATGCGGGTGATGCCGATATCTTTTTCGGGCAGCGGCTCACCGGAAAAACCGGTTCCGGAAAGGTGGATTTTGCCATTGGTGCAAAAGGGCAGATCGTACTGGGAGATCTGGTAATTTTTCGGCATATCCGGATAAAAGTAGTTTTTGCGGTCGAATTTGCTGAATTTGGCAATGGTGCAACCGGTGAGCAGACCGGCTTTGACCGTGGCGCGGATCGCTTTTTCATTGGGAACCGGCAGCACACCGGGGTAGCCCATGCAGACCGGGCAGACATTGGTGTTGGGTTCCGAACCGAATGCGTTGGCGCATGAGCAGAACATTTTACTGGCGGTGCGCACCTGGGTATGCACTTCCAGACCGATAACAGCTTCGTATTTCATTTACAGGATCATCCTTTCGGGTGTTGATATTTACACAATCACTATAATATAACACACAGGCGCAACTTTATCAACTTGTAAAAACCGCCTTGACCGTTTTTTTATTGAACGGAGGTTTTTTCTGTTCCGAAAAGCGATATATTTTGTCAAAAAAGATGGAAAAGTGAGCAATTCAACTTTACAAAGCGGCGTTTGTGGTGTATCTTAATAGGATGATAAAAAAGGAAGATTTGGAGAAAATGAGTGTTAAAAATTGGAAACCATTGAGTAACATCCTCAATCAGGATGTTGATCTGATTCAACGTAAATACAACCTGCCGCACCCAATAGCGGTCTATTTCGCCGCCAGAGGCATCAAAGAGGCCGAAGTCCCCGGATTTCTCGAACCCCGGCTGGCCAATTTGAGCGACCCCTACCGCTTCCCCGGCATCCGGGAGGCGTGTGACCGGCTGTGGGTGGCGATCGCCCGGAAAGAACCGATCCTCATTCACGGCGACTATGACACCGACGGCATAACTGCCAGCGCACTGCTGGCTCTGGTATTGCGGCAGAATGGAGCGATCGTCAATTCATTCATCCCGCACCGTTTCGATGACGGTTACGGCTTCACCCCGGAATCGCTGGAAAAGGCTCTGGAAATGTTCGGTGATTGCGGTGTGCTGGTCACAGTTGACTGCGGCATAACCAGTTGCGATGCGGTGAAAGTCGCCAGAGAGCGCGGTATCGATGTGATCGTCACCGACCACCATGAAGCCGGTGATGAATTGCCCGATGCTCTGGCGGTCATCAATCCCAAAGTCTACCCGGAACTGGAAGATCTGCAGCTGCTCTCCGGAGCCGGTGCGGCATTCAAACTCTGTCACGCATTCATCAAATACGGCCGGGAAAAGAATCTCGGCGGATTCATGACCCGGTTGGAAGAGGTGCTGGATTATGTCGCTCTGGGTACAGTTGCCGACATAGTGCCGCTGCTCGGTGAGAACCGCATCATGGTCAAATACGGTATCGATGCTTTGCGTAAACAACTGCGCCCCGGTGTGCGGGCTTTGATCGAGAGTTCCCGTTTGCATTCCGACCTTTCCCCGTCGGATATCACCTTCCGTCTGGCTCCCCGGATCAATGCCGCCGGCCGGGTCGGTGATGCCAATATCGCTTTGGAACTGCTGGAAAGTGACAATATCGTCGGAGCCCACCGTTGCGCCAGTGCGCTGGAGGAATTCAACCGTGACCGGCAGGAGCAGGAACAGAAGATCTATCAGGATGCCTGCGGTCAGATCGAGCGCGGTCTGGCATGGCAGAGTCCTTATTCACTGCTGGTCGCCGGACGCAACTGGCATCAGGGGGTGATCGGTATCGTCGCTTCCCGTCTGGCCAGAGATTACAACCGCCCGACGATCGTGTTGACGATCCAGGACGATCACGCTTACGGTTCGGGCCGGAGCATCGCCAATTTGAATCTGGTGGAAGTGCTGACCAAAAGTGCGCCGTTGCTGGAGCGTTACGGCGGTCACCCGATGGCGGTGGGTATCGGTTTGAAAACCGAGAATATCGCCGCATTCTACGAGGAAATGGATCGGGAGATCAAAGCACAGATCGACCCGTCGGAGCTGGAAAGTTTCATCAGTTACGACGGCGAAGCGCAACTTGGCGAAATGACTCCGGAATTTTTCAGTTATCTGGATAAACTTTCCCCATTCGGTCACAGCAACCAGAAACCGGTCTACCGCTTCAACGATGTGCGGGTGATCCGGTGCAGTCCGGTCGGTCAGGGGCAGCACACCAGAGGAGTGCTGCAGAACCGCACCGGTCAGATCGAATTTATCGCTTTTAACCGGCCGGTTTCCGATTTTTCCAACCGGATGCTGGATGTATTGGCCACTCCGCAGTTGAATAAACGTCAGCCGGATAGTCCGCCGCAGTTGAATATTATTGATTACCGGGATGTTTACTGATGACCTTTATTTTTCTCGGAGATATCGTGGGCAAGGGCGGCAGAAATGCGGTCAAAGCGTTACTGCCGGAGTTGCGCCGGGAATTCAATGCGCAATTTGCGGTGGTCAATGGTGAAAATTCCGCCGCCGGCAGCGGAATAACCGGCAGTTGCGCCAGAGAACTTCTGGAGGTCGCCGATGTGGTGACTCTGGGCGATCATGCGTGGGATCAGAAAGGTTTTGAAAGTGAGATCAACCTCTTTGACCGGGTGATCCGTCCGGCCAATTATCATACCGGTCAGCCGGGGAAAGGCTGGGGGGTATTCCGCAATCCCGCCGGTGGTGAAATCGCCGTTATCGCTCTGCAGGGAAAAGTTTTTATGAAAGATTCCGCTTATTGTCCTTTTGAAACAGCCGATAAGATCCTCGCCCAACTGCCTTCGGCAGTAAAGAGCGTGATCGTCGATTTTCACAGCGAAGCGAGCAGTGAAAAACTGGCGATGGCCTACCATCTTGACGGCAGAGTTACTGCGGTTTTGGGAACTCATACCCATATCCAGACCGCCGATGCCCGGATCCTTGCCGGGGGTACGGCGGCCCTTTCCGATGCCGGAATGTGTGGTGCGGAATACAGCGTGCTGGGCCGGGAGGTCGCTTCAGTGCTGAAAAAATTCACCGGCGGTATGCCGGTGCGTCTGCCGGTGGTGGAAAATGGCGATATCCGGGTCGATGGTGCGGCAGTTTCCTTTGACCACCTTACCGGGAAAGCATTGAAAATAGTGCCGTTTTCCCGTCATATCGTGGTGTGATGAGCATGACCCCGCCGGAGCTGCGAGTTGCCGCCATTGAAAAATTCCGCATTGAATTTCCTGCGGAATTGCCCATTACCGCCCATGTTGACGATATCGAAAAGGCCTGGCGGAGCAGTCAGGTCATCATCATCGGCGGCGAAACCGGTTCCGGAAAGACCACCCAACTGCCGAAAATCGCCCTGAAACTCGGTTGCGGACGCTGCGGCAGGATCGGTTGCACCCAGCCGCGGCGGATCGCCGCTCTGGCAATGGCGCGCCGTTTGAGTGCTGAATTGGGTTGTACCGGCCGGGAAGTGGCAAGTGCCGTGCGTTTCGATGACCGCAGTGCGCCGGAAACGGTTCTGAAATTTATGACCGACGGTCTGCTGCTTGCCCAGTTGCGCCACGATCCGTTGCTCAAAGAATATGATTGTCTGATCGTCGATGAGGCGCATGAAAGATCGCTGAATATCGACTTTCTGCTCGGTGTTTTACGCAACATCCTTCCGGTAAGACCGGATTTGAAAGTGGCCGTTTCCAGTGCCACGCTGGATGTGGAAAAATTCCGGGATTTTTTCGGCAATATCCCGGTGGTCGAAGTGCCGGGGCGCACATTTCCGGTGGAAGATATCTTTCTGCCGCCCTTTGAAGATGAGGAACTTGCCCCCCATGTCGCCAGAGCGGTCGATGAAATTTCCGGTTTTGACCGCATGGGGGATATTCTGGTTTTTCTGCCCGGCGAAAGGGAGATCCGCGAATGTGTCGAAATGCTCAACGGCCGCAATTACTTCAATACCGAAGTGTTGATGCTCTATTCCCGTTTGAGTGCCGCTGAACAGCAGAAAGTTTTTCATCCCGGCAATATGCGGCGGATAATTTTAAGTACCAATGTGGCGGAAACGTCACTGACCATACCCCGGATAAAATTCTGTATCGATTCCGGTCTGGCGAGGATCAGCCGTTACAATCCGCGCCGCCGGATACAGGAGTTGCAGATCGAAATGATCTCGCAGGCTTCCGCCCGTCAGCGGCGGGGGCGTTGCGGGAGAACGGCCGATGGTATCTGTATCCACCTTTACGGTGAGGAAGATCTGCAGCGGGCCGATGCCTATACCGATCCGGAAATCAAACGCACTTCACTGGCGGGGGTGATTTTGCAGATGGCGTTGCTGAATCTGCCGGATATCCGCAATTTTGCCTTTATCGACCCGCCGCCGGGGCAGCTGATCCGGGAAGGTTTGCGTACTTTGCTCGATCTCAAGGCGGTAAACGATGCCGGACGCATCACCCACGAAGGAAAAATCCTCGCCCGTCTGCCGCTTGACCCCCATCTGGGAAAAATGCTGCTTGAGGCGCAGAAGCGCAAAGTTACTGCCGAATTGCTGGTCTTATGTGCCGGTCTGTCGATCGCCGATATCAAAGAACGTCCCGCCGACAAACCCCAGTTGGCAGATCAGGCCCATGCACTCTGGAAAGATGAAAGATCGGACTATTTTGCCATGCTCAACTGCTGGAATTCACTGGTTTCCGCCGGAGCATTTGAGAGCAACGGTAACTTGCGCAGATTCTGTAAAAAGTTCTATCTGAATTTCACCAGAGCCAGAGAGTGGCGCAATCTGGTCGCCGATCTGGCGGAAAATCTGCATGAAAAATTTGAATATCAGCCGATCGAATTGAATAATTACCAATTCGTCCACGAAAGTCTGCTCTGCGGAATACCCCGCAACATCGCCCAATTTGATGCGGAAAACAAAAATTACCGGGGTACGGATGGGAAGAAATTCGTGATTTTCCCCGGAAGTACTCTGGCGAAAGTGAAAAAATTGCCGGAGTGGATCATGTGTTTTTCGCTGGTGGAAACCAGCCGTCTTTTCGGCAGAAATGCGGCGGTCATCGAGCCGCAGTGGGTGGAAAAATGTGTGCCGCATATCTGTTCGAGAAGTTATGATTCCGAACACTTTGAACCATCCAGCGGCTTCGTCCGGGCAAGGGAGAAGGTCATGCTCGGCTCTTTATTGCTTTTTGCCGGCCGCCGGGTCGATTTTGCTCCGCACAATCCGGCTTATGCCAGAGAGATATTCATCCGTGAAGGTCTGCTGGCCGGGGAGATTTCCGGCATTAAAGAGGTGGAAAAATTCAACGCCATGCGCAGTGAATTGCTGGAATATGAGTTGCGTATGCGCCGGGCGGGCGGTTTGTATGACGAATTGGCGGCGGAAAGGTTCTTTCAGAAAAATGTGCCGGGCAATGTGGCATCGGTAAAGGCGTTGAAAGAGTATTTGCATACTCATCCGGGGGCATGGAAGTTTGACCGCCGGGAATTTATGAGCGAAGATATGCCGTTTGCTCCGGAGGATTACCCCGGAGAGATGGTTTTTGCCGGTAAACGCTTCAAAGTGCGTTATCAGTTTGAACCGGGCGAAAAGGGCGACGGTGCCACGCTTTATGTATCGGAAAATGCCCTCAATTTATTGCCGCGCTATGTGCTGGATTATCCGATACCCGGTTTTGCGGCGGATTTTGCCGAAGTTTATCTGCGGGCATTGCCCAAAGATATCCGGCGCAACCTCGGCGGCATCGCCCAATGTGCCATGCTGTTTGCCGGTGAATTCAAACGTGACCGCCGGATGCTGGAAATTTCTCCGGCAGTGGCAATGGCGGAGTTTCTTTATGCCGCTCTGGATATCGAAGTTTCCCCGAAAATATTTGACGGGGTCGCTCTGCCGGAATATCTGAAACTTAAACTGGGCATTTTGAATGATTCCGGCAGATTGAAAAGTGTGGAGCATGAGTTGCCGGAAAACTTCAAACATTCGGCAAAAGTTTCCGCCAGTTTGCCCGGTGCGGAGCATCACCGGCAGAGTGACTGGGAAAAGTGGCTTGAGGTCATTCCGGAAAAGGTGGAATTGCCGCCACGGTCAGGCAAAATTTTCTATCCGGCACTGGCTTACGATCCGGCGGGCAATTCGGTGAGCAAGGAGTTATTCACCCGGCAGAATCCGGCGGATAATTCGCACCGTCTGGCGGTGGCAAAACTTTTTATCCGGGAAAATGCCCAGTTGACCAAAATGCTGAAAAAAGGCATAAAAGTTTCCAATGAGTTGAAACTTTCCCTGCTTATCGGGGTGCCGATGGCGGAGTTTGAGGATGATTTGCTGATTTCCGCATTGAATAATGCCGTGGAGTGTGACTTCGCTTCGGTGCGGTCGGCGGTGGATTTTGAGCAGTTGTCCGATGCGCTGAAACTCAACTGGAGCGATACGCTGGATGATCTGCTTGAGGAGTTGGAAAAATACACTGCGGAATATACCGTTATCAATCAACTTTCCCGCCGGGCGAAAGAGGCGGGGGAGGAGATCAGAAATCATCTGCACTTGCTCTTTGCCCCCGGATTTCTGCGGCGCAGAAATGTTTTTGATGATTACCGCCGCTATTTGCGGGCATTGAAGTTGCGCGCCCAGCGGGCCGCCGACGCTCCGGGCAGGGATCTCATTAAAGGTGAAGAACTTGCCCCGTGGGTGGAAAGGTTTGAAGCGGCATTGAAAACGCAGAAAGATCTGACCGATTCCGATGGATTGACTGCCTTTTGGGAACTTCTGGAAGAGGCGCACATTGCGGTTTATGCTCCGGAAGTGAAAACGGCGATCAAATCTCCGCTGGCGAAACTTCCGGCGGCATGGGATGATTTGCAGATTTAAAAGCATAGAATAATTTAAGGTGAGAAAATTTACCGGCGGCGGCGTCTTGCGGGCAATCTCTTGTCAAATCTACGGACTCAAATTCAGTCGAGTAGGTTTCCTACACTCCTTCATTTTCGCCTTGATTTAACATCGACCTTGCCACGCAATCCATCCGCCGTGTGGATCAGCCGTTGCGGGCAATCTCTTGTCAAATCTACGGACTCAAATTCAGTCGAGTAGGTTTCCTACACTCCTTCATTTTCGCCTTGATTTAACATCGACCTTGCCACGCAATCCATCCGCCGTGTGGATCGGCCGTTGCGGGCAATCTCTTGTTAGATCCGGAGAATCAAATTTTGTTGATTGGGATGATTTGCAGATTTGATTTGACAATTATGCTCAACCATGTTATATTGTCTTTATGATCCGGTAATGCGAAAGGAATGTTATGAAAAAATTATTGACTTTTGTCGGTTGTGCCGCCTTTTTTTGCGGTTGTAACAGCGTGAGCGATGGCAACAGCAGCAGTGATACGGGCTGCAAATATCAGGCCGCTCCGGTGGCTCCTGAATCGGCCGTGTCCGATTCGGCGGCGGTCAATTCACCAGTCCGGGCCAGAGGCTTGGGCGGCAGTTCCGGCGGCAGTTCTGAATCAAGTTACTTCAAAGCCGGTGACCGCCAGATGGCTTACACCGCCGGATTTACTTTGACGGTCAAAGAGTTGGATAAAGCGATAAACGAAGTCAAAGCTCTGGCTGAATCGCTGGGCGGCTATCTGGTCAGCAGTGCCAGAGGTAATATGCAAATCAAAATCCCCGTGGCAAAAGCCGATGAATTTTTGGCGGAAGCCGGAGATATCGGCAAAAAAAGCGACTTCCGGATCTCGGCGGAGGATTTGACCGATACCATCACCGATATCGAAGTGCGGCTGGATAACTTGCGCCGGTTGCGTACCCGCTTGACCGAATTGCTCGCTCAAGCCAAAAATGTTACCGAAACGCTCAATATCGAAAGGGAACTCAACCGGGTGACCACCGAGATCGAGCGCATCGATGCCCAGTTGCAGAATAACCGCAACCGCGTGGCATTTGTCACATTCAGCGTGGCGGTCATCGAGGAGCATGGAGCGATTCCCGGCGGTACGCCGATGGCGATCGACCGCTTCAATTTCCTGCAAAGACTTTCATCGACCGACTTATCCGGCACGGAAGATGAACCGCTTTTCGGTCTTGATCTGCCGGAAAAATTTGTCGCCGTCACCCATGGCGCAAGACAGGGCAACGCCTTTACCGCCACCACCAGCGATGACTGCATTTTCCGCACCTGGGAAGTCGATGTGCCGGATGACAGTTCATTGGAGTTCTGGCAAAATGTGGTCTGCCGGGCTTTGACAACTTACGATGATTATACGAATGTAAAATGTTTTCCGGCCACGCTGAATGGCCGCCCGGCGGTCAAAATCACCGCTCAAGTGACTACCGCCAGAGGCATCCAACTTTATATGGCAGTAATTTCAGTCAGAAGTGCCATCGGTGACGATGAATTGCAGATCGTGGAATTTTTCGGCCCGAATGAAGCATTCCGCACCCACGAAGCGGCAGTTGCGGCTTGCTTGAAATAAGATTGTTTTCGGGGGAAGGGAAAAACTTTTTTTCCCGTGAAAAAAAGTTTTTCCCTTCCCCCAAACCCCCATCCTTTTTCAAAAAAAGCGGTGTACTTTTGCTCCCGCTGGTCGCAATGATATCAAGACTTGTATAAATTCATTTTTTTTGAGCAACGATGATTCCAATTTCCCATCCTTTTTCAAAAAAAGCGGTGTACTTTTGCTCCCGCTGGTCGCAGAATGATGGATTTATTCGCTGACGGTGACAATCTGCGTGCCGCAAATGGAGTAAAATGGCAGTTCGTGGCCGTGGGGCAGACCGTAAAATACCGGACGATCCACCTGACCGGTAAAGTCTTGCAAAACATCCATGATTTCGCTTTTTTCGCCGCAACCGGTGAAGTTTCCGAAAATTATTCCGGCACAATGGTCAAATACGCCATTCAAACGCAGTTGAGTGAGCATCCGGTCGATCCGGTACGGGGCTTCACCGACCTCTTCCAGAAAGAGTATTTTACCGTAAGTTTCCGGCATGAATCCCGTGCCGCAAAGCGCAGAGGCCACCGCCAGATTGCCGGGCAGGGGCGTGCCGCAGATGTTCCCGGCTCTCAAGGCGGGCAGTCGCAGGGAAATATTTTTACCATTCAAGGCGGCATGGAGCGTTTCCCCGGTAAGCGGGAAACTGTTTTCTGCCAGAAATTTCATCATCGGAGCGGCAAGATAGCGGCAAATGCCGTATTTCGCCATCGTCCAGTGGATCGCTGTGATGTCGCTGAATCCGGCAAAATATTTGCCCGATTCTTTCAACTTCTGCCAATTTATCTTATCCAATATCCGCAAGGCTCCGGCCCCGCCGCGCACCGCCCAGATGAGGTCGATGGAATCATCCTCAATAGCGGCATTGATATCCTCTGCCCGCCCGGTATCTGCGGCGGCAAGGTGCGGCAGAGAACCTCCGGCAAAAACATGGGGCATGACGGTTACTTCATGACCGTATTTTTCCAGAATTTTTTTGCCTTGCTCCACCGTTTCCGGAGCGATCGGCCCGGAAGGCGCAACTAAAGCGATACGGTATTTTTGCGGAAATCTGAACATTACAGCAAGTGACCCATGCGGTCTTTTTTGGTTTTCAGATAAAATTCATTTTCCTCCACCGGGTCGATGACGATGGGGACTCTTTCCACGATATTCAACCCGTAGCCGTCGATACCGATGATCTTCGCCGGATTATTGGTGAGCAGACGGATGCTTTTGATGCCGAGATCGAGCAGGATCTGGGCGCCGATGCCGTATTCACGCAAGTCGGCGGCAAAGCCGAGTTTTTCATTGGCTTCGACGGTGTCGTAACCCTGTTCCTGAAGTTTGTAGGCGTGAAGTTTGTTTTCCAGCCCGATGCCCCGGCCCTCCTGCCGCATATAGACCAGCACTCCGCAGCCTTCGGCGGCAATGCGTTTCATGGCAGTATGCAGTTGATCGCCGCAGTCACAGCGTGAAGAACCGAAAACATCACCGGTAAGACATTCACTGTGAACCCTTACCAATACATTTTCCTTGCCCCGCACTTCGCCGCAAACCAGAGCCAGATGCTCGGCATTGTCGGTTTTTGAGCGGTAGAGCGACATCTGGAAATCGCCGTAAGCGGTGGGCAGTTTGACCGATTCTTCGCAGGAAATGAGTTTTTCCGTTTTGCGGCGGTAGGCGATCAGATCGGCGATGGTCACGATTTTGAGTTGATGTTTTTCTTTGAAAACCATCAAATCCGCCATACGGGCCATTTCGCCGTTTTCTTTGGTTATTTCGCAGATGACACCGGCGGGGGCGAGACCGGCGAGACGGGCCAAATCGACTGCCGCTTCGGTGTGTCCGGTGCGCTGAAGCACGCCGCCGGGCTTGGCGGCGATCGGGAACATATGACCCGGTGTGCCGAAATCAGCAGGAGTGCTGGCCGGATCAAGCAACGCTTTGACCGTATTGGCGCGGTCGGCGGCACTGATGCCGGTCGAACCGCTCAAGGCATCGACGCTCTCGGTAAATGCGGTTTGGAAGTGGTCGGTCGAAGGCATCCGCCAGATGCCCAGTTCTCTGGCTCTTTTTTCGGTGATCGGAGCGCAGACCAATCCTCTGGCATGGGTGATCATGAAGTTGATTTTTTCCGGGGTGATCAATTCGGCGGCGCAGACCAGATCGCCCTCATTTTCCCGGTTTTCGTCGTCGGTGACGATGATCATTTTGCCATTGCGGATATCGTCGATGGCAGATTCGACGGAATCGAATTTGAAATCCATAAAAAACCCTTTCGTGAAATTGGCAACACACAATCAGGGCAGGAGGTCAGAAGCGATGTATTCTTCTTTCATCCAGACTTTACTGTCGGTCACGGAATTGCACCGTAGTCTGCCTTGCGGCTTGCGGACTTTACCGCCGGTCAGGAATTGGCGGCTTTGCCGCATCACCTTGCCCTGAAGAAAACTTTTGTCAATACTACAATATATATCCATTGTCAGTGAAATGCAAACTACTTTCGGCCGAATCTGCGTTCCAATTCTCTGTTGGATAACTCGATCATCGTCGGTCTGCCATGCGGGCAAAGTGTTCCCTGACGGCAGTTTTTCAACTGTTCGATCAGCACTTCCATATTTTCCATTGATAACTCATCATGCGCCTTGATCGCCGCTTTACAGGCGGCTCCGGCGGCGATTTCCGCCGGCAGTGCGCCATGGATGGAGCCGTGTTCCAGCAGTTCATTGAGCATATCGCTGATCCATTGGGCAACCGGTTGGTGGTTCCCCGGCACCAGCGGGATGGAACTGACGATGACGGTCGTGCCGCCGACGTTTTCCATATCGAAACCGAGTTTTTCAAACAGTTCTCTGTTGCCCTCAAGCAGTTTGATCATGGCACGGGATAATTCGATGGTTTCGGGGATGAGCAACTGCTGTCTTTCCGCATTGCCGCCGGAGTATCGGGCGAGGATTTTTTCGAACATGATCCTTTCATGGGCGGCGTGCTGATCGATCAGCACCAGACCGTTGGCACTTTCCGCAATGATGTAGGTGCGGTCGATTACTCCGATGACCCGTTGCGGCCAGAAGCCGCTGAATGCCGCCATCGTGACCGGTTTGACCATGGGGGAAACTGTTGCCGGAAGAACGGTTCCGGCTTCGGGTGGTTCAATGTTTTTTTCCGGTTCGTCAACGGGGGGCAAATCAACTGGTTTGACCGGTTTTTTTTCCGGCATGGGCGGCAGAGGCAGTTTGACATCTGCCACGCTCTGGCGGATCGGGGCAACGGGCAGATCCGGTTGTTCAGCGGTTGCCGGGTGGTAGGATATTTCCGCCGAATCCAGCACCAGCGAAAGCGGCAGTTTACCGGAGAGAGTCAAAAGCGGATCAGTTGCAATGGCAGTTTTTTCCGGGGTACGCATCTGGCGCAATGCTCCGGAAACTGCTGCCGAGACCGCCCGGCTGACGGCATATTCCATTTTGAAGCGCACTTCCCGTTTGGCGGGGTGGACATTGACATCCAGATCTTCCGGAGGCATTTCCATAAAGATCACCACCGGATTATAACGGCCCGGTTCGGCTAAAGTGGCGTAGCCCTCTTTTATTCCCCGGAAAACGGCTTGACTTTCCACCGGACGGGAGTTGATGAATACCCGCTGATCCCGCCGTGACGGACGGGTGAAGCCGGGGGCGGCAACACAACCGGAAAAGTGCATATCTCCTTCGCGGTGTTCAAAAAAGAGCATATTATCCACGAAACTTTTGCCGAAAATTTCCCGCAAACGGTAATCCAGTTTGCCGGATGCCGGGGTGAAAAGCGATATTCTGCCATCCAGAATAAGTTTGAATGATATTTCCACATGAGCGAGAGCCATCATGGAAAAAATTTCTTCGATATGGTGTTCCTCGGTGGCAGTGGATTTGAGGAATTTTTTCCGTGCGGGCAGATTGCAAAAGAGGTCGCGCACTTCGATCCGGGTGCCGGGTGCGCCGCCGTAAGGGCGGGTGCTGATATTGCCGTTTTCATCGCAATCGACCTGAATCCCGCCGGGGTTGTCCGCCTGCCGGGTGGCTAACCGGAATTTGCTCACCGAGGCGATCGAGGGCAGTGCCTCACCCCGGAATCCGAGGGTCATGATGTGATTCAAATCGTTTTCGTGGAGCAGTTTGCTGGTGCCGTGCTGTTGCAAAGCCAGCAAGGCATCTTCATCATCCATGCCGCAACCGTTGTCGCTGACGGCGATCAGGCGGTTGCCGGCGCGTTCGATTTCCACGATGATTTCAGTTGCTCCGGCATCGATCGAGTTTTCCACCAGTTCTTTGACGACGGATGCGGGTCTTTCGATAACTTCGCCGGCCGCGATGCGGTTGGCGAGGGTTTTGCTCATTACTTTTATCCGGCTCATGACTTTTTCTCCACTTGGAAACAACTGCAGAAGTGTGTCGGAGCGATCTCCTGTACTTCCGGCATATTTTCCCGGCATTTTTCCAGACATCGCGGACAGCGTGAAGCGAATCGGCAGCCGTTGCCATATTCCGAAGGCAGCGGCACCATGCCGGGTATCGTCTGCAATCTGCCCTGATCTCTGCCCAGTTGCGGCACGGCGGCCAGCAACGCTTGAGTGTAGGGGTGCTGCGGTGAATTTATCACTGCTTGCGTGGCCCCGGTTTCCACGATTTTTCCGGCATACATCACGGCGATGCGGTCGGCGAGGGTGCTGACCACGCCCAGATTGTGGGAGATCAGCAAGACAGCCATATTCCGTTCTTTTCTTAATGAATCGAGCAATTCCAGAATTTGCGCCTGAACGGTCACATCCAATGCGGTCGTCGGTTCATCGGCGATCAGCAATTCGGGATTTCCCGCCAGCGCCATGGCGATCATCACCCGCTGCTGCATACCGCCGGATAACTCATGCGGATAGACTTTGAGGCGGTTTTTGGCATCCGGGATACCTACTTGAGTGAGCAGACTGATGATCGTTTCATCGTAATTATCCGCTTTGGTGCCGTGCAGTTCCAGAACTTCGGCGATCTGACTGCGCACCGTCATTACCGGATTGAGCGACACTGACGGCTCCTGAAAGATGTAGGCGACACCGCCGCCGCGGTATCGGCGCAACTGCTTTTCTTTGAGCGCGGATAGATCCACAGAACCATGACAACTGTTGAAAATTATCCGGTCGGCGGAAATCTTGGCCAGCGGCGGCAGGAGTCCGGTCAGAGCCAGACTGACCGTGCTTTTGCCGCAGCCGGATTCCCCGACCAGAGCCAGCACTTCGCCTTTGCGGATTTGAAACGACACTTGTGAAACCACCTCAACGCCATTGAAAGCGGCACTGATGTTTTCTGCATCCAGCAACACATCGGACATTTTTTTCAGATATTCCTGTTTTGATGTTTAAATATTATTCATAATGGAAAATATAGCATTCTTTTATCTAATATTCCACAAAAAAATTTTTTTTGACTGGAAAAAAACGCAGTTCGGGCTATATTAAGTTGAGTGACAATATGATTTTAATACAGGACTGTTAAAAAACAACGGAATTTTACGGAATGGAAAAGGTCTTTATCACCGGCCGGGGATTGGTCACTCCGCTGGGAAACGGATTGGCCGCCAATGAAGCGGCTTTGCGAGCCGGAAAAAGCGGTATAGTCGTTATTCCGGAGTTTCAGGATCATCAGTTGGATAGTATCGTCGGCGGTATGCCCGATCAGGATCCGGTGAGCGATTTGCTTGACCGCAAAACCAAACGTTTCTGTCCACCGGTGGGCGCGATGTCAGTTGTCGCCGCTACGGAAGCATTTGCTGAAGCCGGTATCGCTCCGGCGGATGTCGGCAAATACAACATGGCTCTGGTCGGCGGTCAGGCCAGCGGCAACTCGCTGGAGATCTACGGGGCGGCCAATGCCTATATCCAGCGCAACTATAATCTCCGGGCAGTCAGTCCTTTTGCTGTTCCCCGGATAATGCCCTCCAGTTCCATAAGCATCCTGTCGCTGATTTTCGGCATCAAGGGTGAAAGTTTTGATATTTCTGCGGCCTGTTCCAGCAGTGCTATTTCGGTGCTTCAGGCTGTACGTCTGATCCGTTCCGGTGAATATGATATGGTTCTGGTCGGCGGTGCGGAACAGATCGACTGGACCACCGCTCTGGGGTTCTGCGCCTGCCGCGCTCTGGCGACCAAATTCAACGATGCTCCGGAAGCGGCCAGCCGTCCGTTTTCCGCCAGCCGTGACGGATTTGTTCTCGCCGGTGGTGCCGCTTATATGCTGCTTGAGTCTGAACGCAGTATGCGTGCCAGAGGGGTCAAACCCATCTGCGAAGTTGCCGGCATCGCCGGAAACAGCAGTGCTTCAGATATGGTCGTGCCGGATGCCGATGCCAGTTGTGCCGTGATGGCCAAGGCGATCGCCGATGCCGGTTTGAAACCCGCGGATATCGGTTACGTCAATACCCACGGTACAGCCACTCCGGTCGGCGACCGGGTCGAGATCGAGGCTATCCGCCGCCTGACTGCGGGGGGCAAGTCTCCGGCGATCAACAGCACCAAATCCCAGACCGGTCACATGGTCGGTGCCACCGGAGCGGCAGAAATCATTTTCAGTACCATCATGCTGGATAAGAAATTTATTTCGCCTACGGTCAACTGTGAAGACCTTGATCCGGAATTCGCCGATATGGATATCGTCCGTGAATACCGGGAAACGGAATTTGATCATGCCATTTCCAACAGTTTCGCATTCGGCGGCTCCAATGCCAGTGTCGTTATCAGCCGCTGTAAATGAAAAAATTGTCAATAAGTGGAAAAAATAACGAATTTTATTGGAATTGTGCTTGACAAAACAGTTATGCGGTGATATATTTAGTGTATTGTCAATTTTGCGCGTCTCCATCGTCTAGAGGCCTAGGACACCGGGTTTTCATCCCGGCAACACGGGTTCGACTCCCGTTGGAGATGCCATTTTTTTGCCTTTTTTCAAGAACCGTTACGCAATCCCCGCAAAAAGCAAGCGACAGCTTGGCAAATGAATTTGCCCGCTGTCGCTTTTACTTTTTACTTTGGTGCATTTTTGCTTTGCAAAAAATGCGGGATTGCTCACTTTTCCGAGGGTTGCGCTCGCTCTGCTCGCGCACTTCGTCGCTTCGCTCCTCGTCGACTCCCGTTGGAGATTTTTTTATCTGAAGTTTTGATGTTTTGAAGTTCCTGCCGACGACAACGGAGGAGGCAGCAGTATCGGAGCGGCACGTTTGCCGCCCGTAAAAAGCAAGCAATGGCTTTGGAAAATAAATTTTCCCCGCCATTGCTTTTTCTTTTTACTTTGGTGCATTTTTGCTTTGCAAAAAATGCGGGATTGCTCACTTTTCCGAGGGTTGCCGTCGCTTCATGGCACGCAGTGCCGCTTCATGCAGCGTAAGCTGCGCTTCATACTTTTGTGTGCTTGACACGGTGATGCCATGGATATTGATTTAAGTCAATTTGATCAGATCTGGCTGAACCTCTCCGGAGGCAAAGACAGCCAAACGCTCGCTTTGCAAATGGTTGAGCTTGCCGGCAGACAAGGCGTCTGCGGAAGATTGCGAGCCGTTCACTCTGACACCGGAGATGAATGGAGTTGTACCCGAAACGTTGTGCAGGATTTATGTCGCCGTTTGGAAATTCCGTTGGAAATCGTTACGCCTAAAGTAACGATTCCGGAATACATCGAAAAACGGCAGTATTTTCCGTCAATGCGGTGTCGCTTCTGTACCTCCATCAAAACGGGAGCTATTGACAAACTGATCCGGAAATACAATCCTTTCCGGCAGAAGTCAAAGGTGCTCTGCGTTACCGGAGAACGGCGGGAAGAAAGTCCCAAACGTTCAAAACTTGCGGAATTTGAAGTTCACAAAACATTGACAGCCGGAAAAAGGCAGGTTTTCCGTTACCGACCGTTATTGGATTGGAAAGAGGCACAAATCTGGGATGCCATCAAAAAGAGCGGCATTCCGGCGCACCCGGCATATACCGAATATGGAAATGAACGTCTTTACTGTGCATTGTGTATTTTCGCCTGCAATCAGGATTTGCGGAATGGGGCAATGAACCGTCCGGATTTTGCGGAACGCTATCTCAAAGTGGAACGGGAAAGCGGATTTCTCTTCCGTGAAAAACGGTCGTTGCGGCAAATACTTTATCATAGAACTGATGAAGATGACCTTTTTGCATGGGCGGAAAAAGCAGCAGTTTAATAACATAAGGAACAGAAACAATGGAAGAAAAAATTACAGAAAGCAAAAGGGAAACCGGAATATCTATCTTTGACGGCATATTCAAAATGGCAAAGGATGCCGGAGCATTGAAGGAAATGGAAGCCATTATGGATTATCAGACGGCAGACAATTTCAATGAAGAAGCCAAAATTCCCGTCACCAACCATCTATTCAATGTTCGATTTGAAGTGGATTTCGGTTGTTCCGAAGGCATTTATATTGATGCCTACATCGTTGGTGAAATCGACGAAGCTGATGGTGACAGGCGTATCCACATCGGGTTGATCAAAACGCTCGAAAATGATTTGAATGCAATGCGGATCATGGGCGAAGCCTGCGGTGTGCTGCAGTTCTATGCCAGAGAATATCTTGCTCAAAAACTGGATAATCTTCTGCCGGATTATTCCAAGTTTTTCATCTATCACGAAAAACACCGGATTCATGTCTGCAATTACTGCAAGAATTTCGGTACCGTAGATGTTTTGGAAATTCCTCATCCGGAACCATCAGCAAACCGCAAGAAAAAGTTTGACTTGCGCTGCCGCGTTTGCAGAACCGGAACTCATTATGAAAGCAGTTCGTTGCCTTTGATCCGTGCATGGAACAAAGGTGATTCCTACATCTTCCCCAATGGAACAATACTTGTTCAGCAATCTGAGTTGCAAAAGATTTGCGCTTTGAAAGACAAAATCAAATGTGATCTGAATTGTGCAAAATGTCCCGGCAAAGGCCTCCGGGAACTGCGCCGGATCACTCATATTGCAGAATAACTCTTTCTGTTGGCAGGGCTTGTACGGGAACGGAATAAATCCATATTTTCAATTTTGCACTTGCAGTTAAGCAAACAGTAGGGAAATCAGCACTTGGTCCTCTTTACTCATAGTCGCATTGGCCAATTAAATATATAGACAGCTTGATATAGAATTGATTATGGCGCGAAGAGTCCAAGCAAAAGCTGTTGGCAAGGCTACCAAAGTATTGCCGATTCTGTTTGTATTGAAATGGCAGGGCTCTTCGCAGCAGTTGCCAACACCATTCTTTAAAAACATTTCTTTCATAACCGTAACTCCTATCGTTATACAAGATGATGTAATATTTAATACATCATACCAGGAATAAACCCCAGTCATAACTAAAAGCCCTGCCATTATTACGGAGAATCTGACAATACATATATGGTCATTGCAGTAATATAGTGCATAAAAAATATAAATCAAATAGATTTTTATTTATTTGTAGGTTTTGCGCTATATTTATTGTAATAACTCTTTCTGTTGGCAGGGCTTGTTCGGGAACGGAATAAATCCGTATTTCCCTTGCAAGCCTTTTTTGTGACCAACAGAAAGGGTTCAGAAGATGAATAAAAAAACTCAAAGCAAACTTGTAACGGCGGCAAAGGAAGTTCTGGCAACCTTTTGCTGGAAAGATGAAAAAGGTTATTTCTATGAAGAAATCTATGCTGATTACCGGGATGAACTGGATGATGGCAGTCTGAAAAAGATTTGCGAAGCAGAACATCCGCAGGAATATTTTTACTACTGGCTGGATGAAGCGTATCTTTACAGCCGTTGGGATTGTGAGGATGCGGTTATCAAACGGGTTCTGGAAGATGAAACGGTTGCCAAAATTGTCAAAAGACTTGATGGAACAGAGATTTATGAAATCATCTGGGATCTCTTCTATGTGAAACTTCCGGAAAAACATTTTCTCCGTCAGGATGTTCTGGTGGATATTATGGTCGATACCGGCGATGCCAATTATGATTACACGCTCAATACTTTCAATCCCAATTATGACTCCTGCGACAACTCAATCAATGAAGAGGCAAGTTTGCTCTGGCTTGCCCGTCAGCAGGGATATAAGAAAAGTGTTTTGAAATCTGCCATGCTGAAATATCCGGTTGAAAGCAAGTTTCTCAACTCAATTCATACGGAGCTGGTCAACAGTTCTACTCACATGAATACTCTTACATTTCTAGTAAAAATGAGTTTAGAAGAGTATTTCACGCTGCAAGATGCCATTGCCAAAGAAAAGCACCGGAATGAAAGTTATTACCTTAAAGAGCGTACCGGTCGCGGCTGGATCACCATTGATAAAGATGTTATCTGTGGACTTTATGATCCGTGGAACGGTTCCGGAAGTGTTTTTGAAATTGCGTTGGATAAAGATGTCCGCCTGCCGATCCGCTGCATTGAAAGTGCAAAACACGACGG
>SUWG01000031.1 GCA_015061625.1 Lentisphaerota bacterium | reverse complement strand
ACTGATGACCTTTTTTCCGGCCCGCATTTTATCCAATACACGACTTTTTCTGGGGAAAGTGGAAAACATTTTATTCATCCTCAAAAGTTGACAGAAAACTATCTTCAAAAATTATTTCGATCACCGGTACTTCACACCCCTCTTCCGGCAGCAAAGTAGGCAGATCCAGAGTCAATGCGCCCGGCGGAGTGCTGCCGTTCTGTTCTTCTGCTGATTCCCGGCGTTTGATTTCGCTCCCATCTGCAAGTAACTGGGTATATTTGACTTTGCCGCCGCCCAATCCCGGCAGATGGATATATAAATAGGGCCAATTCAACAAACACAGATACAAACGTCTGGTTTCCGGGTTATAGGTATAACGGCAATCTGCCGGAGGAACAAACTTTTTCGGCGCACGGGTGCAACCGTAGATCGCCCGGCTGTTGAGTTCCATCCATTGTCCCATGCCGGATAACCTTTCTTTGGCCCGCCGGTCAAGTTTTCCCCTGCTGGTCGGCCCGACATTGAGTATCATATTTCCGCCGTATGCAACGTGCTGAACCAACAGATCTATGCACATTTTTACCGATTTCCATGTCCTTTCTTCCCGGTGATATCCCCAACTGCCGGAAAAGGTATGGCAGGCTTCCCATGCCAGAAGTTTACCGGAATCGTCAACTACCGGATTTTCCGGCAGAAACTGCTCCACGGAAGTATCGATATCGGCATTGCCCGGAGGCAAATCCAGCCGGTCATTGATAAGTAATTCCGGCTGCAATCGGCGGATAAGAGCCAGCAATCCTTCGGAATCCCAATCCAGATGACCTTTGCCGCCCCTGGAAAATTTCGGATAGGAAAAATCCGTCCACAAGATATCTATTTTACCATAACCGGTCAGCAATTCGGTGATTTGATCTTTCATATACTGCCGGTATTTGGCCATATCCCGGTTGCGATTGAGTTCTTCCCGGTTCGGAGCATCACACAACGGATGCAAAGTATCTATCGTAAAATCAGGATGATGCCAATCGATCAATGAATAGTATATGCCGACTCTCAACCCCTCGGCCCGGAATGCATCAAGCACTTCCCGGAGCAAATCTTTACCAGCAGGCGTATTGGTCACTTTATAATCGGTAAATGCGCTGTCCCACAGGCAGAAACCTTCATGGTGTTTGGCGGTGAAAACGGCATATTTCATACCGGCAGATCGGGCTGCTTTTGCCCATTCTGCCGGAGCAAAAAGATCCGGATCGAAAAGGTCAAAATAAACTTGATAATCTTCATCGGAAATCAATTCATATTTTTTCATCCACTCGTGGCGTGCCGCCATCGAATATAATCCGAAATGAATAAACATCCCGAATCTGGCATCGGTAAACCATGAAGTGCGCAGAGGCATTGTTTTTGACATGGGGGAATCCTGTTTGGTAGAATTTATTTAAAATGATACGCAAAAAAAGCAACAGCAGTCTTTCTCCGCCCTGCCGCCATATTAACGACAGCAGGGCAAAGAAACATTTTTGATCATAGTGCGGAAAAATTATTCGGAAAATTTCCAGGCTATTTCGGAAACATCAACCGCCCCGAATATCGCACCGGCTCCATCACCGAATCTGAATCCGACCGCCATCTGATTGCTGAAGTCTGTCAGTCGGGCTGTTATAACCGGTTTGCCATCCAGCAAAAGTATACAACGATTCTGCCGCAAATCGGCAAATACCCTGATCCGGTGAAATTCATTCACGCCCAGATCGACTTTATATACTGCATCGTGTCTGTTATCACCATTGCGATACAAAATCCGGTCGGAGCAAAAACCGAACCACGCATAACGGACACCACCGTCAGGATTTTCCAAAGCAATGGTGACCCCGAATTGCGGACGCTTTTCCGCCGGATCAAGCAAGCGGAATTCCAGCATACCGGTAAACATTTCAGTATCGCGCGGAAATGGCAGCAGAAATGAGGAAAATTTATACTCCGATTTTATTCCGCGATTATTCAAACGGATCACCGGATTCGGCCTTTCGGCAATATTTTTTATTTCGTACCATGACTCGGCACTGCCGCTTCTGACCGGATAATAGTTCCGGAAAATTTTGCCCGGATCCATATCGGCCTGCGGAATGATATGCTGCAACCATTCCCCGGCACTCTGACCACTTGTCATTGAATCATCTTTGACCACTTTATATTTCATCGCAGTTATCTGACTGAATGCACGCTGTGACCGCCAACTGCCGAAATCACTTTCATCATAGATGATCAGTAACTCATTGGGGGCGGTCTCCATGATCGAAGCATAACTGCTGCCGGCTCCGGAATAAATGCATACTTTCTGATAATTTTCCCCCGTACCGGTAAAATCGATCAGCAGATAAAGTTTGGGACGGCCGGAAATGATCACCAATGCCCCATTCTGCATAACCCTCATTGCCGGAGCAACACTGAATGGCGCGATTTCCCTTTCATACTGCCAACTTTTACCGCCGTCTTTGGAACGCAACTGATGCAATGACGCATCGCTTGAAACCCGGCAGACCGCCAGCAAATCACCATTGGCCAACTCGATAACAGCAGATTCATTCGGCCCTTCGGTATATTTGTCTTCCAAATCTTCCATCAAGGTTGACAAATACCGCCATGAGTTACCGTCATCCACAGATTCGATCACAAAACTGTGCAATTTGCGCGCCCCCTGCTTATACCCGTAGCCGGTAAGCAGCAAGCGGTTGTCTCCGGTGCGGATGATTTCCCGGTGCAGTTTGAATGAACTGGCATAGGGCAGCGTTATCTCTGAAGTGAAACTTTCCGTGGAAGTGCCATCAGCAGCAAGAATAATTCTGGTGATACGATGTTTTTCCGATATATTCTCATCCCATCCGACAATATTTGCCTTTCTGCCGTCAAGCATCGTATATGCATTAAAACCGCCGAAGTTGCACGGAGTATGCTGCCAGGTCAAACCACCATCGGTCGAAAAATCCCGGCAGCGTGATTCAGAAATGGTATGAATTCCTTTGGAGTGAGTAAGATAGATTTTTCCATCAGCGAAACGGTGAGCGAAGCAGAAATTCATATTGCCGTTATGATTTTCAACAGCAGTTGCGCAGATCGGCTCCAATCTGCCGCCATTGAGAATAATTGTTCCGTAAGGATATTCTTCCGCCGGGCTGCAGAATACTGCAACACCGGCCAACAGCCCCGCAAAAATTTTCATCTGTTTTGACATAGATATACCCGTTGCAAAAAAGTGCTTAAATGTTGGTCTGCCATTTGGTGACGATGCCACCTGATTCCTGCTTGACCTCTTCCGGAGTCATGGAACTTACATGACCGTCGCTCCAGCCGACGGTGGAAGTGCCGTTATGGATGAAACAGCCGATATTATCCGCCGTGGGAGACCATTCAAAAATCTGTCTTTTAGGACTGCTAACGACACTGATCGTGTCACACATGATCATTTTGGTTCCCTGCAATCTGGAATCAACCAATATGCCGGTACCCGAAGGAGTCCACGGGCTGGGGATAAAACCATCCCCGAAGTAATTGGGCCATGCTCCGGGAGATCTGACCATGCCGAAAGTATTTTGATAAGAGGTGTAGGTGGGTTTTTCAGCATTGATCAGATTCTGCGGATCATCATAAGACGGGATCGACGGGCAAACACACAATGTGCCGACATCCGACTTTGACAGATAAGTGGTATCCACCGCCAGCCGCTGGGCCCAGGGACGGTGGGCCGGAGAATCATTGCCCCCGGAACGGACAAAGAAGTAGCCGTCGTGATCATCCATATAAAAACGGATAGTCTGCAAGACCTGCTTCTTGTTATTGGTGCAACTGGCTGTCCGCCCCCTTTCACGGGCGGAATTCAATGCCGGCAGTAAAATTGCCGCTAAAATAGCGATGATAGCGATGACAACGAGCAATTCTATCAAGGTAAATGAGTGTGCGGGGGACAAGGAAAACTTTCTTTTCACGGGAAAAGAGAGTTTTCCCTTTCCCCCGCGCCCCCTTTCGCTTTCAAAGAAAAGCGGTATTCTTTGTTTAGTTTCAATCGCAGTTTTTGGTGTCAAAAAATGCAATGATGAGATAACTGTGCTTACGAGAAGTTCGATCAGTGTAAAATTTTTTTTCATTTCGCATTCTCTCCTGTTCTATTCACTGGGATTTGATGCAGAATGATACCGACATTACCATTCAGCAGATGACTTAACATACCATCTGACAAGGATTTTAACAATGTTTATTTGTGCATAAAAATATATGTAAAAATGCCAATCACTGTAAAATAAGTTGTATTACTGTCTCATGATGCTATATTAAACACTGTAAACACGGAGTTGAAATTATGTTTAATGGACAAATGACAAGTGGATTCAGGGTTATTGAACACGCTTTCATACACGGCTTGGGCAAATGGGATTTTGATGTATATGGCCCATTTTGCCGGCTTTATTACAATCCACTGCCCGGTGTGATATTCAGCGGGAAAAAGAATCCGAAACTGGAATTCAGCCCCAACAAATTTTATTTGATACCCCAGGGCAAACGGGTACGATGCTGGAATGAAGGGGCGCAGTTGACCCAATTTTATCTGCACTTCTTTATTTTTGAACGGCTGCCGATCCTGAATCAGGAAATCATTGAAATACCCGCCGATGAAGAACTGTTGAACTGGGTAAAAAAATATGACAGCATACGCAATGACTCCGGAGCATTTGTTGCCAGAGATCTGCTGGCAATGCATATTTTAAGCGGGATACTCTTGAGGCTTCCTCCTGAATATCTGCGGCCGACGCAAAGTATTTCGCCGGCGATAGCCAAAGCCTGTTCGATCATTTCCAAAAATCCTGAACGCAAAAGAAGTAATGAGGAATTGGCCAAACTCACCGGCTATCCGTTGAGCAGTTTCATCCGCACCTTTACCAGAGAGGTCGGTGAAACACCGCAAGTTTTCTGCCGGACGAAAAGGATAGAAATGGCCTGCGAATTGATGTCAACCACTGACAGTTCGCTGGATGAAATTGCCACTTTATCCGGATTTGCCGACCGCTTTCATATGTCGCAGGTTTTTTCCAGAGTTCTGGGGTGTGCCCCTGCCCGTTTCCGGCAGCAGCTGGGCGGCGGATTACCCAAACGGAAACATACTATCCGCAACCAGAAACAAAAATAATGTTGTTTTCCGGATTCTGCGGGGAAATCATTACCCGCTTCCGGTACAAATGGCTCATACAGCAAGGCTGTGATTTGAATATCTGTGCATACGATGAAGGTACTGCATTGTATCATAGCATAGACCATTCTCCGGGAATCCTGTAACTTGAGAATATCCCGTTAAAACACAAAAAAAGCCATATTTATACTCCGAAAGCATACGGATATAAATATGGCGTTGATTTTACCACTTGCCGCTGATAAGCAATGAATTACCGGATTTGATCACAGCACATTTTTTGATGTTCTCCAAACGAATCTCCGTGTCATCGTCGCTGAAAATCAAATTCTGATCCGCCTCAAGCAGTTGGATACGGCCCCTGGAATTGATGGCGTTACCGTGAAAATCTTTGAGCGTTATTTCATATAATGCCCCTAAAGTTCCCAAGTCATTCCACTGGAAAGATGCCTGTTTGACCACCACATTTCCGGCCTTTTCCATGATCGCATAGTCGATGGAAATTTTTTTACATGATTCAAAATCGCTAAAATAATCCGCTCCGGCGGCCCAATTTGCGAATTTGTCATACAGATCCGGACAAAATTCATGCAATGCTTCAGCAAAAGTTTTTACCTGCCAGACAAATATGCCGCAATTCCACCAGTAATTGCCATCCATCATATAATGCTGGGCCGTAGCAAAATCCGGCTTCTCTTTGAAGGCATTTACCTTATAAACCCCCGGAGCGATCTTCTCCCCGGCATTGATATAACCGTAACCGGTAGCCGGTTTATCCGGAGTGATACCAAGAATCGTCAGGCAACCATTTTGAGCCTGTTCGATACAATCCGACAAATCCTCCTGAAAACGTTTTACCGGAGTAATTCGGTGATCGGCCGGCAATACGATCATCACCGCATCTTCACACTTTCTGCGGATCAATGATGCCGCCAGAGCAATACACGGAGCAGTATTTCTGCGGCAAGGTTCGGCAATGATATTTTCCGGCGGCAAAGGCAATATTTCTTTAGCCGTTACTGCCGACTTTTCATCAGTTATCACCAAAACATTTTCCGCATTGAGCAGCGGAAACAACCGTTGAACGGTATCTTCCAGTAAAGTTTGCTGTCCATTGAGACTGATCAATGGTTTGGTACGCTCCTCATTGCTCAAGGGCCACAATCTTTCACCTTTGCCACCGGCCATGATGACGGCAAAAATTTTATCTCTGGCAATTTTCATCATTTGATCCTCCTGATACCGTGCATTAATTGAATATGAGGTAAAAGACGGCACCTTATATTTAATTTATGAGGCAATTTCACCTTTTTGCCAGCGATCGAATTGAGCAACTCCTGCACCAACTCTTTTTGCGGCAAAGCCAGACGCAAAAACTCCTCCCGGATCGCCGCCGGATCGACCGGATTATCCACCCAATACGCAACATTATCGGCCACACTTTGGGCATCGTCATCAGCATAACGCACCGCAAACTGCGGCAACAAAGTATCCCGGCCACCCATATTTACCGTATTTACCACCGGCACTCCGCACAAACTGTACTCGCCGCAGGAAAACATTGCACCTTCCACCGCTGACAAAGCCAGACCGCAGGCGGCTTCGCAAATTTTACGGCCGATGAAAAACGAAGCGACTTTCTGACTCCACTTCGCCTCCGGAAATCCGGCGATAGTTTGAGTAAAATAATCTTTTTCCTTTTCAGAATAATTACCGATCAGGTGCAGATTTTTAATTTTTTCCGCCAGAAAATGCCGTTTGAATGGCGTAATACGGGCAATATAAAGTGCATCAAATTTACGCTTCCCCATCCCGGCCAGAGGATAACGCCCCGGATCAAGAAAAGCATTGTGCGAAGCAAGATAAACTTCACAGAATTCCCGGATGATCTCCACCTCACCCGGTGCATTGGCCAAAATAATAAAACGGGCTTCCGGGAAGGCATTTTTGGCTTCTGCAAGTCTGTTTTTCAATTCTGCGGCAACTTCCGGTAACTCTGCCGACCACCCCAGTTGCAAAACGAGCGTAAACTTTTCTCCCTTGCCGATCGCCTTTTGAAAAGCAACCAGGTTCCGCAAAAAATCCATTTCAAATGCGGCAATGATCTTCGGCGAATGATTCAATATATAAGCCGGTAAACAATCAAAAAGTTTCATTGTGCTTCCCGCCATTGTCTGAATCTGATCAGATTCTGGGTTCTTGTTCTTGCATTGGCAGCAATATTACCGGCAAAAATCGAGATGCAGTTACTGGTAAATCTGCCATCGACAGAGTGCAAAAGCGGCACCGGACAGGTGATCTCCAATACTCCCTTTTCCAAATTTATGACCGCTCCGCAAAAGTTGGCCTCCTCCACTTTACGCCAGAACATATTTTTGTGTTGCGGCATATAAAACACAGCTTTGATATTTTCACCGGCAGTACCGGCGGTGGCATCCGTTTTCCAATTCAATGGATTGATATTGTAAACACCCGCTTTCAAGGCCGGATCATCCATTGTTTCACCATTGATGCAACTGATCCAGGTGATGATCACACCGATATCATCGCCATTGGCGGCGGCGTGAAGGCCTTCCCAATAAAAGTCATCAGCGATCTCAGCGGCGGTTTTCGGTTGCATATCCGGCAGATAAGCGGCAATGAAGCCGTTTTCGACCGTGATACCGCTGACCTTTTGCATTGCTCCATAAAGCAAATCCGCATAATGTCCCTCGGCCAACAAAATGAATGGATGCCCATCCAAATGGAAATGTTCCAGATAATATTCCAATGCTTCAGCCACATTTTCCACATCCGGATTCCGGATTTCCGGAGCAAAAACCCGTACCCCACGACCGAAAATATCGTTGGTGTGAGTTTTGGTCCAGTTGAATTGTATATCGTGAGTATCTCCGTATTCAGCCGGGGCTTTGCCGATATAAAAAAGATCAAATGTCGAATAAAACTGCGGTATATCATTTTCCCGGATCAGCCAGTTGTTTCCGTAATCAAACGGCGATACTGATGAACAACCGGAAAACATCACCGCACATATCATTGTGACCATTGCATACAAAAGTTTTTTCATCTGCTTCTTCTCCATATTTTTTCCAGAAAAACCCGCCAGATAAAAAGGGGATTTCCAATTATATAACGTCTGAAAAGTCTTGCCGGTTCACAATAGAGCCGGAAACACCACTCAATATTGGCTTTACGCATCCACATCGGAGCCCGCGGAATACGTTCCGATACAAAATCCAGCAGACCGCCCACTCCGATCGCCACGCAAGGCGGCAATTTATCCAGATGACGGTTAATCCACTCCTCCTGACCGGGAACTCCCATTGCTACCAATAAAATATCCGGCTTGAGTTCATTCAATTCATCCAACACCACCGACAAACTTTTCTCTTTGAAAAATCCATCGGCACAACCGACAAACTCTGCCGCCCCATGCATGGCTTTGGCCTTTTCCATCGCAGTAAATGCCACCCCCGGAGCCCCACCCAACAGATAAATACGGTAAGGTCTTTGAGCCAGAAGCGGAAACATATCCGTACCATTGACATTTTCCTCGACCCGGTAACCCAGCATTTTCGCCCCGATCTTCGCTCCGATACCATCGGCAAAAACCGCTGAACACCCTTTCAATATCTGTTTATACTCCCGGTTGCGACAGGCGATATTCAGACAATGGGCATTGATAAATGCCACATGGTGAGCCTTGGAACTTTCAGTCAATCCGTCTATCATCTGCAATGCTTCATCCATCGTACCGCTGAAAAACGGCACCCCAAATACCATCGCCTGACGATGCCGGTAAATTTCCATCAATCCTTTGGCCGTATTCTGCCAACTGAAATGCGAAGCCTTTTCCATTCCATTACCGATCAACTGCTTCTGACACTCCTTATCCGACAGGATCTTTTCCATAGCCGCAGCGATCTCCTGCGGAGAAGACGGATCAAAAAGCAGTGCGGCCCCCTGCCCCAATTCGCCGAGCGAGGAGTTATTGGAACAGGCACAGGGCAATCCGGCATACATCGCTTCAAGCAATGATAAACCGAATCCCTCAAAATGCGAGGGAAATACATACATCGTACTTTGGGCGTAAAGTTCCGGCAGTTTGGCAAAATCCACAAATCCGGTAAATTTGAACCGGTCTTTACACACCGAATTTTGTGCATATTCAAATACTGTTTCCGCCCCATTCCAGCTTGCTCCCGGCATGACCAGAGTATATTCGTTACGCAGATTTTCCGGCAATAACTCGAAAGCTTTGAGTAAATTCAAGTGATTCTTTCCCGGATGCTCAATACGGGAAATATAAAGTATCTGTTTGATTTTATCCGTTTCAACTCTTGCCGGCGGCGTGAAACCATTGTAGACCACCGAAATTTTTTCTTCCGGGATATGCCAGTATTTGATCAGATCATTTGCCGTCGATCGACTGATGGCACAGATACTTTGTGCCTTGCGAACATAGTGCGGCAAAACCTTTTTGATATAAAACATCCGGAAACGGTCATATTTGACCGGCACATGATACTGCGAAAGATCATGCACCACCGCCACTGTAAATATCGGATAACGGCAGAATACCCGGCGGTTGGCCGCCAGCATGATACAGAAATCAAAGTTTTTCCATTTTATCCGCCACGGCAGAATAAACAGACTGTACAACATCGAAAAAAGGGCCCGGCGTTTCTTTATCCGGATAAGTTTGAATCGCTCAAACTCCTGAACCGCATCATCCTCCACGATCAATGTCAAATCGTGACCGGCCGCTTCAAGGGCTTTGACCACCTCTCTGATGTAAACGGAAATACCGGATTTGCCGTTGTCAAATGGTATCGCTGAAAGCAATATTTTCACGACCGCATCTCCGGAAGTTTTTTGAATCTTTCCACAAAATTTTCCTCTGAAAATTTATTTGCAACCAATTCCAGACCGTTTCCGGAAAATCCCCCCAGCCTTTCCGGATGCAAATAAAGTTGTTTCAAAACTTCAGCTGCATGGGCAATATCTTTTTCCGGGATCAATTCCCCGGTCGACTCATTCACATATTCCCGCACGCCGCCCAGATCGAATGCAACCACCGGTACTCCGTGAGCCATCGCTTCCAAACCTACCAGACCAAATGGCTCCTGCCAACGGATCGGAAAAAAGAATACATCACAATCTGACCACAATTTTTCCGGTTCACTCACAAATCCGGTAAAATGTACTTTATCACACAATTTGAATTTTTCAACCATCTTTTCCAGCATTATCCGGTCTTTTCCATCTCCGGCGACCGTACAACTGAATGGGATGTCGAGTTTTGACAGGGTTTTCAACATCAGATCCGCCCCTTTGCCACGGATCAACTGACCGAGAAACAGGATCCGCAAAACTCCGTCGGGCATAAAGGAACGTCTGACACTTTCACTGCGGATGAATGCGGGCAACTTCACCACCTTTTCAAATCCATTCTTTTGCAGATTTTTCAGCATGAAATCCGACAGTACCAGTGCCGGAAACTTCCGGTATGCGGCCAATGGCGGGGCACTGTTGCGGCCCAATGAACAGATTTTACAAACCAGTTTATTATATTTGCGGTGGCAATTCTTTCTGCCGACCGGCGTATAATAGTGATGCCGTTGACAGTAAATATTGTGATCGTGGACAAAAAAGAAACTTTTTTCAAGCGGCAACTGCTCCATGATCTCCACCGGAATAATATTGTGGATAATGATCAGGTCGCAATCAGTCAACAAATCTGTTGACAAAGAAAATTCCTGCACACTGTCAAAAGCACCGGTAAATTTTTCCTGATCATATCCGCCGTTTTCCGTATACAGATAATGTACCGATAAACCGTTGCGGCGCAATACATCAGCACTCTTTTGCATATAACGCTCAATGCCGCCGACCACACCATTATATTTACCGATATAAACAATATTTTTCATAACAACTCCCGGTAAACAGCGGTCAACTTCAATGCGATACTCTGCCAATTATAGGTATCTGCCGTTTTACGGCCGCCGGCAACGATTTTTTCAGCCGAAACTTCCACCCGGTCATACGCACGACACAAAGAGTCAGCATCATTATCCTCAAACAGCAACGCATTCTCTCCATCAACAAGGAAATCCCGCAAGCCGCCGACTGCCGAAGCAATAAGCGGAATTTCAGCATCAAGTGCCTCCAACGCAGCAATGCCGAATGGTTCATGCCGGGAAGGCAGAATAAAGCAATATGCCGTTTGCAATGCCTGAAGCAACTCCTCTGAATCCGGCGGCAATCCCGGAATGACCGTCATACGCTCACCGACTCCAAACGACCGGGCTTTTTCCAGCAACTCCTCAAAATACCATTGTGCAGTGACCGGACCGATCAACAGCAAATGAGTATCCGGATATCTTTTCAGCAACTCCGGCAGGATTTTCTGATTTTTCTGATAGTCGATCCGGGATATGCAAAGCAGTATTTTGACATCCTCCGGAATATTATACTTCTGCCTGAAATTTCCGGCTTCCGGCAGTTTGCGGTGCAAAATGCCGTTGGGGAATAACTCGACCCGTTTCCCTGGATAAAGTTTCTGCAATTTCTGCTGTTCCTCCCTGCTCAAAGCCAAAAGCACATCGGCCCGGCTTTCCGGGGCAGTCCGGGTACGGAAAAGCCGGTCAATGATGCCACCGTAACTGAATTTGTGTTTCAACGGCTTGAGCATCAATGCCATTTCCTGCTCCGGAATGGCACACGATCCGCCATGCAAACTCATCAATACCGGAATTCTATTTTTACGGGCCAAACGGATGGAATAATTGGCCAAACGCCCCCCCGCGTGGAGATGAAAGATATCAAATCCACCCTTTTTCAAAAAATTCAACAATTGCAAAGAAAACGGATTGCCACCCTTTTTATCCAGTGCCAATTTATCTTTTGACGGCATCGGAAAATAGGGATAAAAATAGGGAAATCTGCGGATGGTAATACCGTCAACGACCTCAACACCAACCTTATCCAATGCTGAAGTACAGAGTATCTCCGGGATCACCCCCTGATGTTTCTGCTGTTGAGCGATATGCCACACCACACTTTCAGTGCCGCCCCATTCCGCAAAACTGAACCGGCGGACGATATGAGCGATTTTCATTGTCTGGTCCCCCGGAAATAACTCATTTTCTGCACATAACGATACCGGGGAGCATAGAAAAATTCTTTCCATGCTCCGCATTTGGCCAGATAGATCCAGTCACGCAAAGTTTCAGCCAGAATCGTCTTATATATCCTCAATCTGCCCGGAGTCGCCTTGCCCATTTGCTTATCTGCCACACCTTCATTGAAAAATCTTTTTTTGACTTCTGCAACAGTGTAATTATGTGAATGTTCCACGATCGCCTCCGGCACATAAACGATATTCACCTCACGCCGGTTGACCCACTGGGAATCCTCGGAATATTGGAATGTTTCATCAAATGGATGCAACATCAACTCCTCTTTTCTGAATCCGGAAGATACCAGCGAAAAGAATTTATGCCATTTGCCGGATATTTTGCCATCTCCGAATGCCCTTTCATAATCTTTGCGAACCACCGCAAAGGCATCTTTACGGGCGATCTGATTGGCAAATACACAATCAACTCTCTTATTTTTCAACGGAGCTGCCAGATTTTTCAGATATGCTCTGTTTTGCGGAATGGCATCACCATTATTGAAAATAATATACTCCCCCCTCGCCTCCCGCACCATGTGATTGAGAGTTTTCCCCGGAATATAGCGGCCATCCGGCGGAGCGATGCGACGCAAACCGGGAATACTTTGCAAATATTCCGCAGTTCCATCCGTTGAATGATCGTCACAGGAAACAATTTCCACGACCTCATCAACTTCCTGACTTAATAATGCTTCAAGCGTTTGCCGGATAAAGGCAATATCATTATGTGAACGCATCAATACCGAAATCATGATTCCTCCACCAGACAACTGGCCACCGCATCATCAACCGTAGGATATATGTCAAATACCCGATAGACTTTAGTGATATCCAACACGATCCTCATATCAGGACTGACTCCGGCCAGTTTGATGACCGATTTATTTTCCAACGCCTTCTGGGCCATCGCCAACAGAGCATCCAGACCGAAGTTGTCAATATTGACCAATTTTTCCAGATCAAGCACCACGTTTTCACCGGGCTTCATCCGGTCACTCAATACATATTTGAAGTTTTCTGCCCCCATCCGGTCAAGATAGCACTGCAAATGGGCGACCAATACATTATTGATATATTCAAAACGGATTTCCATAGTTCAGGCCCTTTTCAATTTGCCGGTGAATTTACCGATTATCTTGCGGAAACGAAGTTTTTCAGCATGGTCAAACATCATAAAATAAAGTGCCGGGAAATAGATCAGCACTCCGGAAATTCCCGCCAGAGCCAACAGGAAAAATTCATGGATTTGGCCACGCAAAAAATAATACTGCCAATAACACACCATACCGGTTGACACTGCCAGCAACGCCGGTTCAAAGAGCGAATAAAGTATGAAATAACGCAATCTGATATTGGTCCGTTTGATCAAATGCGGCACCACAAAACCTGCCGTACCGATCAATTTGGTCAGGATCATAGTTCCGACCACGACCAAAACATCCGGCTTTATCAGAAGTCCGATAATGGAAACCACTATGAAAAAGATACTCTCAAAACTCTGGATTTTAGCCAGAAAACGATGTTCCTCGGCCATCGTCAGGAATTTTTCCGGGATCGCCCGGCATACCAGCAGAAAATAGACCAGCAACACCATCAGACGGCAGATGAATGCCGCTTCATCATCTTCCACATTAAAGAGCAGCAGGATGATCCTCGGAGCATAGATCATCACCATCACCGTCGCTCCGGCGGCAAAGAAATTCACCCAGCGGATGGAACGCATCAATATCTGTGCCAGATGCATCGTGCGGTTGCGGGAATAAAGCAATGCCGATATCGGAGAAATATTTTCCACATAAGGCTGAGATATCTGCTGGATGAGAAATGGTATGCGACTGCCAAGCTGAAAGATACCCACCGGAGCCAATCCGCAGAAAATACTGAGCAAAAGAAACATTCCTCTTTCCCAGATCATCCGGCCGATGGAAATGATATAAACAGCTCTGCTGAAGTGGAATATGCCTTTGAATACCTCTTTGTCAAAAGCCAGTCTGATCCGGAATCCCGGAATATTTTTCCAGACCGCCACCATCATCGCCAACTGGGTCAAACCCATGATCAGCATCACAAACAACAGCAACTTGAATAATCCCCACCCCATGGCAAAAATAAAGATCACACCGGTCAATTCCACCACTTTGGAAATGATAATGATGTAGTTACGCAGATAAAGTTTCTGCAATCCCACCAGGATTTCCGGAAACACACCCAGCGGAAACACGATCGTCGCCGCAAGTCCGCTCAACAGCAATGCTTCCCGGCAAAAGTAAATGTATTCATCTGTGGCATCTGCCGGCAAGTGAAATAATTCCCGGATATAGTACATCCCCACAAAAGTCAATGGCAGGATCATCAATGCCATACTCACATGACTTAAAAATATGCTGGATACAGTGTGATTGTACTTCTCAATATCTTTCTTATACAACTCCGTCGCCGTAACCTTTTGGGCCGCCACTCCGAAACCGAGATCAAGCAAAAGTGCATAACTGAAAAAACTCCAGAGCATGACCCACAACCCGTACTGGGCCTCGCCCAGATGAGCGATAAGCCACCGGGTGACCAAAATCCCCTGCACCAGACGGACAAACATGGAAAAATAGTTAGTAACTGTGTTTTTGAAAAATGGTATTTTCATAATAAATCCGCTCTTTCTGTCATTAAGTTAAAGTAATCTGCCACCCTACCGATACGATCCGGTAAGGGTGTGTTGGAAAGCATTGCGGCAAAAGAATATTCGTTTTCCGGAATAAATCCGTGCATCCCATTCAAAGGCTTATCTCCCATATCCGACGGCACCAGTTGAATTCCGGCATCCAGCAGAAAAATCGCATCCCCAAATGCCCGGTCACTGCGGTAAATGCCGTATTTTTTCTCCTCATCGCAACTCAAAAAACGGCCGGGGAACCGCTGCATCAAATCCGTAATGACCTTACGGGCATGGTCATTAAGATAGTAAAATCTGGCCATCGTCGAGTCAAAACAACTCCCGTAATCCCGGCCAAAAACCAAATCACTCTCACTCAATGATTTCATGATATCCACAGTGCCGCTCAAAGGAGTCATGCCGTGGTCGGAAATAACCGTAAAATGCACATTTTCAGCAAAATCAGCGGCCTTGCGATACAATGACCCGATTTGAATTTTTATCTCATCAAGTTTTTGACCCACCGCCAAATCATCCCCAACCTTGTGATGCAAAAGTCCATCCAGACTTGCTGTGTAGACAAAGAGAAATTTTTTGCCATTTTCAATGGCCTTTTCTGCGGCAATATAATTTTCACTGTCGCTCAAATGCCAATCCGAAATATGGAAATCCACTTTTTTGGCACTCAATGTGTCATGCAAATTGGCGATATTTTCCATGCCGCCGGCAATAAAAAGATCCCGCTTTTCACAATAATCCATATATTTCAACTTACTTACCGGCATCCGGTAAAGTTGAAAATATCCGGTAAAACCGTAAATTTTTTTCAATATCTTTGACAAATGATGTCGTACTCTTCCCCGATTCCAGAAACTTGCCGGATGAAACAGCCATGACCAACGGGAAAATCCCTTGAATGGCGAAACATCCGGAGCAAAACGGAATAACCCCAGATGTCCATGCTCCGCCGGAGTCCGCCCGGAAAGGATCGTCGGAATGGCACTGCTGGAGTAACCGAACTGCATATCGATCTTTTTACGGTACGGCAACAGCCCGGTCAGAAAATCATGGTCATTGACGATCTTCCAACCCAATGCATCAATAAATAAAAATATTTCAATAGTTTTACTTTTCATATCGTCCTCAAGGTAATGCCCGGTATCCCGGCAATGCAGTAAAATCAGCAGCCGGGCGGCGGCTTTTCCATGCTTCCGGCGGTAAAACGGCTTTTTCGATCAGATATCCGCTCACCACGGCCGCCGGAGCAACAGTTTCCCAGACACTGTACTCACTGGATGGCACACTTAAAAATTCCAGATTCACATATCTGCGGAAAAACGGCAGTTTATCCGCATTTTCCCCGTAAACCATCCGCACCGCATTGCGGTCGATGCCGAATGTATTGCCGTAAGGAGTGATGCCGGGTACAAATTCACCGATCCCATCGGCGTAACTTACCAGATCCAGAAATACCACCGGATAAACTTGCCCCAGCCCGGAAGTCATACTACGCCCCAAAGGATTGGCCCCGTTATGAAAATCATTGGCCAGATAAGCCCCGGTCAGATATTTTTCTTCCCCGGTTATCCGGTGGGCGGCGATCAAAGTCACCGCCCGGCGCAACGGATGATAATTGCCCCACGCCATCGAATGGACCCAACCGTCATGCGGACCGTACCACAATGTGCGGTAAGGATAGGATTTTTCCTGATCATCAAGCATAACTCCGGCATTCTGCAAAATTTTATTGCGGTATTCCATGCGGAATTCATTAAGTTGCTCCACCGGAGATAACTCAAGCATCATCCATGACAGGGGCGACCACTTCCAGAAATCCCGGTTGAAACACTCTTTGATCCGGGCCTTTTCACTCAATACGGCATCCAGATACTTTTCATCACCGGTCAATAAATAAAGATTCAATCCGGCTCTCAAAAGATTTTCACCGTCAAGTTTCGCATCTTCCCGATAGAATACCACACTTTGCCGGTAGATGAAAGTTGCCACCAGACGGTTACGCAGATCAAGGGCAAATTCCCATGCTCTTTGTGCCGATCTCAAATATACTGAACTTTGACTTGCCGCTCCGGCCTTTTTCATGGCCAATGCCAGAGTGCTGGCGGCGGCGGCATATTCCAATGTACCATTGCGTGATGGTGCGGAAACAAAATAGGTGTATTTGTCGCCATCCGGCAGCCCCTCCCCGGCTTGAGGATGGCCGGTCGTTTCAAACCATGTACCCACTCCGCCGTTATCCTGTTGCACGGTAAGTAAATGGGATAAGCCCCAGGCCGCTTCATCCAGGATATCCGGAATACCGTTGCCGCTTTCCGGGATATTCAACTGGCCGTCGATAAAGTTTTCACTTTTCATCAAATACACCATGGCCAAATCGCTGACAATGCGTAAATGGTACGGCCGCCGGTCATAATCTGCAGCATCATGCCAACCGCCGCGGACGGAAATCGTTTCATGGCGGTACGGCCGGTTCTGACTGATCAACTCAAAATGGCTGACCTCCATCCGGTTGCCGTGACGGTCAAAAAATCCTGAACCATTCTCCCCCGCTTTACCTTTGCGGTAATCATCCGCATTGCCCGGGAAACGCCCCCGGAAAACCGTCTGATGACACGCCGGACTCACCCATGCCGTAAAAGGCAGCTCTTTGGCGATACCGCACCGCTTATGATAGAGTCCTCTGGCATGGATGTAAAATGCTTCACTTATTGTGCCGGGATCAATGACAAAATCCATGCTCCGGCCAACACCATCCACATAAAAATAGTATCTGCCGGGAACCGTGAAGTTTGAACAATCCAACTCCGCCACTTCCTCTCCGGTAAACGGCACTCCGGTATGATACACCGGATCACTCATCCGCAAAGTTATCACCCCGGTAAAGACGGTTGCTCCGCTTGCCGCATTGCGTATCTCAAAATTTTTCCCGGCCAGATGCTGTAAAGACAATGGCCCGGAACTGCCGAGCCACGCCCCGATATAAGCGTACTTCCTGGCTTGATTCATTCCGTAACCGAGTTGATTGAGTTTGAATACATTGCTCGGCACATCTGCATCGTAACGCAACTCCAGTTTGCCGCCGGAGGTTTCCAGAATCAAACACTCCTCATTTTGCAGGGGTCTGGCCAGTTGCAAATAGAGGAAATGGGTGATATCCGCCTCCCGGGTGATCCGGCCGTCACGATCACGAATCAGACCGTTTTCCTTGACCCAACTTCCCTGACCGGCCAACGGGATCGAGGAATTTTCGATCGTCAAAGTGCCGCTGTACTTCAAAACTACGATCTGCGGAGTGAGAAATTCATGCTCCACTTCCGCGGCACAACTTGGCTGATTGCAGAAAATACACAGCAATACCACGGCACACAGCAACAGAAGCACACTGGAAAAAACTGTCTTTTTCATGCCGTCACCCCAATCTTACCCGAAGAAAATTCTCTGCGGTATTTGAAAAGAATACTCAATGCGGCAAACAGGATCATCAACTGGATAAAATTCACCTGCTGTTTCATCACCCATTCCAAAGTGGATTGCAAATAAATCGCCGTCAAACCGCCGACAATGCCGGCAGGTATGTAAAACAGATCCGTATGCCGCAACGATTTAACCAGTTTGCACGCGGCAACATAATAGTATCCCAGCCAGATCAGAAAGGCCGCCAACGCCAAAAATCCGCACTCCGCCCCGACCAGCAGATAACTGGTTTCCACAATACCTTCTTTGAATTCATCATTCCGTCTTTCATTGCCGTGGCGGTATTCACAATAGGTATAAGGCGGATTGATTTTAATGCCCCAGTTATTCAAACCGACCCCGGCAAAAGGTTTATCGGTCATCATATTCCATGCGGCTTCTGCCAGATTCTGCCGGGTGGTCAATGATTCTTTGGGAGCATTTTCAAAACGCTTGATGATATTGGGTAACAACAAAAGCATCCCGAAAAAACAGATCAGAAATAACGGCAGCAAAATCTGCACCTGACGGAAATGGAATTGATACCGCAAAGAAAGAATACAAGTGATCATACACCCCAGCGGCAGACAGACCATCGCCCCGCGTGAATATGTCCGCATACACGACGCCGCCGCAACCAGAAAAAATCCGGCAAAAAGAAAGCGTTTCCACCCCTTTTTACTGTTGAAGTAATAGGAAAAAAACACCGGAGCGATCATATTCATATACATTCCCATACTGTTCTGGTGCGGAAAAAGTCCGTTGGCCTGATGGATACCTTTAACGTGCTGGATCACCACCGACAGAAATGTGACGAAAGCCACAATGCCGAATCCGGTCATCACCGTACTGAAATCCCTGGTGTGATACAAATAATAATAAGTACACAGAAATATCAGATACATCATAACCATTTTCCACAATTCAAACCAGGAAAACAAAAGATTATCCGCATTTATCAGCGACGGTATGCACAACAGAAAGTAAATCATATACAACTTGCATCCGGTATCCGGCACCAGCGGTCTGCGGCGGTAAAGCAACACCATACCAAGTAGCATCGCCAACGCCATCAGATAGACCAGAGATACTTCCATACCTCTGGATGTCCCCCGGTACGTTTCATGGGAAAAGAAGTTGATCGATACCTGATTGAAAATCATCACCGGCAGAATCACCGCATAAAAAGCGTAGCGCATATACTTACGATCCATCGAAAGTATATACCCCAGCGGCAATACGCTCATGAAGGCAATGAAAAACAACAGATACTTCATTTGATCACTTTACTGAATGAAATTCAATGCAGGAAAAGTAAATGTACCCAAGAGTTGAGCCGTCGGCAGAAGTTTGCGGACAAACACATTGTATTCAGAAATGTTGTCATGCGGTATATAAACCACATCCCCCGGCTGCAATCTGACATTGCCGCAACGGCCCTGCAATATGCCGTCGATATCCACCCGGTAAAAACGGGGATTTTCCATACCGCCGCGGATGATGACACCATACTGCCAATGCTCCTCTTTCAAGCCCAATCCGGAAGAAATAAGTTCAAGCACCCCCAGATTCTGATCCCACAATCTCTTGTGCGGCCGGTTGATACTGCCGATAATACTCACCATCACTTCTGAACGCACCGCTATATAAATGTAATCGCCTTTTTTGAGTTTCACATTGTGCCAGCGGTCGCCTCTTTCGATAGCCAATGAGAAATTCACCGGCAATATTTCGCCGTCACGCACAATGATACTATTCTGAAAATCAGCGGCATCCAGCATCTGATCGTCAAAGTCACGCACCGCCGAACCACCGGCCTTGGCAAAAAGATCCGCCAGACGCATACCATTGGTGATCACAAACATACCCGGATTATTCACCGCTCCGGCAATCGTCGCCGTCTGACTTCTTACGTCGATGGCAAATACACCCAATTCCGGATTTTTGATATACTGGGCATAGACGGCCTTGATCCTTTCTGAAGCCTCTTCCAAAGTCAATCCGGCCACCTGGATCTGACCGGCAAACATGATACCGATCGCCCCATCCGGAGTGACCAGAGATTCCATGATCAAATCCGGATGGTTGTAGACCCGGATACTGATCTTGTCACCGGCATTGATCCGGTAGACCGGCTCCTGCTGGGCATCAAGTGCCCGCAGATACTCCAATTGCCGCCGGCGATCCTCTTCAGTCAGACCGGATTGATCGACCACGCCGCTGGGCAGGTTGTGGATATCCGGGAAATGATCGAAGTTTCCGGTATAACGGTTGTAACATCCGGTCAAAAAGATCATCCCATACAAAACAGTCATCAGTGAAAATATCTTTTTCATTGGATATAATCTCCTGCAATTACTTTTTCGATATCGGTAATGCCGGTAATAATGGCATAAGTTTTGTGCTTATCATCATGCAAATTCAACACTCTCCGCAAGACCCGGCGCGGAGTTTGGTTTTTGCCGATATACAACAATGTACCGTCGCAAATATCATGCAGCTGTCTTACCATCAAACATGAAGCATCAAATGGTTTCTCTCTGGCGATACGCACCAACTGATAATGTTGTTTCAACTCCTCAACGATATTGCACAATTTTGTCACCTCATCCGGTTCCAATACAGAAAGATTCCGCACCGGCACAAAGGCGAACCCGTACCCGTATCCGTAACCGCGACCGTCACCGGAAGAAAATCCGTGCAGATACTCAATATCTTTTTTCGTACTTTTTTCCCGGTAGTCCACACCGGAGTTGCCGTTATCAGAATAATAGAAATCTCCGATCTTCTGCATTTTACCGCAGATTTCCGCCTCATCTTTATAAGAGATCAACCGCACAAGGATCGTATTGCGTTTGGCCTTGGTGAATTGTTCGTCAAAAAGCACCGAACTTAAAAATGAACCATTGAGCGAACAACTGAATAATGTTCTGGTATCTTTCAATCGCAGAATAAAACTGTAAAACAACTGATTATTGACGATATCACGCTGTTCCTGCGTAAAATCGGCCTTTTCATGGGGAATAATACCCACCGTTTCAAAGAAGCCCTTGTTGAAACCGGCCTCCTCGATACCGCCGAATTTACCGTAAATAATATCATACGTCACCATCACCGTAGCATAAATGCCGCTGACAAAAATACCGGCAATGAATATCAGAATCAGGGCTTTTACCGGAAACATCGGCAATGCTTTGGGATTGACCACATGTTCATTTACCGTAATATCACCGGGGACATGGGCAATATTACTGCGAACCCGGCTCAATTCCTCAACCAACAGTGAAATATTTTTATTGACTGAAGCGATAAGCAACTCAATACGCTCATGCTCCGGGATCATCTGCTGAAGCACTCTTTCTTTTTCATTGATCAAAGCCATTTCCGCCTGCAATGAGGCGAAACTTACTTCCAACTCATGAAGTATGATTTCCGCTTCCTGATAACGGCTGACAATATCCTCAATACCGGTCAGCATACTTTCATTGAATTCAGTAATGTTATTATCACGCTTGAATGCCTCAAAACGGTTGTATGCCGCCTCATAAGCACTCTGTGCTTCCACATATCTCGGATTGCGTTCACCGAAAATCAGTTTGGCCCGGTCATACTCAAGCGTGACCCGGCGTAACGCTTGAACCATCTCATGCAAAGCCACCCGGTGTTTGATCACATTTTCCGGAATGGCCTTGTAATTACGCTCGGCAACAGCAAAACGGTGACGGGCATCGGCCAATTTCACATTCAACTCAGCCAATGCCGCCGCCTGCTCATTCTGGATCTTTTTGACCGTGGCCATCTCCTCTTTGGGGTGGATGACTCCGTAACGGCGGTGCAAAGCGTGCAAATTCTCGATCAGGGTATTTTGATATGCCTGCAATTCACGCAACCGCTGCTCACGGGCTTCCAGATAACTGCGTAACTCTGCCGTACGGTATTCGACATAAGACCTGATGCCGATGGCCACAAAAGTATTGACCATCAGTTTGACATATTCATCTGAATCACCGTACCCGGTAATGACGAACATATCATTCTGATCTTTCAAAAGTTTCACTTCGATATTCTGTTTGAGAAATGCCCGCTGCGATTCAGTAAGATGCAACTCCTCGATCAGAGAACCGAATACCTGCTGACGGGAAAATATACCCAAAACCTGATTGATGCTCAATGTCTTTACTTCTTCACTGGCTCTGGGGGTGTAAAAAAGCGTTACCGATCCCTCAAACTGGCGGTGATGTCTTTTGAATTGAATATAACGGAAAATCGTTCCGACACCGATCGTCACTAAAAAGATCACCATTATACTTATTTTGAATTTCAGCAGTGTATGCAAAATCAGTTTCTGATACATCTGCAACTTTTTCAGTTGCCGGGTCTCAACACCGCTGTTGAGATTTTCATCCAGACTATCCATGATATTCCCCTTAATTGAAAATCAGCCAATGCTGATGAAGTTTACTGTCTATCGTTTCCGGCATAACGGCAAGTGCCGAATACACTTCCGGCAGCAATACCGCCACCGTCGGGATAGAATATTTTTTCAATCCCGTCAACACTAATGTCCGGGTCTTTATGCAATACTTCAAATAATTTTTCAAAGATACTTCGCCTTTTTTCCGGCTTTCAGCGTAAATGCCGCGGTATAGTTTGCCGGGATCATCCACTCCGGCACACCGGAGCAGCGAAGCCCGCCAGAAATCCCTTGCCCCGCTCCAAAGCGTTGCAATATCCGTATCGATCTGTCTTGCCGGAGTGCTTTTGAATTTCACTGCGTCACAGTACAGTTTTTTCCACATTTCAGGCAAATCCGAATTTTCGATCGCCGCCAATCTTTCTGAAATCCGCCAGCAATATTGATCCCAAGCGATCAGCAACGCATCCCCGGCCCCCAGAATACCTTTATATATATTACGCAAAATAAAATCTGTATCAGATGATTTGCACTTGATCTTCTCCCCGGCCAGCATCAATCCCATGCCCCGGTTGAGCAACAACCGGCACGCTTCAGAAAACGGCAGAGCCGAGGCAGGATACTCCGGCAGATGTTGAGCAAGCAGATCCTCACCGCAAACCAGACGGTAGCCGCGTTTCAACTCCTGCATCATCAATCTGGAGGCGTTATTCTGAATATCTTTCACCGTCATCTGACTGCTGAAATCCACATCGACTGACAGAAGTTTTTCATATTTTTCTGAAATTTCTTTGAGCAATCCAGCGGCTTTTTCAGAGCGTTTGCGGACAAATACAAAAAAATCCAGATCATTGTAAAGCAAACCATTTTCTTTATCCTGCCGCACTCCGCCGTCACCACGGCCGTAACTGCCGCCCAGACAGACACAAAGGCCCGAACCGGAAAGGGTTTCGCCCAATTCAAGCAAAACTCTTTCCAGCAGTTTTTCGGCTTCCGGATCGCCGCATGAGGTGAAATTTTTATGCGCGTTTGCGTTCAACATAGGTGGCAAATCCCCTCTTGCCCAGACTGCGTAACACTACTTGCAATACCAGAAAGCATGAGCAATGATAATGGTAATAATAATCGTAGATCCGCCGCTGCTCCGGCGTATTCTGCAATCCGTATATCTCCCCCATCTGAAATACATAATTATCATTGGCCGGGTGGCTCTTGACCAATTCTTTGCGGAAAAACAGCACCGCCCAGTACCCCGGATAACGATCCATGGAAAGTTTCCAGCACCAATGCGAATTTTTATGGCAAAGATAATACGGCAATATCAACAAATAAGGAACCGCCAGAACCACAGCCAGCAACAATGCAATAAAGTGTTCCCACAAACGCAATATCCACGCCGAACGATTCTGGACGGGCGAAAATGCATAACTGAAACTGTTACGCTCCAATACCCCGCCGCTGAATGGATCAATGATCCGCCCCGGAGTGACGATCTTGTTTCTGATTTCCAGTTTTCCCGCCGCATAGGTGCGGTCAAAGATGATGGAGTGTTCCACACAGCACCCCTTATCCACCAATGATCTCTCGCCGATTATGGCATCTGAAATGTTACTGAAACTCTCAATAAATGTGTTATCACCCAACACCAGCGGCCCGGTCAAGTGACAATTGTTTTTCATAACCACATTGGTTCCGGTATGGATATCATCCATCATGGAATAGCCGGGCAGATTGTAGAAATCGTCATTCAATACCTGAAAATTGACCTCAAAATAACTTTGCAGAGAATCTATAAGATAAAAATCAATGGTACTTTTAAGCAAAACACCGTCTTTATAATAATAGATACCATCATCGATACCCTCATCATCACATGGCTTGAAAGAATTTTGCAACTCCTCAAGTGTGTGGGCTTTGGGCATCAGCATACCATGCAATATCAAACAGTCGTTTCCACACTCTTCACGATACGTTTCAAGTAAACTGCGTACCGAAAAATGTCCGCCGCCTTTGCGGTAATCCAAAGACAATTCGCCATGCTGATATTCGTAAAGATGTTCAGCCAGATGCTCGTTGTAAGTCGGCCCCAGCAACAGCAGTGACGATGCTTCACAACGCAATGCAAGGTCAATGAAATACTCCGCCGCACAACGGCCGGCCACCGGCATCATTCCCAATGAACGATCCGGAAAATACTCCTTGCACCACTCCTGACTTTGAGAATAGGGATTTATCAACAAATGCTGCATTTCACCACGCCCCCTTCCCCGTCAGGATCGCCGGAATCGTTTTCAGCAATATCAGAAAATCTTTGAATGCACTGCGGCTGGCAATATACTCCTTATCCAGAGCGATCTGCTTGGAAAACGGCAATTCACTCCGGCCGGAAACCTGCCACAAACAGGTGATGCCGGGGGTGATATTCAAACGTTTGCGTTCTTCCAGTGTGTAGGCTCGCACCTCCGACGGCAACGGAGGACGGGGACCGACCAGACTCATATCCCCCAGAATCACATTGAATAACTGCGGCAACTCATCAATACTGAATTTACGGATGAAACGACCGACCGGCGTGATCCGGGGATCGCGTTTCATTTTGAAAATAACTCCGTCACTTGATTCATTATTTTTCAACAACTCCGCTTTGCGGGCTTCTGCATCGATATACATACTGCGGAATTTGTAAAATTTGAAATGACGCCCGTATTTGCCCACCCGGATCTGACTGAATATGATCGGCCCCGGACTGGTGAATTTGACCAATGCCGCCGTGATCAGAAAAACCGGCGAACCCAAAAGCAACGCAATTACCGCCAATATGATATCCATCATGCGTTTGAATGTCTTGGATGCTCCGATAGTAATATTCCATACCAACATACGGAATTGGATGCGGTTGTGACGGAAAACCGACGGCCGCTTCCACTCCCGGCGTAAAGTTATAATCTCTTCATAACGGGTCATTATTGTTTCTCCCTGTTCAACTGTGAAACAAAGTTCCGCAAATCTTCCCGGCTCTTTTCCACACTGTCATATACCGGTATCGAGATCTGGTAGGTATAATAATTGCCATTTTCCTTAAAGTGGCGGCGGAAACCGAGAAAACCCGGCGTGGAAAATTCTTCACAGCTGAACCATACCCACACCAGACAACGGCTGGTTCCTTTGGTCGCATCGATTTCCGTAACCGCAAAATTATCCTGCAAATACAAAATTTTTTCCGAATTTACCACCCATGAACTGGTCCGCAGGCAGTGGCTGGCCGGATGGATCTCGTGGATATCCCCTCCGCACTTCACCGCCAGCACCGATATATCCACATTATCTTTGGTGTAACGGTACAACTCCACTTCACTGGTGGCAAAAAAACGCCGGGTATTCTCATCGGGTTGAATGCTTCTGCCCCAATAATCCCCGACATGGACGGGAAACTCCGGAATGAAACTCCTTCCCTCAAAATAGATCTCTTTGGTGTGGATGAGCAACATACAACTGCCCAGCACCGCTGCCAGAAAGAATAATGTACCTTTCTTGATCTGCCAGTCAAAATGTTTGTTGCACCATATCCAGACCAACGCTCCCAACGCCAGCAGAAATTTGATCCCCCATGCCGCCCAGACCGGACACATCAGCAACAGTGACAACTGATAACTCGAACTGGGCGTACCCAAAAGCATGATCAATGCCACCGGCAATATCCGCCCGGCAAACCGCCATGCATAAACCAGCCACACCACCGCAAAAATCACCATAACCGACGAAGCCACACTCAAAGCATTGATATTATGCAATGACGGAACCAGTGCCAAAATCACCATCGGAATCAGCAAAATAAGTGCATACCAATCATATTTGCCTCTCTTTTCCCGGTACACGGCCCAAACCGCCGCCCCGACAGTAAGCAAATAAAATATCCAGTCAAATTGATCAAGCCGGGAACCGCTCCACGCACCAAGCAGATACGGCAATTGACACCCCAGCGGCACCAGTGAAATCAGCATGAGAATAATTTTAAGCATCTTTATCCTCCGCTGTTTTTTTACTGTCTATTTTGAAAATTTTTCCGATACACAGAAAAATCAGTAACGCCAGAATGATCTGCACGTATCCCAAAGTTATATGCCATGTATCCTGCAACACCGTTTCCCCGGCAACTTTATACAACAATACCGTCAGCACGATCCTCAAACTGTTTCCGGCGATCAACGCCGGGATGATAAATGCAAAATGCAAAACTTTCCACCATGTCGTCTTATGCAATATCTGCACGATGATAAAGGCGATCAAAATAAATGCATCCAATTGATTTATGCCGCTGCAGGCATCGGTTATGGCAATATCCAAACCGGGCAGAGTCAGTGACGTACCGGAAAAAACCACATCGACTCCGCACAATTTCAAAATTCCGGCACTCAACATGGTCGCACTCAACCGCAGAGGAAAACTCAACAACAGCATGAATTCCTCATGGTAAGGCATAAATACAAAACACCACAACGCAGGCATAATACACACCGAAGTGATCCGGCTGCCGCTGAAGTAAAGCACCACCGCACACAGCAATAAAGAATAAGCAAATGCCGTACTCAAATTACCCGGAAATTCATGCGTCGGCAGTAAAGCCAGGACATTGGCCGCCACCAGCAATCCCCAGGAGGCACACTTTTCCGGCAGAGAACTTTTTTTGCGGAATGAATACACCACACTTTTCAGCATCAGGTAAATCAAAATCCCGGCCATCGCCAGATCGACCAATGCCGCATCATACATACCCCCTCTGAACATCGGCAGAGCCGCCCAGACAGCCGCTATGCCCAGCAACACGGCGTACACTCCCCCAAACGGATGTTTTTTCAGACGGTTAAAGTATATTTTCATGATTAATGCGGTGTTTTATCAAGTTGTTCCAGATATTCAAGTGCCACCCGGTCATCCGGAGCGACCACCAGCAGACGGCGGCACAACTCCCGGAGGACTTCCCGCTGACTTCTGATATCACACTGTTTTATTTTCGCCTGCATTCCGGCGATCCACAACGTTTTTACCTCCTGTAAGTACGGTGAAGAATCCGACAATCTCAACACATCAGGTATTTCACTGAATTTACCGTTTCTATACAGTTTATCAGCGTAACAAAACTGCACCTCCGGTGAATCCGGCTGCCTCAAATAAGCCGCACGGGACAACTCCAAGGCCCGGACATTATTGCCCAATCCGGCAAAAATTTCAGCCATATTCAGCAGTGCCACCGTGTAATAAGGAGATTCCGGAGTAAAACGGGAATATTTATCAAGTGCGGCCTGCTCACGGCCGTTTTCACCGAGGGTTTTCGCCGCAAAAAACAACAACGCCGGATCGTTCCCGGCATCGGCATCTGCCAGAATATCACAAGCGGCCGCATTATTACCCTCTTTCAACAACAGCAACGCCCGGCAAAACGGCCCGTACACCTGATCACGGCTCAAAAACTGTAAATCCGCAACCCGCATGGTCGAACTGGCAAAATGCCAGTACTCCGGAAGAAGTTCCGCAGAAAAGTTGCTGCGAAACAACTCCGACACCCGGTCAAAATCCCGGCTTTTGGCCGCATGGATTATCTCGTAACGCAACATATCACTCACCTTTTCCGGAAATTGCTCCCGGTAAGAAGCAATCAAATTTCCGGCTGCCGACAGATCGTTGGCCAAATAATATTCGATGGCAAATTTGATAATGCCCGGATCATTGCCGAAACGCCTCAAAGCATCCTGCAGCAACACCAGATTCACCGAATTTCTCCGCCGCATGATCAAAAGCAGATATTTGGCGGTAAACGCATCGGGCTTACGGTCATAAAGCGTTTTGGCCAAAGTAAACAACAACTCCTCATTGTTGTTATTGCCGGATAATGAATTAGCCAGCAACTGCCGGATCATGCCATCTGCACGGTCCTGCAGATCCAGATAATTCCGGTGAGCAAGCACCTTGGTATAAGCGGCGTTTATTGCAGACAAATCATCTTTCTGCATATCCACACAGAAAAACATATATGCCGACAAAGGAGTGTCGATCTTGCCACGCAAAGGCACGGTCAATTCTTTCAAAGCGGCCATATCATTTTCAGCCAGAGCCGTCAAAGCATCGAAGTAATAAATGCAAAGCATACCGGTATCACCGGAGTCAGACTGATAGCCGCTTCGCAATCCGGCAATTTTATCCGTCAGCCCCAGCAAACAGTAGATTTCAGCCGTTTCCATTGCAATCAGAGGATCACGGTAAACAGCCAAATGCGATTCCAGAACTGTCAGGGCCTGGCCGAAAGTGCGGAAATTGGCGTAAAATCTGCCCAAAACCGGAGCAAAAGCAAATGAATTAAGTTCATACGCTTCTTTCAAAACATTTTCCACATTATCAAAGTCATGCAGTGACAAATACAATTCCGCTTTGGCAGCCAGTATCTCCTGTTTCACAAAAGGATCGTCAGAGGAAATACCGGCCAGCATTTCAAGTTTACGCTCCGGATCGGACTGTTGGTCTTTGAAAAGCACCTCCACCAGTTGGTACAACGGATCATCGCTTTTTTGCGGCAACTGATATTTGCTGACATTGCCGTTTCTGCCGGCGGCGTAAGCCAGATACAACTTATATTCATCTGAAAGATCTGACTGCTGGGCAAGGAAATTTTCCAGTCTTTCAAAGTAGCGGGCAAAGAGCAGACTGCGGATGTATCTATCTTTGTTTTCCGCACTCAAAGGATTCAGGCGGCAGGCCATATAGCAATAATAGACCTGCTCCGGATAAACTTGACGCCGGGCGGCAATTTCGCCCAGCATCACATAAGCTTCCTCATTATCATCATCGTTGCGGATCAACTCAAGCAACTGTGCCTCTGCCGCATCGAGCGACTCAGGATCGCCACGCTCAAAGTTGCTTTGAGCCAGTTTGAAAAGGCGGACATTCTGATAATTTGAAAAAAGCAGATACGCCGTAACTCCGATACATCCCAAAAGGATCAGTACAGCTACGGCGATCAATAAAAGATGCGTTTTTTTCAATTTTTTCATCTCATTGCAAGCCAATATAAATATTTGTTCTGCAATGAATTATTTTGAAGAAGCGTAAAGTTTTTTACGTTTTTTCAGATAAAGTGCAGTTCCGCCACCGATGATCAAAGTGGCAATCACACCCGGAAGCGGCTGACCGGAAGGAGTCTTACCGGAAGTGTTTTCCGTTTTCACTTTGAAAACATAAAATTCATGGGTTCCATGTGATCCCATGTTACCGCCGGCGACAGCAATACCACCATCAACCAACCGGGACTTGCCCCAAAGCACATCATCTCCGAGATCAGCCTTACCATCGGACTTGGTGGAGAGGAATACATGACCTCTGTTATCCCGGACATACAGACCGATACGGTCATCGGCAGAGAAAGTAGCAGTAGCACCGTTGCTGAATGAACCGGTTTCACCGGTATCCATATTGTACCAACCGTAATCTGCCACGCCATTGCCACGATCAATAAAGTTCTCATGATCCTTATCTTTGCCACCGCGGGTAAGATCAAAACCTATGGTGGTTTCAGAATCAAAAGTCAACCATCCCTGATTGCCGCGAGTTTCAAACTGATAGGCAGCAAAGGCAGACACTCCGCAAACCAAAGCAATCAAAGCAATAAATAATTTTTTCATAAAAACCTCCCCATTAAATTTGCACAATACAACTGTAAAAACAGTGTGTAACTTATATAATGTAGCGTCAATGCATATCTATTTCAAGAAAAATCTTGATGATCGACTGTTTTTTTGCGAAAAAAATATCCATTGATTGGTATTTTTCAACGATGGCCCGGCTTCGGGGTGCTGCGCAACTCATTCTGAATATCTTGCCCGTACCGCCCGGCTTCGGGGTGCTGCGCACCTCTTCCGGCTTCGTGTGACTACGCCGTGACAAGCCGCCGTGGTAAGGGAAAGAAATGGAAGTGAAAAAAGTTGGTTTTTACAGGGCAATGCCTGTCAGGGGAACAGCAGTAAACTCCAATCCTTGACAGCAGGAGTTTGCCGCGCTTTTACTGGTATGCAGAGTTGATATCCGGCATTTGACAAACATCAGATTCTGCGTTATATTACAGGCAGGCTATGTGGGATTACCGTAAATAAGTAAATTGAAAAAAATACAACCGAATAGAGGTGAATTATGAAGAAACTTCTTGTTATGTTGTGTGGCGTTATGCTGCTCGTTGTAAGTGGATGCTGTTCCCTGGGACAGTGCAAAATCACGATGGAAAATAATGCTGTCCTGCTTGATGTCCGGACTCCGACAGAATATCAGAAAGGCCATCTGCAGGGCGCGATCAATCTGCCGCAGGCAGATGTGGACACTAAAGCTGCAACAGTTATTCCCTCCAAAGATACTCCGGTTTATGTATATTGCCGGGGCGGCAGGGAAGCAACGATGGCAACGGAAAAACTTCTGAAGCAGGGGTATACCGATGTTCATAATCTCGGAGCAATGAAAGATGCCCGGGAACGGCTCGGATTGCCCTTGGCAAAGTAACGGGGAAAAGGCTGGCAGATGAAAACACTGTTTTCAATATTATGTGGAATTGTTCTGCTCGGAATAAGCGGATGTTGTTCAATAGAAAGTAAAGTATCAATGGAAAACAATGCTGTTTTGCTGGATGTCCGTACTCCGGAGGAACACAAAAGTGGTTATCTGGAAGGAGCTGTACTTCTGCCGCTTGCCGAGTTGGAAAGTAAAATAGTCAACGAGGTTCCGGATAAAAATACGCCCATATACATCTATTGCCGCAGCGGCAGACGGGCAGAAACTGCTGTTGATAAGTTAAAAGCCATGGGCTATACCGATCTTCATAATCTGGGAGGATTGAAAGATGCTCAAGAAAAACTCGATATTCCGGTAAGCAAGTGAAGGCGCACAAGATGGGCGGCAGGAGAAATCCTGCCGCTTTTTTTACAGAATATTCAGAGTTTACGGACACCAGGTTACAATTCCTGTTGCCGGATGTTTTTCCCGCCACTGGACAAATTCAGGATAAGTTTTCACGTTATCGG
>SUWG01000007.1 GCA_015061625.1 Lentisphaerota bacterium | reverse complement strand
AAAAAAGCGGGATACTTTGCGATGATATATCCGAGCCCCAGCGAAGCGAAGGGCGAGTTTTTTCGCAACCCGCCGAGCGGGCGGGAAAAGAGGTTTTTCCCCTCTCCCCAAACCCCACTCCTCTTTTCAAGAAAAGCGGGGTACTTGAATTATGTTTCAATGCAGATTTGCGGGTAAAAAAATGCCATGATGAGACAGCACTGCTTACCAGCAATTCGATCAAAGTGAATGCGTGTACGGTAGACAAGGGAAAAGGATGTTTCTTCATAATTTTATTCCTTTTTTGGGTTGGTTGGTAATTTCTTATTTCTATAGTTTAAACATCAAACTCGATATATTCACTTTTACACGGAGAATCCGGAGCGAGCAATAATTTTCTCTCCTCCGGCAGAGCGATCATCGACCAGAAAGTTAAACTCTCCTTACCTTTTCCGTGACGGCACGGAGCAAATTCACCATGTTTCCGCATCAATGTCTGCAAATCAGCCAGTGAACCCGGTGCCGGATAATTTTCCAGAAACTCTTTCCTCTTGGTATTCAACACTTTTGATTCCGGTGTACGCGCATCACACCCGGCAAGTTGCGGAGCATAATATAAATTGGTGGAAAAGGCAAAATCCGCCGCTTTTTCCCGGATCAGCACCTGCGGCACCGCCGCTTCAATAATCGCATTATTTTTCCGGCAGTCGGCAACCGCTATGGAAAATCCCTTGCCGGTCAACGGCACTTCCGGCAACCTCCGGCAGAACTCCTCCGCCGTGCGGCACTCTTTCATCAGCTTATAACATTGCAAACGGATATCCAGACGGTTGCCCGGACGGGGCAGCACCGAACCGACCGAACCGTGGGTGTTGGCCAATCCTTCACTATTCATCATATCCAATCCGCTCAACCAACCGGCATAAGTCACCTGTATAAAAGGTATTCCCTTATCCGGATGAACTTCCCGCAGAATGAATGGTGCGGTTTTTCTTTCATCTTCCGGCCCGTCATTGTTTTTGGCGACCACAGTGCCGCGCTCACTGTTGCGGAGCAGAAACGTGGTGCAACGGTCGGGCATCCGGGCAAAAGCCACACTTTCCCAGACATTCATCATCAGCAACACTTCCGGCGGCAGATTGCTTCCGGCGGCGATACCCTCAAGTTCTTCAAGGATATCCGGGGCATGATCCTTGAGCGAAAGAGCGGCAAATCCGGCAAAATTTTTCATTTCTCCGGTAACCTTGCCATCATAACCGAAAAGAGCCGCTTCCACTGCGATAAACTCCCTTGCCGCTTCCCCATACTGTCTGCCGCACTCAGCAACACTGCCGCGGCAAACGACATGGCAACGGATATTACCGACATCTTTCATAACAAATTAATCTCCTGTTGCATATTTTATGTGACTGTGATATATTATACTCAAGGTATTTGAAAATAACAATTATAATTTTGCAGTATATTTTTACATTATTGACAAATGCGTGAATTCAATGACAGCAGTTTTTCCTTCTACACCGGAGATTTGAAATTTCATATCCGCAGTATCGGCTGCTGCCGTCAGTATGCTCCGCACCGCCAGCGGATAAAAACGGCAGATTTTGCGGAAATTTTCTGGCCGTTGAATGGCAGTGGTTGCTTTGTCGATGCCGCCGGCGGGGTGAATATCGTAAAACCCGGCTCGGTGTGGTACTATCCCCCCGGTTCGGAACACAACTATTTTCCATGTGCCAACGGCTTTCATTACCGTTGGCTCACCATCGGCGGTTCGGATGCCGCACTGCTCTTTTCCGCCTTGCATATCACTCCGGGGCTCAACTCCTGCGGCAGTTGTCCGGAAGAACTTTTCTGCCGGATCGCCAGTAATATATGTTACCCGGATAAACAGTTGCAACTGCTCACCGATGCCTTTGCCATACTGGCAAAAATCGCCGGAGGCAGTGACATGGCCCGCGACATTTCCCAGGTACCGGGCGAACAGATAAAAAATATCATCGATGAGAATTTCCGCAATCCGGATATCAATGTCAATTTTATTGCCGAACAACTCCACCGCCACCGGGTGACGGTATCCAAACAATTCAAAGAAAGGTTCAAAATAAACATCTCGGACTATCTCAATTCCCTGCGCTGTCAGGAAGGTTTGCGTCTGCTGTGCCAAAGCGATCTGCCCATTTCCCAGATCCCGCAACGCTGCGGCTTTGCTTCACTGGAATATTTCTACCTGACCATCCGCAAAAACACCGGTGATACTCCCGCATCCATCCGGCGCAACGCAAAACACCGGAAATAACCGCCTTTACCCGCTTGACAAATTCCCCTTGCAGAACTATTTTAATATACAGTATTATAAGGAAAACGGAAATGATGAAACTTTTCAACCGGATATCAGTGCGCCTCATACCATTGGCGATCATGGCCGCCGCACTGTGTTTCCCGGTTGGCGGTACACTCCGAAAGATCACCTTATCCGCGCCGGTCAACACTCCGGAAATGCCGCAAACGCTGCCCTTTTCCGGGAAACCGGCAACTCCTCCGGAAAAAAATTCACCGGAAATTCAGGGGATCATCCCCGGTTCATACACCGCGCTATCCGTTTCACGGCGCAATCACAACCCCCTGCCCCAACGGCTTTTCCGTGACGGCAATGCGGATATCACCGGTCATCAAAGCGCATTGACCGCTCAATTTTGCCACGCTGAAAAACAAAAGTTCTCATCCGCTTTTGTTTTCCAGAACTTTTTGCGCCGCTGTCTGCCGGTGCGTGCAAGTCCTCATCTGGTCTGAACCGGTCAAACCGCCTCTGCTCCGGCAGAAAAAGAGTTCATTTCAGAATGAGGAAAATTTTTCATGAGTGAATTTTTCAAAAAACACGGTGAAAATATCGCCGTTTACGGATTCGGTATCGTCATGCTCATTGCCGTAGTGATGCTCTGCGTCATTCTCGGCTGCTGACAGTAAACGTTTATCAACTGAAAATTGAAGCGATGGTAAAAATTCAACCTTTTACCGTCGCTTTTTATTGTGATTTTCTTGTATTTGGCCGATTTTTCATGTATATTATCCCAGCGACATTCAATAATCAACGGAGAAAAATATCATCATGAATAAGAGTGTTTCACCCGGCGGATTCAACGGCAAACAAATGGCAATATGGCTGGCGGCACTGCTTGCCGGTGCGCTTTTAGGAGCGTGCAACATCGCATGGCTCAACAACTTTTTCACCTTTATCGCCACGGTATACACCCGGCTTTTCAAATTCGTTGCCGTGCCGACGATCTCACTGGCGATCATGACCACTCTGGCCTCGCTCGGAGCGAACAAAAACTCCGGCAAAATTTTTCTGCATACGATCACTTACACTCTGCTGACCACCCTTGCCGCCGCCGCAGTGGGGGTTCTGCTCTATAAATTCATCGCTCCGGGCAATCTGCCATTGGAACTGGTGCAAAGCGGTCACTCCGGAGTACCGGCCGGTCTCGGTGAATTTTCTTATTACGATCATCTGCTTTCGGTCGTGCCGGATAATCTGCTTGCTCCGATAAGTTCCGGTAACGTCTTGAGTCTGCTGCTGGTCGCTTCTGCCATCGGTATCACTCTGGCAGTGTTGAAAGATTCGGAAAACATCCAAATCCTCACCAAAGGCATCCTCGGTTTGCAGGAGGTGCTTTTTGCGTTGATCAAGGCTCTGGTCTGGATTCTGCCGCTGGGTATCGTGGCCTTTTCCGCCCAGCTTTCCGCCCAGATGTCTGCCGGGGTGATCGTCGGTTCTCTGGGCAAATATGTCGCCGTGGTGCTGGGGGGCAATATTCTGCAATTCTTTGTTATTCTGCCGCTTTTCCTGCTGGCAAGAGGCATCAACCCGGTAAAGGTTTTCAAAAATATGCTTCCGGCGGTGCTGATGGCACTTTTCACCAAAAGTTCGGCGGCGACATTGCCGGTAACGGTCGCTTCGGCGGAAAACAATATGAAAGCCAAACCGGAAGTTGCCCGTTTCATTCTGCCGATCTGCTGTACGATCAATATGAATGGCTGTGCCGCATTTGTGATGGTCACTTCACTTTTTGTCATGCAGAATAACGGTATCGCCCTCACCTGGCCGCTGATCCTGCTCTGGATGCTGATCGCAGTGATTTCTGCCGTCGGTAATGCCGGGGTGCCGATGGGCTGTTACTTTCTGACATTGTCGCTGATGTCCGGCATGGGTACAGCGGTGGGGATTTTCGGGATCATCCTGCCGATCTATGCAGTGATCGACATGATCGAAACGGCGGTCAATGTCTGGTCGGATTCCTGCGTATGTGCCATGGTGGATAAGACCATCAGGGCCGGTGAAGCCAAACAACAACCGGTGCGGTGAATGACATTATGAATAAATGGCTGTTGGGTTTTGATATCGGCGGCACGAAGTGTGCCGCGATCCTTGGTTCAGTGGAAAGCGGCAATTTTTCGATTGCCGGGAAGTCGGTCTTTGCGACAAAAGATTTTCCCTCGCCTTACGATTGCATCGAAAACTTTTCCATTGAAGCGGAAAAACTTCTGAAACAGTTTCCGCAAGCTAATCCGCAAGCCATCGGCATAAGTTGCGGCGGCCCGCTGGACAGCAAAAAAGGTATCATTCTTTCGCCGCCGAATCTGCCGGGCTGGGATGAAATACCCATTTGCGAAATTCTGCAAAAACGCTTTCAAATTCCGGTAAGACTCTGCAATGATGCCGATGCCTGTGCGGTGGCGGAATGGAAATTCGGAGCCGGTAAAGGAGCGGAGAACATGGCATTTCTCACTTTCGGCACCGGTCTGGGAGCCGGATTGATCCTCAATGGTCAACTTTACAGCGGCTCCTGCGGCATGGCGGGGGAATGCGGCCACATACGTCTGGCTCCGGAAGGACCGGCCGGTTACGGTAAAGCCGGTTCATTTGAGGGCTTCTGTTCCGGTGGCGGTATCGCTCAACTGGGCAAAATCTATGCCAAAGAACATCTGCCGCTGTCATGGTGCAAAACACCGGAAGATATCGGAAAGATCACAGCCAAAAGTATCGCCGAAGCCGCAAATGACGGCGATGCCGGTGCGCTGGCAGTCTACGCCGAAAGCGGCCGCCGTCTGGGGTACGGCTTATCCATACTCATCGATCTGCTCAATCTGGAAAGGATCGTCATCGGCAGTGTCTTTCAGCGCAGTGAAAATCTTTTGCGGCCGGAAATGGAAAGAGTGTTGAAAGAAGAAGCACTGCCCTTGAGTTTGTCGGCGTGTCAGATCGTTCCGGCGGCTCTGGGTGACAGCATCGGCGATATTGCGGCATTGAGCGTGGCCGACCTTTAGTCTTTTTTACGGACACTGGCTCTTTCAATCAGAGTGTAAGGCACCCGGATATTTTTCACCGGAATACGTTTTTCAATGGCTTGAATGAGTACTTCCACAGTACATTGAGCCAGTTTTTCAAAATCCTGACGTATTGCGGTAATGGGCGGGGAAAAAGATGTATTCGACACCTCGTCTTCCATACCCATCAAAGATATATCCTCCGGAATGGCGATCCCGTGTTTCAGCATCGCCTTACCCAGCCGGGAAGCGAAAGTTTCACTGGCACAAAAAACTCCGTCGGCACCGGCAGATAGAATATCCGGCAAGACCGATTCGACCTCCGCAGCGGCTACCGAGCGGTGCATCCGGTCAAAATCCAGAGAATTTTCCAGACAGAACTGCCGGAAATCAGCCAGCCGCTCCAATGCGATCGGATTTTTTTCAGTCAAAGTGCCGACAAAGAATACCCGGCGGCAGTTGTGGTGCTTCAAATAGTTCAAAGCCAGTAAAATACCATGTTTGGCGGAAGCGACCAGTGAAATATTTTCCGACACGGAAAATGCGGAATTGAGCGACACTATGGGTATCGGATATTCTCTGGGCAAAGTCAGCACTTTTCCCTCCTGCCAAACCATGGAAATTATGCCGTCAAACATATGATCGCCCAAAACATCGATATCGGCTTCGGGGATCAACTGCAGATGGTAATGGTGTTCATGCAGGACATTTTCCAAAGCACTCAACATCGGGGTCATGTAACCGTAAAAGCGGAAGTGCGGCACCAGCACGGCGATATTGCGGCTGTTGCGCTCCGGCAGGATATAACCGGATTCATTGGCACAGCGGATGATCCGGCGCCGGGTGGATAACGCCACACTGCCGCAACCGGATAATGCCCGGTGAACCGTTGCCGGAGCGATATTCAATTTTTTGGCAATGGAACGGATCGTAGCCTTTCCCATAACAACACCTCTCTGTAATACCATTGAGGAATAATATACATAATAATTATGAAGTTTGCAAGTTTTTGTCCCAAATGTTTCATTGATATTGACTGGCATTTCCATATTTCGGTGTTATATTAATATTGTAACGAGGGGGATTTTCCACCCTGTATCAAAAAAAACAAAGGAGTATTGCAATGAAACGTTTTTCACTTTCCTGCAGGAAAGTGAAGCCGTACGGCTTCACTTTGATCGAGCTTCTCGTCGTTATCGCCATTATCGCCATCCTTGCGGCGATCCTGCTCCCCGCCCTCAACTCCGCCCGTGAACGCGGCCGCAGTGCCAGTTGTATCAACAATTTGAAACAAATCGGCAATGCCGCCCAAATGTATGCTGACAACTATGACGGATTTTTCACCCACCGGCAAGGTACCATCACAGAATATAATTACAGTGCCCTCGGTTTGCTGTCAGAATATGTCGGCGGCCCGTCAAAAACAGAATTGGCAGCCGCCGCTGATAACAACGCCAGAATCCAAATGACTCCCGGTGTATTTTATTGTGATCTGGAAAATGATGGTGATTTCAATTATTACGCTTTCAGTTATAACTCAAATGCTTCGGTCAATGGCGCAATGCCGCTTTACAAATTGCAAAGTTACACGCCTTATGTGCATATTCCCAATACTCCAGGCTCACCCAGTATCACCGTTCTGGCGGCAGATGCTTCCAACGGCAATGCCGCCAGTGCCGCACGGACTTGCTTGTATGCCTATGATTCATCCGGTTACGCCAATCCGAACTTCAAACACGGCGAATCCGGTAATTTCCTCTTCATTGCCGGTCATGTACTCACATTCAGACCTACAGACATAATCCGTCCGTGGGGCGGCAATACAAAATCCGAATATTCGGTTTACAACGGCAGCAGCGTTTGTCCGCTTTCCGCCTACTATACCGGTGAAGGTTCCACTCTGATCAAGAAATAATTAAAATATATTGGGAAAAAAATGTCTAAACTGCTTCTTTTGATCTCATCATGTATGGCGGCGATCGCATTGACCGCCGCCGAAGTGTGGCAGAATGATCTGCCGGCGGCATTGGCCATGTATAATGTTTCCGGTGTGGTTTCCGCCCCGGTGGTCGAAGATAATGCGGCCTGTTTCACCAGCAGAAACGGCACGGTGATCTTCGTCCGCAAAAATGTGAATTTCTCTGCGGATAACAACCAGTTGTCCATCCAGATCAAAGCCCCCGCCGGTCAGCGGGCGATCCACTGTTACTTCACGACCGACAGCGACCCGAAATATTCGGAAAGTAAAAAACTTTCCCTCTACTTCCGCTCCACCGGCGAATGGCAGACCGTGACCTTTGAGTGTTCACGCAATGCCAACTGGAAAGGCACGATCACCGGATTCCGGATGGATTTCTCCATTCCCGCCGGAGCCAAAGCATGGTGCAAAGAGGTCAGATTTTCCGGCAAAGCCGATCTGCCGACCCAGTGGCACTTCGGAGCGGCCGGCACTCCGGCATGGAATTGGCGCAGTGCCCTGACCGCCCCGGCAACGGTCGTTGACGGCGCAATGAAACTTGACTTCAAAAGCCAATACTCCACCTCACCGCTGGTGGCAACTTATATGGATTGTACCCGCTTCGGCACGCTCATCATCCGTTTGAAAGCCTCCAAACCGGGCAATTACGGCTTTGTCATCTACTTCAAAACCGAGAACGACAACCAGTTGAGCGAAAGACAGAAGATCACTTTCCGGGTGAACCTCACCGGCGAATATCAGGATATCCGCATACCTTTGAGCCGTTATTCCGCATGGAAAGGTGTCGTCACCGGATTCCGGATGGATATTTCCGCCCCGGCAGTTCCCTGTACCGTCGAAATCAGCGACATCGTATTTGCCGATAAAGACAATCTGGCCGGCTTGATCAATTTCGGCAAAAACTTCGGTCCTTTCTATAACCTCACCCCTGACCGTGATTATGAAATGACCTTTTCCAGCAATTCCCCCGGCAAAGGGGAATTGCGCATCGAAAATGCCATGGGGCAGACCGTCGCCACGCTCCCGGTAACTGTCACCCCCGGAGAGAACAAATATACATTCACCCTCCCCGGAAACGGGGCCTGCCTTTTTTTTTCGTCTGAAACACAGTTAAATGACCTTTTACTGCTCCAGATCCCCGAAGAAAAGGGCGATGACTGGACCGCTTCATGGATCGCCGATGAGGTGAATTTCAGAAATAAAGGCCATCAATATTTCCAGCGGGAAGTGATCCTCGATGATATCCCCGTGGATTGCCGTTTTCAGGGTACTGCCGATGACCGTTTCGACCTCTACATCAACGGCCGCAAAGTTACTCTGCAGGAAATGACCTGGCAGAATCCCAGAGTGGCAGATGTCACCTCATTCTTCCGGAAAGGCAGCAACCTGATCGCCATCCATCTGGAAAACAACGGTGAAGCCAGCGGTCTGCTCGCCAATTTCCAGTTGGTCACCGCTTCCGGTACGGTCATAAAAATCGATACCGACGGCACTTTCCGCACCCTCCGCGATCCGGCCGATGACTGGAAAACCCGCCTCTACTCCCAAAGTGAAAGTTTCGCACCCAAAGTTATCGGCCCTTACACCATCCTGCCGTGGGGCAGCTGGTGTCTGATGCCTTACGAAAATTTTACTCTGCGCAACCAATTCTCCGCTGAAAATGTGACCCTCACGCCCATCAAAGGCGGTGTCCATCTGGAGTGTGACATTACTGCAGTCAGATTGCTCGCCCCGCAAAGCCGGATCACCCTCCGGGCAGTTGCCGGAAATATCGTCATCGCCGAAGAAGATGTCAACTTTGACACCACTTTGAATAACGGTGACAAAATCCATATTTCCAAAGATATTTTTGCCGGTAAACTGCTCTGCGACACCTATATCCTCCAATTTTCCGGAGATGATACCCATACGCTTACGGCAGAAGAATTGACGTTCACAGTTTCACAAAATCCCGATATGCGCCCCAACCCGACTTCCGAAGTGCGCCAGACCGTCAATGGTCCGGTGATCTTCATCAATGGTGAAGCATTCGATGATATGATCTTTTTCAGCAAGATACCCGACCGCATCAGAGAACATTACGATGCCGGATACCGTATTTTCATGTTCGGAGTCGGCACCAATGTCGGCAAAGGATTGACCACTCCCGGCTGGAATGAAGATGGTTATGACTTCACCTTTATCACCCGCCGGATCAATCAGATTACTGCGGCATTCCCCGAAATCAAAATAGTTCTCGGATTCGGCATCGATGCACCTTACTGGTGGCACAGCCGCTATCCCGACCAGAGCATCTATCTGGATGGCAAAACGAATCATGAATATCTGGCCAGTCCCGCTTCCCGTCAATGGAGAGAAGACGGCAAAGCCTTTATCCGGGCCTTTATCCGTCATATCGAAAGCACTCCTTTGCGGGCCAACGTGATCGGTTACCGCCTCTCATCACTCTGCGACGGCGGCGAATGGCAATATCCCGGCGTGTGGGCCAATCCGCAACTGCACGCCGACTTCAGCGTGGCAATGCGGGATTACTTCCGGGAGTTTCTCCGTCAGAAATACGGTGATTCACTGGATGTTTCCAATATCAATGTGCCGCGCGGCGCAGAACGCCGTCTGCCCAGCGATACCTGGTTCCGCAATCCGGAAACTGAAGCCAGAGTCATCGATTATATCGAATGTCAAAGCGATGCCGTGGCAACTGCCGCTATCGAATTTCTGCAGGCCGCCCAAGCCGAAGCCGGAAACAAAATCGTCGGTATTTACGGCGGATATCTGCTCTTTTACGCCGGTTTCCCGGTGCAGACTATCGGACATCTGGCATTCCGTAAGATCTACCTTTCCGGAGCCGCCGACTTCTTCAGCGGGCCGATCGACTACCATTTGCGTAAACTGGGTCTGCCCGGCGGCAATATGGCGGCGATCAGCAGTTTGAAACTTCACGGCGCGACCTATTTTCAGGAAAATGACACCCGCACCTTCCTCAATGCCACCCCCAGTCACCGGCACGTTGACAACCTCTATCAGAGCGTATCTGTTCTGCTCCGGGATTCAGCGATCGGTCTGGTCACCAGCACCCCGATCTACACCTGTGACCTGACCGGCAACTCCTACCGTAATCAGGGTTTGATCGAAGCCGGAGCATTCCTGAACCGCTGTTTCCAGGGCAATTTCAACCCCGCCCAACCGGTCAAACCGCAGGTCGCATTGCTCTATTCCATTGATTCGCTCCCCTATCTGGTGGAAAACAATCACGAGATCACCCACGCCAGCAGTTTCCTGTTGCGGGTGAATACCGGCCGCTCCGGAGCGCAGACCGATGCCTATTTGCTCGAAGATATCCTGATGGATAATTTCCCGGTCAGCCAGTACAAATGTTTCGTTATCGTCAACGGCTTCTATCTGACTGATGAAATACGGCAGGCGATCGAAAACAAACTTTGCAAAAATGGCGCGACAGTGATCTTCACTCCGGGCGCAGGTATCATCCACAACCGGCAGCTTTCCATGGAAAATATGCAAAGCGTCACCGGATTCACCTTTGAATCGGTTTCCGGCAAAATGCCTTTCCGCCCGGTCGGCATGGGCAATCAACCTTATGTGGTCAGAAATTATCCGGATCACCGCCGGGTATATCTGGCTTCCACGGAATTGACCGCCGATCTCTACCGGGAACTTTTCACGGCGGCGGGGATCCACATCTGGATAAAGAGCAACGATGCTGTCGGCACCAATGGCGCAACGTGTTTCATCCATGCGGACAATGCCGGAGCAAAGACCATTTACCTGCCATTCCGGGCCAAAGTGACCGACCTGATCACCGGTGAGGAAATACCGACTCAAAACAACGGTACTCAATTCACCGTGAATGTGAGAAAATACGAAACCCGGCTCTACAAATTTGAACGGCTTTAAGACAGTTCCCGATCCCCTGTTTCACGCAGGGGATTTTTTTACCATAAAATCGGTAATTTTTTTAATTTATGATTGAATTTGCCGCACTCCGGCAATATCTTTTAACCGTGACATGATTTTCTATACTCAACCTGAAGGATATTTTTTATGAAAAACACACTCTGGATAAACTTGCATGGTGAAGCGATCGACTGGCGTTGCCCGGAATTGCCCGCTCCGATGCTCCGTAAAAAATTTGAACTGACCGCCATTCCCGGCAATGTCATGCTCCGTTTCGCCGCCCCCGGCTGGGCGGTGATCACGGTCAACGGTCAGCCGGTAAGTAACGATATCATGGTTCCGGCAGTGACCCAGTTGGATAAACACACCGGTTGGGTGGAATATGATGTAACCGATTTGCTGAAAACCGGCGAAAATGTTATCGGTGTGATTCTCGGCAACGGCTGGTACAACTGCGGCACGCATGAGTTGTGGCACTTCGACAAAGCCCCGTGGAGAAATTACAACCGCCTCTATCTGGAATTGTGGGCAGATAATGAAAAATTGCTCGCTTCCGATGCGACATGGAAAGGCGAAAACAGCGGAATAATCTACAACCAGTTCCGTTCCGGGGAACACTTCGATGCAAGAAAAGTCATCCCCGGCTGGGATTTGCCCGGATTCGATGACTCCCAATGGCCCAATGCCATTCAGGTAACGCCCCCGGCCGGAACTCTGCTCAAAGATGATGCCCCGCAATGCGCCATCCGGCAGGAGATCAAACCGGTGGCAAACTGGATCGCCAACAGTGATTCTGTCGTCTATGACTTCGGCAAAAATATGACCGGCTTTGTGCGCTTGAAAGTTTCCGGTGATGCCGGGAGCAAATACACCATCATTTACAGCGAATTGATCGCCCAGAATAAAGATGTGGCCAGAGATAATATCGCCTGTTACATCGTTGACGGAGATGATGCCCAGATCGATGTATACACCCATGACGGTTCATCCGGAGCAGTCTGGCAGCCCCATTTTGCCTATCACGGCTTCCGCTATGTCAAACTGGTGGCTTCCGGCAATATTTCTGTCGATGAGATCACGGCGTGTTATATCCACAGCAACTTCGCCGAAAACGGTCGATTCACCATCGGCAACGGGATTGCTTCCAAACTGCTCGATTGCACCCGCAACAGTTACATTGCCAACTTTACCGGTATTCCCACCGACTGCCCCCACCGGGAGAAAAACGGTTGGACCGGTGATGCCCAGTTGGCCTGTGAAACCGGCTTGTGGATGTATGACGGAGCAAAAAACTATGAGCATTTCGTTCAGATAATCGCCGATGCCCAGCGGCCCAGCGGACAACTTTCCGGTATCGCCCCCGCCGCCGGTTGGGGTTACAACTGGGGCAACGGCCCGGTGTGGGATGTGGCTCTCTTTGAAATTCCCTATCAGATATGGCAATATACCGGGGCGACCTCTGCCATTGAGAAGTCATACCCGAATATGCGCAGTTACATCAACTACGCTCTGGCAATGAGAAATGCTGACGGTCTGCTGAATTTCGGTCTGGGCGACTGGTGTCATCACGACCGGCACCGGATCGTCACCGTGGCGTTGACATCCACCGCATTTTTCTATTACATTCTCTCTTTGATGGAAAAATTTGCCGGTATCGTCGCTCCGGGCGATGCGGCGGAATATGCCGCATTGAAAGAAGAAATCAAGGCCGTTTTCCTGAAACACTTCCGCAATGCCGACGGCACTTATGCCAAAGATGAATTGACCGCCAACGCCTGCGCGCTCTACTTCAAACTGGATGATTCCCCTGCCCTTGCCGCACATCTTGCCGAACAGGTGCGTGCCAACGATCACAAAGCCGACTTCGGCATCGTCGGAGCCAAACTCATTCCGCGGGTGCTGGCTGATTACGGTTACGGTGAAGATGCATTCAAACTTTACACCCAGACCGAATACCCCGGCTGGGGCTACTGGATAACTCAAGGTGCCACGACTCTCTGGGAGCATTGGCACGGCGGTTATTCCCAGACCCACATCATGTTCGGCGACTTTACCGCCTGGTGTTTCCGCAATCTGGCCGGTATCAAGATCCTCGAACCGGGCTTCAAAAAGATCCTTCTGGCTCCGGCAGATATCCCCGAAGCCGGAGATTTCAGTTGTTCCTATCAAACGCCATACGGCAAAATCGAAATCCGGAAAAACGGCAATAACTTCAGTTATCATGTGCCGCAGGATATCGATTGTGTAACCAAAATTCCGGAATCTTTGCAAACAACAGTATTTTAAGGATTTGAATCATGACCTACTGGATCAACTTCCACGGAGAAGCGATCGATTTCCGGGCCAAGGAACATCCGGCACCGTTACTGCGGAAAACCTTCTGTCTTGATATTCTGCCACACCATGCAAAACTGCGTTTTGCCTCTCCCGGCTGGGCTGACATAACCATCAATGGCACCCCCGTCAGTAAGGATATCATGGTTCCGACAGTGACCCAGTTGGATAAACATACCGGATTTTGTGAATATGACGTGACGAGTCTGTTGAAAACCGGAGAAAATGTCATCGGTGCGATCCTCGGCAACGGTTGGTTCAATTGTGCCACCCATGAGTTGTGGCACTTCGACAAGGCCCCGTGGCGCAATTACAACCGGCTCTATCTGGAACTTTTCGCAGATGAAAAGTTGATCGCCGTAAGTGACCGGAGTTGGAAAGGCGAAAACAGCGGAATATTTTTCAATCAACTGCGTTCCGGTGAATATTTTGATGCAGCCAAAGATATTCCCGGTTGGGATCTGCCCGGATTTGATGATTCCCAATGGCAGCCGGCCCGTCTGGTCGCTTTACCACCGGGGTTGCTCATCAAAGATGAAACTCCCAAATGCCGGATACAGGAGGTTTACGCTCCGGTAAAAAGTTGGTCAGGCAAAGATGGTTCAACCATTTACGACTTCGGCAAAAACACCACCGGCTTTGTCCGGCTCACCGTTTCCGGAAAAAAAGGAACTAAAATCACCATTATTTACAGCGAATTGATCTCCGGCGACGGTGAACTTGACCGGAGCAATATTGCCTGTTACATCGTCGGCGGCGATATTGCCCAAACTGATATGTATATCCATGGTGATAAAAATGATTTTGTCTGGCAACCGCGTTTTACCTATCACGGATTCCGCTATGTGAAACTGCAAATCGATGGCGAAGTGAGCAAACTGGATGTCCAAGCCTGTTATGTGTACAATGATTTTGCCCCCAATGGCCAAATGCAGATATCCCATCCCATTGCCGCCAAACTTATTGATTGCACCCGCAACAGTTATGTCGGCAATTTCACCGGAATCCCCACTGACTGCCCCCACCGGGAAAAAAATGGCTGGCTCGGCGATGCCACCATCGGTTGTGAACCGGGTTTATGGATGTATGACGGGGCAAAAAATTATGAACACTTTTTACAGATAATCGCCGATGCCCAGCGGCTCACCGGTCAGATATCCGGTATCGCCCCTGCTGCAGGTTGGGGTTACAATCACTATTGCGGTCCGATCGAAGATATGGGATTTTTTGAAATCCCGTACCAGCTCTGGCAATTTACCGGCAAAACTGATGTTGCGGAAAAATTCTATGAGCATATGAAAAAAAATGTACTATACAATCTCTCCCGCAGTGTAGACGGCATTATCGAATATGGCCTGCCAAGTGACTGGTATACCGCCAGTCCGGAAACGGCTTGCCCGGCAGAGGTCAATTCGACGGCAATATTCTACAATAACATGAGGATTCTCCGGCAATTCGCCGCCATGTTTGCCCTCCGGGATACTGTGTGGCTGGATGAAGCCATAAATAAAACCAAAACGGCTTTTATCAAAAAATACCGCAATGCTGACGGCTCCTATTCCACCGGCGGACCTACCGCCAATGCCTGTGCGATCTATTACAAACTTGATGAATCGCCGGATCTGGTCGTCAGATTGATCGGACAAGTCCGTAAAATGGAGTATAAATCATATTACGGAGTACAGGCTGCCAAACTGATTCCAAGGATCATGGCCGAAAACGGTTGTGCCGCAGAAGCATTCAAAGTGCTGACTCAAACAGATTATCCCGGTTTCGGTTACTGGATAAAACAGGGGGCAACCACCCTTTGGGAAGCATGGGATGGGAGAGATTCACAGACCCACATCATGTTCGGCGATATGGTTGCATGGTACTTCCGCTATTTGGCCGGATTCAAGATTACCGCTCCCGGATTCAAAAAAATGATCATCGCTCCGCAAGACATCCCGGAGGCCGGAGATTTCAAATTCAGTTACCGTACTGCCTTCGGAGAAATCAAGGCAGAGAAAGTTGGTAATACTTATCGTTATCATATCCCGGAAGGCATTGAATATACGTTGGTGATTCCGGATTCATTAAATGCAGAGGAAATGTAATAATCATGGGTAATTGGAAAAAAGGTGCGCTCCATACGCATACCGCATGGTCAGATGCCGCCGGCTTGCCGGAGATCGCCGCATACATATACCGTGACAAACTGCACTACGATTTCGTCTGCATTACCGATCACAACATTTACCCGGATGAGGAAAATGTCAGTTTCCCGATCGTGGAAAATCCACCGCCGATGTGGCCGCCGTTATTCGATGCCGCCGAAGCCAGATGGAGCAGAGAACTTCTGGGTGAAAAAATCGAAGTCAGAAAACTCGGCATCCGGCAGATGATCAAATTGAAAACCTTTGCCGAATTGCAGCAGGAGTGGGAGATACCCGGTAAATTCATCCTTATCGGCGGATCTGAAATCACCGGCGGACATTACAGCGCAACCGAAAGAATAGAATTTCACTGCAACGCCATCAACTGCCCGCGCACCATCTATCCGGTCATGGGCAAAGATCAGCAAGAATCATTCCGGGCGATTTACGAACTTTACCGGCAGACCGTTGCTGAAGAAAAATGCAATTCCATCTTTATGGTCAATCACCCGTTCTGGCGGTATTGGGATATCGATCCGCAGTTAATCATCGACACCCCGGAACTCAAATTTATGGAAATTTGCAACAACGGTATCGGCGCAGAGATCCAAGCCGATGATCCGGTCACTTCTCCGGAAAAATACTGGGATTACGTTCTGGCGCACCGGCTGGTCAAAGGTTACGGCATCATTTACGGCACAGCGACCGATGATGCCCATCATTACACTCCGGAAACCATTTCCGGATTTTGCGGCTGTGACCACGGCTGGGTGATGGTCAACTGCCCCGGTGAGATGACCACTGACAATTTGATCAATGCTCTCAATGCCGGAAATTTTTATTCATCATGCGGAGTTTATCTTGAAAATATCGATTTTGATTCCGCGTCACGCACGTTGAAAGTAAAAGTTGCCGCCCGCCCCGGAGAAAAATATCAAATACGTTTCATCACCACCAAAAAAGATTTCAACCGGCACACGCCAAAAAAACATTTCCACCATGAAAAAGCCTACTGGCAGCGGGATATTCCAATGATCGGCGAAGATATCGGTGCGTGCGTCAAAGCCGTTGACGGTATTGAGGCTCACTACACCATGACTCCGGATGATCTTTATGTGCGCGCCGAAGTGGTAAGTGACACACCGACTCAACTTGAGGTCATGTTTTATCCCCGGCATATCAAAGCGTGGACCCAGCCTTTTATCTGACCATTTTTCACACCAAAAAACTTGAATTTACCACAAAACCGGGTTATGTTACATAACAGTATAGCATAACATAACCGGCGAGGAAAAATTTATGGCTTTTATGGAATGCCGTTTCAATTCGGCAGTATTGCTTAAAGCGGTAAGTATGAATGTGATCGTGCCGCTGACCGGCAACACGGATGAACCGCGCAAAGTGATGTACCTTTTGCACGGCTTATCAGATGACAGTTCGATGTGGTTCCGCCGCAGTTCCATAGAACGCTACGCCGACCGGTACAATATGGTCGTGATCATGCCTGACGGCGGACGCAGTTTCTACACCGATGCCGTATCCGGCGAAAATTACTGGACTTTTATTTCGGAAGAACTGCCGCAGACCGTCAAATCCATTTTCAACCTGTCTCCGGATAAGGAACATACCTTTGCCGCCGGATTATCCATGGGCGGTTACGGCGCATTGAAACTGGGTTTGCGCTGTCCGGAAAAATTTGCCGCAGTCGCCGGATTATCCAGCGTTACCGATATAAAATACCGCTTCCGGGATAAATCTTCAGCCGGATGGCACCCGGAATTCCGCCGGATATTCGGCACTGTTTCTCAAGTTGTGCCGCGGGGCAATGATCTTTTTGATCTCGCACAAAAAGCAGTCGATTCCGGTAAAGAACTGCCGGAAATCATCTCATTTTGCGGTTCAGAAGACTTCATGATCGGAGACAACCGCAAATTCAATAAATTCATGCGAAAACTGGAGTATCCCGGATTTTATGCCTTTGAACGCCCCGGCAGTCACACCTGGGAATTCTGGGATCTCTATATTCAGGATGTGATGAAATTTTTCGTCACCGGCGAACTTCCGGAGCAACAAATATGACCACCCAATCTCTGATACCGGAAAAATCTCTCTTTTTCACCGGCGAAACAGCAACTTTCTCTTTTTACGGCATTCCGGCAGATAAAAAAGGCCGGGCGGTATTGCGCACCAATATCGGCGGCGGAGCGGCAAAAATCGCTGAACAAATCGAAAAAACCGAAGCCAACCGCACTCCGAAAGGCAGTGATTGGCACGATCTGGAAATGCACCGGCAAAGTGACGGTTCATTCAAATTGACCCTGCCCCTGACTGAAGTCGGCGTGTTTGAAGCGAAATGCTGCTTTCTGCCCGCAGATAAATCTCCGGCAATATGGTCAAGCGGCAACAACTTCCATTTGAAAGTATCTTCCAATGCCAACGTTTCCGGCAACGGAATATACTGTTGCTTTGTACGGCAATGGGGCAAATGGATGTATCTGCCGCACTCCCCGGAACAACCGGACTTTGAAACGCTCGATCAGGAAGGCTTCACCATCGTGCCGCCATCAGGCACTTTCCGCAGTGTGATACGGAAACTGGATCATATTTTCGATACGCTCAACTGCCGGATTCTGCAGTTGCTCCCCATTCACCCTACCCCGATGGCTTACGGAAGGATGGGGCGTTACGGCAGCCCGTTTGCGGCCACCGACTATTTTGCCGTCGATCCGGCTCTGGCAGAATTTGACACTTCAGCAACTCCGATGGAGCAATTTACCGAATTGATCGATGCCGTCCACGCCAGAGGCGGCAGGATCTTCATGGATCTGCCGGTCAATCATACCGGATGGGCCTCAAAACTGCAAAGCGAACACCCCGATTACTTCATCCGCAATGAAAACAAACACTTCGTCAGTCCCGGAGCATGGGGTATCGTCTGGGCCGATCTGTGTCAGCTTGACTACCGCCAGAGCAAAGTTCACGACCTGATGGCCAAAGTTTTCCTTTTCTGGTGCAAACGCGGAGTGGATGGTTTCCGCTGTGATGCCGGTTACATGGTTCCGCAGGATGCATGGGAATATATCATTGCCAAAGTACGCAATGAATTTCCGGATACCACCTTTCTGCTGGAAGGTCTGGGCGGCCCGGTACCGGTTCAGGAAAAACTGCTGGAACAATGCGGTCTGGATTGGGGATATTCTGAACTTTTCCAGAACTACACCAGAGATGCGATCAATGGCTACTATCCGTATATGACCGCGTCTGCCCGGCGGGGCGGCACTCTGGTCAACTTTTCCGAAACACATGACAATCTCCGGCTGGCGGCCAATGGTAAAGCATACGCCAAACTGCGCCTTATGGTCAACGCCCTGCTCGCGGTCAATGGTACATTCGGATTTGCCAACGGCGCAGAATTTTATGCCACTGAAAAGATCGATGTCCACCAATGCGGTGCATTGAATTTCGGTGCAGTGGATAATCTTTGTGCCCTGACCGGCAAAATAAATATTCTGTTAGCCACTCATCCGGCATTCGGCACAGATGCGGAAATCTCCCTTATCCAGCAGGGACCGGGCAATGTGATCGCCGCATTGAGAAAATCTCCGGGCCACACCCCCTTGCTTATTCTGCTTAATTTGGATTGTGAAAATGCTTCATTCATCCACTTCAGTCAGGTGGAGTTCGACGGCGGCCGGGATCTTTTAAGCGGAAAATTCTGTAACTTTACCGGTGACAACGGAGTAAAGAAAATCCAACTTGCCCCCGCCGAAGCACTTTGCATCGCTTTTGACGATTTCAGCATCCCGGAAACCATGCCCAAAGTGCCGGAGTTGAAAAATGCTCTGAAAGCCGCCCGTATGGCCCAGAGTGCCGCATTGAACTATACCACGCTCGCCAATGCCGCCCGTGCCGATGGTAAATCATTGTGCGCCGATCCGGAAAAATTTGTCGAATCCGTTTCCGGCATTTCCCCTGCCCCGGTCTGCCGCTGGCACTATCCCCAGGATGCCTGCCGTATCGTAATGGCAGCCCCGCAGGATATTCTGCTGATCCACAGTCCGGTACCTTTCATCGCCGAATTGACCAACAGCAATACCACTCTTTGCCGGGTGGAAAGTTTACAGCAGAATTCCGGAGAACATTTTGCCCTGTTGAAAATAAATTCCCGCCGGAAACGCACTTCTCCGGAAAATATCACCTTGAATATGACCGCTTTTGAGCCGGATGGCGTACGGAAAATTTCCGGCAACATTCTGCTGCTGGCCGATCCGGAAAAACGTCTGGTTCACCTTTCCGGCCGCTGGCAGGATGCCGGAAACCATTATGTTTTCGGTTCCAATGTCAGCAGTTCCTATGCGATGTTCAGTGCGCAGTGGGGCAAGTTAAACAGTAAATATGATGCCATTCTGGCGGTCAATGACAATCCGGAATATCCGGTAGACCGTCATATCATGTTCACCCGGTGCCGGGCGTGGCTGGTCGTCGATGAATACTCCCAGGAGTTGACCGTCAAAAGTCTGGAAAATTACAGTGCCCATCCCGGCAACCGGGCAAAGTGGGAGTTCCTTGTTCCCGATGGACATGGCGGCAGATGCACTTTAAGTGTCAAATTCCGCATGGCTTTTGACCGCAATGCCATTGAATTGGAGTTTCAACGCAAAATGCGCACCGATGGCATATCCCCGGAAGCCAAACTTATTCTGCGTCCCGATCTGGAAGACCGGGTCAACCATACCACCACCAGAGCGTGTGACGGAGCTGAAAAACACTTCCCCGCTTCGGTGACCGCAAAAGAAAACGGTTTTGACTTCCAACCCGCCGGCAGAAAACTGCAAATGCGGATATCCGCCGGAAAATTCCATATTTCTCCGGAGTGGAACTACATGGTCGATCTGCCGCAGGAGCGTTACTACGGGATGAATGATAAAACCGACCTTTTCAGTCCCGGTTACTTCGAAATCCCCCTCGCCCTCGGCGGTTCAGTTACTTTATCCGCCGGTGTCGGAAAGGATTTGACTGCCACTGCCGATTTTCCGGATTACGATTTCCCGGCGGCCCTGCCCCCGGAAGCACTGGCTATCGATTCACTCAACCGGTTCATCGTCAAAAGGGATGGACTGAATACCGTAATCGCCGGATATCCGTGGTTCCTCGACTGGGGCCGTGACACTCTGATCGTCTTGCGCGGACTGGTGAAATTTCCGGAATTTCAGGAAAAAGCCGCCCAGATAATCCGCCGTTTTGCCGCATTTGAAAAATCCGGAACCATTCCCAACATGATTTGCGGCGGCAATGATTCCAACCGGGATACGACCGATGCGCCGCTTTATCTGATCATCGCAGTAAGAGATTACATAGCCGAAACCGGCAACAAAAAATTTCTCACTGAAAAATGCAACGGCAGAACCATCAAAGAGATACTGCTGTCGATCATCCATCATTACCAGATCGGCACGCCCAACCGGATCATTATGGATCAGGAGAGCGGCCTGATATTCAGCCCCTCACACTTTACCTGGATGGATACCAATTATCCGGCAGGAACTCCGCGGGAAGGATATCCCATCGAAATCCAATCGCTCTGGTATGCCGCTTTGGAATTTCTCGGCGAAAGACAACTTGCCGCCAAGGTCAGACAAAGCATCGAAAAATATTTCTTCACCGGCACAGTTCCCGCTGATTGTCTGCATTGCGCTTCCGGCACTCCGGCATCTCAAGCCATTGCGGATGATCACCTGCGGTGCAATATCCTTACAGCCATCACCCTCGGTGCGGTAAGCGATCCGGAAAAACAACGCCGGATACTCAATCATACGTCAAAACTGCTGATTCCCGGAGCGATCCGTACTCTGGATGATTCTGAAGTCTCCTATCCTCTGCCGGTCAGCCGTGATGGCCGGTTGCTCAATACCCCCAATTACCCGTATCAAGGTTATTACCGGGGGCCGGAAGATACTTCCAGAAAAGTCGCATACCATAACGGCACGGCGTGGGGGTGGCCATTCCCGGCTTACTGTGAAGCCCTCGCTGCAGTTGGCGACTCACACAGCAACAAACGGGCATTGGCGTTGCTTATGTCCGCAATTCAATGGATGGAGAACGGCGTGATCGGCGAAATGCCGGAAGTTCTCGACGGCCATGCACCGCACCTCAACGGCGGATGTCTGGCGCAGGCATGGAGCATTTCAGAGTTTTACCGGGTATTCAAAATACTCTCACAGGCCGGAATATGAGAATTTTACTCAAAGGCTTTGTCGCAGACGGTATCAATGAACCGGTACGCAAATGCGTACTCACAGAAAATGAACGGATCATTGCCGTAGAAAAAGATATTTACGGCAGTTGCGCCGCAGATAAAGAGTATTCATTCAAAAATGAGATCATCGCTCCGGGGTTTATCGATGTTCACGGTCACAGCGACCTCTCGCTGGCAGCCAACCCTCAAGCGGCAAGCAAGCGCAGACAGGGAGTAACGTGTGAAATCACCGGCAACTGCGGATTATCTCCCTTTCCGGTAAGTGAGAAAAATCACGATCACCTCGACACTCTCTATGCCAATTACGGAATTCCGATCAACTGGCAGGATCTGACCGGTTACCGCAAAATGCTCGCCGGGCGGAATGTTGCCCTGAAAACATTTCAACTCTGCGGTCACAATACTCTGCGTGCCGCTATTGCCGGATATGAAGAAAAAAATTTATCCGGAAAACAGATCAAGGCCATGCGTCAACTTTTAAGCAACTGTCTGGATCAGGGGGCTTTGGGAATGTCTGCCGGATTGCTCTACACTCCCGGATGCTTCGCCGACCGGAATGAGATCATCGAATTGATGCGTGAACTGGCATTGCACAATAAAATTTTCACCACTCATTTACGCAGTGAAGGTAATAATTTATTGGAAAGTTTGCAGGAAACATTTGATTGCGCTCAACAGGCCGGTTTGAAAAAAGTGGTGATCAGTCACCTTAAAACCGCCGGTAAAACCAACTGGCATAAATTGGATGCCGCACTGAAACTGATCGACCATTACCGTAATACCGGCATGGATTTCCGTTTTGACCGTTATCCGTATACCGAAAGCCAAACCATGCTCAGCGTCATTCTGCCACCGCCATTCGACACGATGCCTGACCGGGATATCACTCTGGCATTACAGGATGACAAAATCCGGCAGGATATCAGGCAGAGTTTGCAGCAAAAAGATATTTCCGATTGGAACCGCTGGCGTTTGACCGGTACAACTCACCCGGAATGGAAAAAATTTACCGGTCAGAAATATCCCGATCTGCCGGGAAATATGATCGATGCCGTGATCGATCAATTATCTTTTGATGCCACCACTGCAACGATCGGAAGTGCCGGTATGTCGGAAGATAATATGCTGAAAATCATTACCAGTGACCTCTGTATGCCCGGCAGTGACGGATACGCCGTCGATCATCCGGCCCATTCCGCTGTCTCGAACCATCCCCGCAGTGCCGGAGCCATCGCCAGATTTATGCGCTTGAAACTTGATTGCGGTCAATCAGTCGGCCAATGTGTCGCCGCAGCGACCGGCAAACCGGCAGAATTTTTCAATCTTCCGGCAATCGGTATCATTGCGGAAAATAAAAAAGCCGATATCACCGTGTTTTCTCCCGATGATATCGACTCCAAAGCCAGTTTTTCAGAACCTTTCCGCCCGGCAGACGGTATTATTCTGACGATGCTCGACGGCAATATTCAATTCTGTTGAGCCGCCCCCGCCGGAGAATCGGCACTTCCCGGCCGCCGGATTCCCTGCAGCAAAAGCCGTACTGCGGCAGATGGATTGGTCAGATTTCTCAATCTTTCCAATTCCAGATTTATTCCGATCCATTCGGCAGGGATGGTTGCTCCGACACTTTGCTGTGCGGCACGCATTGCAGTTTCATTATCATTTTCCGCCAGAGCGATCAATGCAAGCACGACCATGCCATTACGGCTGGGAACATTGAATTCCAACGCCTCTTTAGCCGCCGAAGCATTGCCGGATTTCCAATGGGCAAAAGCCAGCAACGGGGCAAATGCCGGATTGTTTTCTTCCATTATCTTGCGATAATACCATGCCGCCGAAAGCCAGTCATTATTGATTTCCGCTTCTCTGGCGGCACCGCTCATAAAACGCACCAGTTCCCGGCGGTGATCCAGTCTTGCACCCAGCAAACGCTCCAATTCCGGATGAGGTGCGGCTCCCAACTCTCTGGCCCGCTCATAAGCGATGACCGCTTCGCCCAGACGGTCTGAAACCGAATTGGCCAGCAACCGGGCCAATTCGATCTGGATTTCCGATGATTCCGGCGCAAGCCGGGCCGCGGTAAGCAATCTTTCCTCGGCCCGGGCGGGAGCCCCGCAACCGGCTTCGATCAATCCGGCACACATCTGCACATAAGCATTTTCCGGATATTTGACCAGCAACGGGTCAACGATCGATTTGGCATTGCCGAACCGGGAGATCTGAATGAAGCACCGGGCAGTATCCAATGCCAACTGCAAGTTTTCCGGATCCGCACTTCTGGCACTATCCAGATGATTGGCAGCTTCCTGATAACTGCCGCGACGGAAAAGAAGCATCCCCAAACGGTAATGGGCAAGCACAAAATCCGGCTTGGCGGCAATCGCCTGACGGTAGTGCCAGATCGCCAATTCGTTTTTTCCATCCCTTTCTGCCACGATACCGGAACCGGTCAATTCCTCTGCGGAACGGTTACTTACTTGAGGTGCGGCAGGCGTATTTTCATCCTGCTCACGATTATTGAGGATCGCCGTCAGGCGGTCTCTTTCAGCGGCAAGTTCCGCATTGAGTTTATTCAATGCGGCAATTTCATCTTCCAGACGGGACAATCGGGAAGCATCCACCCGGCCGAGCAACTCATCTGCGGATTTCTGCCGCAAATCAGCCAACTCGGCACTGAGCCGACGCAACTGCTCGATTTCGGCAACTTTCAATTCAAGTTCCCGGTTGAGTTCACGCTCACGGTTGCGTTGTTCGGTCAACGTCCGGCGCAACTGCTGCAACTCATTTTGTAACTGCTGGATCTGATCGTTAAGCGGACCGACCGCCTCGGCCGCCACCCGCAACCGCTGGGCCTCGATACGGCATGAGGCATGAAGATCGGCCTGTGCCTGGGCCTGTGAATCAGCCAACAGACGGTTCAAACGCTCAAGTTCGGCAGTGTTTGCCGCGATCATGGCTTCCAATTCCCGGTTGACTCTGCGCAAGTTGACCAGTTCCTCACTGTCACGGCGCAATCTTTCAATTTCAGCCCGCAAGCGTTGCTGCTCGGCAGTCAGTGCGGTATGGGCAGATTGCAATGCACGATGAGCAGTTTGCAATTCGTTGAATTGCACTTTCAGCGAAGCCAATTCCACTTCCCGGCTTCTCAATGCGGTCAATTCACTTTCCAATCCCTGCAATCTTTCAGCCTCTCTGGCGATCGCTTCCAACTCCGCCAGTCGGCGACGGGCATTTTCAAATTCCTGCGCCCGGCGACGCAAGGCTTGCAATTCAGCCTGATCCCGGTTGTAAGCAGCTTGCAATTCAGCATTCAACTGCTGTTCTCTGGCCAGCGCATTGCGCAACTGATCGATTTCCAGCAGCCTGATCCTTGCCCGCTCCAATTCGGCCTGTTGCGGTCTGGCGGCCTCCAAAAGAGAACGATTCTGCCGGTTTTCCGCCGCCAAAGCCTGAAAGTTACGGTTCAACTCATCGTATTGCGTACGCAACTGCTGGAAATTACGCAACTGCTCCTGCAATGCTCTTTCTCTTTCAGAAGCGGCAACCACCTCTGCTCTCGCCCGCAAAGTTTCTTCATTAGCCGCTTTCAGCCGTCTTTCACTCTCTGCCAATGCGGCCTTTCCGGCATCGATCTCTTCACGCAAACGAACCAATTCACTTTGTGCCGCCTGCAGATCGGCCTCCAGACGCCGGACAGATGTACGGGCCTCGGTGGCGGCCCGGTAATCTTCGCTGTTGCGTATGGCCAGGCGGCGTTCAAGGTCTTCAGTTCTTTCATGCAACCTTTGCACATCTTCTTCCAAAGTGCGGTTGCGTTCACGCAAACTGGCAACTTCAGCGGCACTGATTCTGGCGGAATTACCGGCTTGCTCCAAATTCTGCTGTAAAGTCCGGATCCTGGCCTGTAATCCGCTATTCTGATTTTGCGCCTCACGCAAAGCAGTTCCGGCTCTTTCACGCTCCTGCTGCAACTCTGCTATGCGTTGTTCAAAAGCACTGCGCTGCTCCTCTGCGGCACGCAACTGATTCTGCAAGTCGGTGATCTGCTGACCACGGGCAGTATTCTGCTCATTGGCAATACGCAACTGATTCTGCAAATCAGAAATCCGGTTCTGCAAGTCAGAAATCTGCTGATCTTTGCGGCTGTTGTTTTCATTGGCAATGCGCAACCGGTTCTGCAAGTCTGCCACCTGACGCTCCCAAGCCGCCGCCTGACGGCGCAAATCAGCCACGGTTCTTTCGCTGTCGGATGCTCTGGCAGAAACATCAGCACTGGCGGCGGCAGATTCATTATTCCGGCGATTCAACTCTGAAATCTCTTCATCTTTTGCCGTGATCTGCCGGTCTTTTTCAGCGATTTGACGATCCTTTTCAGTGATTTGACGATCCCTTTCAGCGATTTGACGGTCTTTTTCAGCGATTTGACGATCCTTTTCGGTGATTTGACGATCACGGGCAGCAACCTCTTCACCTTTTTCTGCGACCTGACGGCGCAAATCAGCGATTTGACGATTCAATGCGGCGATCTGACGGTTCAAATCAGCATTATTTTCACTTACCGCCGCCATTGCCCGCAATCTTTCATTGGCGGCTTCCAATTCCTGAGTGATACGGCGCAAATCTTCCTCACGCTTGCGCAACATCTCCTCAAGGGCGTTTTTGGCCACCTGCCCCAAACGGGCATTTTCTCTTTCGATACGCAACTGTTGTTCCAAACTTGCCACCTGATTGGTAAGCCGCTCGACACTCATGCGTTCATCGACCAATCGCTGTTCCAAATCGGCAATACGATCCTGCGGCCGCTGCAACTCGGCTTCCAATGCCCGGTAACGCTGTTCAAGAAGTGCGTAACGGTCTTCAACGGCTTTGCGGTCACGCAAAAGTGCGGCCATTTCAGCTTCAAAATCACGCTGTCTCTGCACGGTGCGCTCCAACTGCTGATTGCTGGCACGCAACTGGGCAACTTCGGCACGCAAACGCTCCAATTCCGCTCTTTCAGCCCGGCTCAAAGCATCTGAACCGGAATCCGCCGCCGGACGTTGAGCCGGTTGATTCGCCGCCGGACGCTGCACCGGACGTTGCGTTGGACGTTGTGCCGGTTGACCTGCCGCCGGACGTTGTACCGGGCGTTGACCACCGGCACTGCTTTCACTGCCCCCTGCTTCACCGAGCAAACGGCGCAATTCGGCGATCTGCCGGTCACAATCACGCAAGCGGTCGGCGATAACTCTCTGGTTCCAATCCGGTCTTGCCGCACGAACTGCAAGATAATTTTCTCTGGCTCTGGTAAAATAATTCAGAGCCTCCGTATAATTTCCTCTTTCACGCAAAGATACACCCTGCTCAAAATTGGTGTATCCGGATCGCCAGGAATCCCATGGCGACGGTGCGGCCAATGCAGTCAACGATACCAATAACCCGATGACTGCCACCGCCAAGATTTTTACCGAATTCATCGCAAAAACTCCTTAAACCGGTGTTGAAATTTTTCTTCGATGGCAAATATAAGTTCCGCCGTTCCATCCGGCGCATAATTTTCTTCATAAATATTCCCCGCACTGTGTGCCAACGTGATCAAATCATAACGCGACGGGGGTATTTCCGCCCGCAAAAGACAACGGGAACGGGCGGCAAAATCGGCTAAATGCTGACGCAAAACATCCAATCCGGCTCCGGAATGAGCCGATACATAAACTGCTTGCGGGAATAATCCGCGCAACCGGGCAAGTTTCAAGCCCTGACTTTCCGGATCGATCCGATCCATTTTATTGAAAACAACGACCATGCGCTTTTCATCAGCACCGAGTTCTTTCAAAACTCCAATCGTCGTTTCCCATTCATTATCAATATCATCTGAAGATACATCCAAAACCAGAAGCAAAATATCCGCCAATACGGCTTCTTCCAGTGTCGATTTGAATGCCTCCACCAACTGATGCGGCAGTTTACGGACAAAACCCACCGTATCATTAAGAACCATTTCCACATTACCCGGCAATATGATTTTTCTCGCCGTGGGATCAAGCGTGGCAAAAAGTTGATCTTTAACCAACACGTCAGAATCACACAACGCATTGAGCAAAGAAGACTTACCCACATTGGTATAACCGACCAGCGCACCTTGCACCACCGGACGGCGTATGCGTGATTTGCGTTGGGCGGCACGCTGTTTGCGGACGATCGCCAACTCGTCTTTCAACTGCTGGATCCGCCGTTTGATCAAACGGCGGTCGGTTTCCAACTGGGCCTCTCCCTGTCCGCGATTGGTTGCTCCACCGCCGCGCTGACGTGACAAGTGAGTCCACGCCTTATGCAAACGCGGCAGGGAATATTCCAATTTGGCCAGTTCCACTTGCAAAACGGCCTCTTTGGTCATCGCCCGCGAGGCGAATATTTCCAAAATTATCTCTTCACGCCCCACCACCGGACAACCGGTCAATTTTTCCCAGTTACGTTGCTGCGAGGGCGTTAATTCTGTATCAAAAACCAACAGATCGGCTTCGCACTCCTGAACCAATCTGGCGACTTCTTCTGCTTTACCGCTTCCGACCCGGTAGCGGACTTGCGGAGTACGGATTTTTATGATCTCCGGCTCCAATGGCACGATTTCCAGATTGCGCACCAAATCAGCCAATTCATCAAGTTGAGATTCCACAACGGCACGATCCTGATCCGCTTCCAGAAAACCGATCAGGAACGCCCGCTGCTCTTTTATTGCGGTAATCTCTCTTTCCAATTCGATCAAGAGAACCTCTCCACGTCAACGATTTTTGAGCCGGAGTGCGACTTCCGCCTCGTAAGCATCGAAATCATCAATATTCAACCGGGCAACACCGGTACGGATCGCCGCTTCCGCAACTTTGCGTGCGACGTGCGGCACGACCCGCGGGTCGAAAGGCTTGGGAATGACCATATCCAAACGGATTCCGGCCGGTCCGTCAAAAGTACCTCTGGCGGCATCCGCCGGATAAGCCTTTTTCAACTTCTCTTTAACATCGGCAGGTATTTCCATAGCAGCCAACTCCGCCAATGCTTCACTGGCGGCAAGTTTCATTGCCTCATTGATATCTTTGGCCCGCACATCCAATGCACCGCGGAAAATACCGGGAAAGCCGAGTACGTTGTTGATCTGGTTGGGGAAGTCACTGCGGCCGGTACCGACCACTGCCGCTCCGGCGGCGATCGCCACATCCGGAAAAATTTCCGGAGTAGGATTTGCCATTGCAAAAATCACCGGATTGGGTGCCATCGTCTTGACCATCTCTCCGGTAACACAATTCGGAGCGGAAAATCCGAGAAAAATATCAGCTCCTTCAAGGGCATCGGCCAGAGTACGGCATTCAGTATCAACGGCAAAAAAGGATTTTTCCGCATTCAAATCACTCCGCCCGGTATGAATGACTCCTTTGGAGTCACACATAATGAAATTCTCTTTTTTCGCACCGGCAGTCAAATAGAAACGACTGCAGGCAATCCCCGCCGCTCCGGCACCGTTAACTACAAAACGGCATTTGGCAATATCTTTGCCGAGCAACTTCAAAGCATTGATGATCGCCGCCATGGAAATGATCGCTGTACCGTGCTGATCATCATGAAAAACCGGAATATTCATCCGCTCTTTTAATACCCGCTCAATTTCAAAACACGCAGGAGCTGCGATATCTTCCAGATTGATTCCGCCGAAAGTAGGTTCCAGATGTTCAACAGCATCGATCATTTTAGCCGCATCAGTACGTTTTTTTTCATCAAAAACTTTACCAAGACAAAGCGGCACAGCATCGATATCTGCAAAATGTTTAAAAAGAACCGCTTTTCCTTCCATCACCGGCAAACCGGCTTCCGGACCTATATTGCCCAGCCCCAACACCGCAGTTCCATTGCTGACCACGGCCACCATGTTGCCACGGGCAGTATATTTCCAAACATCGTCAATATTCTCATTTATCGCCAAACAGGGTTGAGCCACCCCGGGAGTGTAAGCCAAACTCAAATCATCACCGGTTGAACAGGGTTTCGTTGTTTCGATGGCTATTTTTCCGGCACATTTTCCAGCATGATAATCCAAGGCAAGCTGTTTCAATTCTTCTGTTGTCATGATCTGTCGATTTCCTTATATTAAATTGACTTTTATTTATCCACCTGCGGACGGATATTCCACAGAGTACTTTGCCACTGACCGTCACGGTATTCATAAACGCCGAATGCACCGGTTGCCAGTTTCAATGAACCTTCCGGAAGGTTTCCTTCAGGCAAAATCGCTTTGGAAAAGCGGGCAATGCCATTGCTGGTAACTGCAACCACTGTCTTTCCGGCGTACTCCGCCAACACTTTACCGGCAAATTCCTGCCACTGTTTTTCCAATTCCCCTGCCCGGTCGGCGAGGAAGTACCACGCTTGCGGCAGAACCGCTTCCGCATCCCACCGTTTCAAAGCCGCCTTACCGGCCGCACGCAAATCTTCAAGCGATGTATCCGGAGTAATATTTCCGGCGCTTTCCACGATGCCGAGCCGGAGAACAACATCGTCTTCCGGTTTGCCGTCATCATTGCCATAATCCAATTCAGTGAGGAATTCCGCTTCTGCCAACGGCACATCCGGGAATGAAACGGCGATCCCCACCGCACTCTGACAGGTGCGCTGTAAAGGAGCATGAAAAATTATTTCCGGCACCAACCCCTTTTCCGCCAGCATTTCTCCGGCGGCATAAGCCTGTTTCATACCGGTTTCAGTCAACGGGATATCCGTGGCACTGCCCACCCGGCAAATGACATCTCCGGAATTAAATGTATTGCCGTGACGGACAACGATCAAACGGGTAACTTCACTCATTTCAACAACTCCCCTGCTTGAGCGATCAATTTTTCAGCACGCACCAGATCTTCCGGAGAATCCACTCCGCTGGTCGCCGCATCATATCCGGCCGGATAAGTCACTTCCACCATGCGAACCGGAATGCCGTTTTCAATAAAACGCAACTGCTCAAGTTGTTCAAACTTTTCATACTCACCCAGCGGAGCCTGGGAAAAATATGCCAATGCCGCAAATTTATACGCATAAAGTCCGACATGACGGCAAACCGGTGAAAAACCGCCATTGGCGGCCAATTTTTCTTCCCCCCGGATAGCCGGAATGATATTTTTGGAAAACCATTTTGCATTGCCGTCGGCACCCACGATCGCCGTGGTACCGGAAAACGGTGAATCTTTCTTTGACTCACGCAAAGCGGCCAATGCCGCCCAATCCAATCTGGTAAATGGAGTTGCGACCTGGGTTTCCGGATGGGCCTCAAACGCATCAAGCAATGCACTGATAAACTGCGGCGGACAAAGCGGATTGTCTCCTTGCAAATTCAACAACACATCCGGCCGTTCCATGCGGTTTACCGCCACTGCCCACACCCGGTCAGAACCGGAACGGCAACTTGACGGAGTGATTTCCACCGGAATATTATGTTTTTCACAATATTCAATGATCTTTGCACTGCCTTCACCGGGCATTTCCGGTTCCTCGGTGGCAACGACCGCTTCACAATCTTTGCGACTGCGGCATACCGCATCGGCGATATCCCACACCCGCTGAATAATCGCCTTACCGGCAAGTTCTGCCAAAGGTTTACCGGGAAAACGTTTTGAACCGAAACGGGCCGGGATCACGATCAAACTTTTCATCACAACTTATCCTTACACAAAAATGAGGAACGGCATCAAGAGCGTTCCTCATATCAGGTTAATTTTTATATAATCATTTTCCGAAAGGGATCCCCGGAATCTCAAACTCGATCAAATGTTCAAAATTAAGATAATGAACCGTCGTCAACGCCGCAGTACCAATCAGAAACAGCAACGAAATCAAAGTCATGACCATATAAAATCCGGAAGCACGGGGAACATCCAGCGGAACATCGGCCGGATAATTTTCCTTTACCGGCGCGCCATTCATCTCCGGACATCTGACCGGACGGGGACCGCCCTGCTGCGGCATTCCCGGTGCAGCGGCACCAGGCCCTTTTTTCAACGCCGGGCGCGGCAGACGCACAGTGTGTCCCTCACCTTCAGCCCCGGCTTCTGCGGCAACTGCACCATCTGCCGCAGGCTTTTTCAAAGTCAACGGCGGTTTGGCGGCAGAGGGTTTCAATTTTACCGTCATGCGGGTACGGGTATCTTCGGCACCTTCTTCCGCTTCAGCGGCACTATCTTCAGCAACCGCAGGCTTTTTCAAGGTCAAAGGCGGTTTGGCGGCAGAAGGCTTCAATTTCACCGTCATGCGGGTGCGGGTATCTTCAGCACCGTCTTCCGCTTCGGCGGAACTATCTTCAGCGACCGCAGGCTTTTTCAAAGTCAACGGCGGTTTGGCGGCAGAGGGTTTCAATTTCACCGTCATGCGCGTGCGGGTATCTTCGGCACCCTCTTCCGCTTCAACGGCACTATCTTCAGCGACCGCAGGCTTTTTCAAAGTCAATGGCGGTTTGGCGGCAGAAGGCTTCAATTTCACCGTCATGCGCGTGCGGGTATCCTCGACATCATCGCCCGCGGCTTCCGCCGGAACATCATCCAAAACCGGCCCGGTCACTTTGGGAGTCAAAGTACGCAAACGCACCGTTTTACGGGTTCTGGTATCCTCTTCCAATGAAACGGAAGCGCCGGGAGTATTTTCCACATCTGCCATTTTTCATTTCCTTTCCATCATAACTGTATATACTGAATTTTTTATTTATCAACCAACTTGCTGACCGGCGGCATCCAACGCGCTCAACCGCTCCGGCACATCCCGGTATCCTGCCATACTGACCAATATCTGACGGTAATTTTCTTTGGCTCCTTCCGGATCACCGGCCAATTCCAGCGCATTGCCGAGATAGTACATCGCTTCACGCTTGTACTTATCCATACGGGGCATCTCATTTACTGCTTCACGCAGAAATCCCACGGCCTGCTCAACCTCATTACGCAACAAAGAACACCGCCCCATATAAACCAGACTGCCACGCCGTTTCTGCGGATTTTCAGCGATCGCAGAAAATGAGGCAAATGCTTCGTCGATCATATCACACTCAAACTGCAACTCGGCAAGATCGAACTGCAACTGCATATCGTTCGGGAAACGCTCCGCCCGTAAACGGGTATGTTTCCAATGATAATCATAAATGTCTTTTTCCAAAGCGGCGATCTGACCTTCCGGATCATCATACTCTTCCGGAGAGGCCTGTAATTTTTCCACCATGGAACGCAAATTGGCAATGTATGCTTTTTCAATATGCTTATCCAACACCGGGTCCAAAACCCCCAATGAATCAGAAACAGTGCGGTATTCCCGCAACGCATCCTCATATTTCCCGGCGATCATATAGGCATCTGCCATCTTACGCCGCATATCCACAGAATCTTTCTTACGCAATTCAGCAGAAAAACGGTCGATCAGCAACTGCGCCTGATCGGCATCGTGGATAGTACCATTGAGCAACTGCTGGATGATCGCATCTTCAGCATCCGCCGCATTGGCAGTCTTTTTGGATTTCTGATCATTGAAGTTGCCCCGCTCAATACTGGCCAGAACCATAGCGGCCTGCAATCCGGCTTTATCCACGTTTTTCTTATCAACCGTCTGGGAAATGATATTCTGATGGACTTTGAGCGCATCGATACCCTGACCGTTGCGCTGCATGGCCTCGGCCAACTGCTTCATGCGCATCGGATTGGGATGAAGTTTGCACAAGGTATCCAGAGCAGAGACCGCCCCCCACGGAGCATCCGCCGCATTGCTGGCTTTGGCTAAAGCATTGAGAATAGCCGGATTATCCACACAAAATGCCAGACTGACTTCACACAGCTCCATCGCCTTGACCGGATCTTTTCCCATAACGGCACCGATACGCATCATTTTGAAAAAAGCACCCAGTTTCGCCAGAAATTTAACTCCGCCGCCTTGAGTTTTCAATTTTCCCAACTCATACTCACGAAGTTTCTCATAAAGCGCCGGAACTTCCGGATGTTTGCAAATCACCGGATACAAAGTATCGACCGCCGCTTCAAAATCCTGCGCCGCCGCCATTTTTGCGGCTCTGGTCAAGGTATCACGAACATAGATCGGAGCTTGACTGACACTTTTTCGAATCATAAAAAATCACCCTGAAAACTGCTGAAAGCATAACTGTACAAACTTACATATATGTAAACTACACTTCAAATGCAATTTTTACAAGTGATTTTATAATAAATCAGCAAAAAAAACAGATTTTTTATCATTTATCATCCGAAATTCGGCAAATTCCGCAATTCCGGCAATTCAACCCCTGCGGCGGCACATAAAGCGTGTGGTTGCGGATCGCCGCCCGCCGGTTGAAGTAATTTTTCACCGCCAGAATACACCCGACAATGATGAATGCTCCGGGAGCCGCGCCGGGCAACAGAAAATCCGTCGTCCACGCCGGAATAAGTTTTATTTCAAAAACCGCCCCGCAAGTGAGAAATTCCCGGATCATACCCAGCATCGTCAAAGTCAAAGTGAACCCCAATCCCATCCCCAAACCATCCAGCACCGAACGGAATGGAGAATTTTTTGAGGCAAATGCTTCCGCTCTGCCCAGCACGATGCAGTTGACCACGATCAGCGGGATAAATATACCCAATGCTTCGTAAAGTGCCGCCGGAGCATAGGCTTGCAACAACAGATCCACAACCGTTACAAAGGCGGCAATCACTACGATATAAACCGGTATACGAATCTTTTTCGGCGTGATCGAAGCAATCAGACTGATCACAAAATTACTGCCGGTCAATACACACGTTGTAGCAATACCCATGCCGAAACCATTGGTAGCACTGCTGGTCAACGCCAGAGTCGGACAAGTGCCGAGCAACAATACCAAAACCGGATTCTCTTTCCAGATACCTTTGGAAAAATCTTTGAACATCGAATTTTTCATCGTATATCCTCCCCGTCACCGATTCCGGAATCCAATCCGGCAAATGCGACCGCAATATCATTAATCAGAGCCGTGACCGCCCGGCTGGTGACCGTGGCCCCGGTCAGATACTCAAATTCTCCGCCATCTTTGGAAATGCGCCAATCTCCTGCCGAAAATGCCGCCAATCCGTTGAATTGATCAAGCAGACGATTCTCCGGCACAGCCGGAACTTCCCCGCCGATATTGAAAATCGTCCGCTGAAATTTGCGTTCACAGACATTTGCTCCCAATCCGGGCGTTTCCTTGTGCCGCAATATTTGAACTCCGGTGATTTTGCCGCTGCGGTCAAATCCGACCAGCACTTCGATCTCGCCGCCGTAACCGGCACGGGTAACCCCCTGCCCGACAAAGCCGACTGCTTGCTCACCATTATACACCGTGTAAAAAATAAAACCATCATGCTCCGCACTCTCACCGATCCGGTCAAATTCCGGCAGCAACAGACGGTGAAAAGCCTGTTCCCGGTTACGTTCAGCAGCCTCTCTGATCGGTTCGGCAGTCAACTGCGAAACCACCGCCAAAACCAATGCCGCCACCAAAGCTGTCGCACCCAGAAAAATTCCAAGCACGATCATATTTTCCTGATCACGCAATTTCATTTTTCAGCCTCCTTGCTCCGTATCGGCACATAGCCGAATGGCCGTTGCCCGAACCAACGGTCGATCAATGGCACCAGCGCATTCATCAACAGGATCGCAAAACTCACCCCTTCCGGATAATTCCCCCAAATGCGGATGACCGATGTCACGATCCCGCAACCGATGGCAAAAGCCACACATCCGGCTCCGGTGATCGGACTGGTCACCATATCCGTTGCCATGAATATCGCCCCCAGAAACAACCCGCCATTGAGAATATGAAACAGCGGGGTCGGGGTGACCCCCGGAGCAAAAAAGTGGGTTATTGCAGTAATCAACGCCACCGTGCCGATAAACAACAGCGGCACCCGCCAGTTGATCAGATTCAACAATACCAGAATAAAATAACCGATGATCAAGGCAAACACACTGGTTTCCCCCAGGCATCCGGCCCGGTCACCCCAGAAACAGCGTTTCAGCAAATCCTTGTTTTCCAGAGACAAAAAATTGCTGCACGCTTCATCACTTTTTCCGGTGACTTTGGGAGTAACTCCGACCACCCCCAACGGAGTTGCACAGGTGACCGCATCCGGGATATCACCGGAATTTATCGCCTCGATGTCTCCGGCCCGGAAAAATTCATTCTGCGACGGATAATCACTTGCCAACATCCCTCTGGAAGGTGTCCAGCAGGTCATTGCCGCCGGCAGAGCGATCAACAGACCGACCCTCGCCACCAAAGCCGGGTTGAATGGATTGTTGCCCAGACCACCATAAACCTGCTTGCCCAGCCAAATCGCCAGCACCGCCCCGATCGGCGGCACATACAACGGAATACTCACCGGCAGACACAAAGCCAGCAACACGCCGGTCAATGCCGCAGAGAGATCGCCGATCGTGCGCCAGACCGGTTTCCCGGCCAATGCACACCATACCGCTTCGGCGGCAACACAGCAAAATACCGTATAAAAAATCACCAGCAAAGCCTGCCAGCCGAAAAACCACACCGCAGTTGCCACCACCGGCAGTAAAGCCAGCAATACGCCCCCCATTATCTTCCGTAAATTCGCCCCGGTAGAAAGATGCGGTGATGAACTCAACACAAGATTTTTACCGGTCGGCAGTTTGATCGATTCATTGATACTTTCCACAATTATTTCCCTTTATTGGCAAGTTGCTTGCGCAACTCGGCTTTAGCCCGGCGGATATTCTGCACCAGCGGACGGTGATCCGGACAAACATAAGCACATGATCCGCACTCCATGCAATCCATCACATGATTTTGAAACGCCAGATCGAACCGGTCAGCTTCGATCGCTGTCGAAAGCAGACACGGCATCAAATGCATCGGACACCCCTGCACACAGCGGCCGCAACGGATACAACCGCTGGCCTCATAATTAACTGCCAGACGGGTCGGCAGCAACAATATTCCGGAAGTATTCTTGGCCACCGGCACCTGAAATGACTTTTGAGCAAAACCCATCATCGGTCCGCCGAAAATCAATTTGCCCGGTTCTTCAGTGACTCCTCCGGCCAACTTCACCGCTTCGATCGCCGGAGTACCCAGTTTCAACTTCCAGTTTCCCGGAGAAACCACCACATCGCCGGTGATCGTCACGATTCTTTCCACCAACGGAATACCTTTGATCACCGCATCGGATAAGGCCGCCGCAGTTCCCACATTCTGAACCACACACCCGGCATCCATCGGCAAACCTCCGGAACGGACTTCCCGGCCGGTAATGGCATTGATCAACTGCTTTTCCGATCCTTGCGGATAACGCACCATCAGCGGCACGACCGACACACCGTAACGGTCTTCAAAACGTTCCAATGCTTCGATCGCATCACCTTTGTTGATCTCCACCCCGATCTGCGGCCGGCGGACACCCATGATCTTACCGAAAATCGCCGCTCCGCGCATGACCTTTTCCGGTTTTTCAAACATCAGACGGTGATCCGCCGTCAAATAAGGTTCACACTCGGCACCATTGAGGATCAGATGATCGATTTTTTTATCCGGCGGCGGAGTCAACTTCACATGAGTCGGGAACGATGCTCCGCCCATACCGACCAGACCGGCATCAATGACCCGCTGTTTCAAAATTTCCGGATCAACACTTTCCCAGTTGTTTATCGGTTCCAAAGGCGGTTCCCCCAGATCTTCACCATCGGCAATGATCTCGATCGCGGCGGCCGGAACTCCCATCGGGCCGGGCACTTCCACAACGCCATTGACCACACCGCTGGTCGGAGAATGTAAATTGGCCGAAACAAATCCATCCGCTTGGGCGATCAGCTGATACTTCTTTACTGTATCACCTTTTTTGACCACCGGGATCGGCGGCTTACCGGCATTTTCCATCAGCAAAACAAAATATCTTTCCAGCAAAGGAGCAGTGCGCACCGCAAAATTGCAGGTCAGATTCTTGCCATCTCCGGCCGGATGGATACCGCCGGAAAAAGTCATCACATTACGGGAACTTTTATTCATTTTTTCGCTCCCTTCACTTTATCGTACGCCGCTTCCAGACGCTCATCGATCGACAACAGACAACCGACCGGACAATTTATCTTTTCGGCAATCTCTTCATCCAACTTATTGCCGCTCTGATAATTCACCTGCGACAAAAAGCCGGAAACCTTGAAATCTTCTCCGAAAAGTTTTTCACATTTGCGGCAACCGATACAACCGGCTTTGCAAAAACTCCTCTTTACTGCACCTTTTTCCGGCGAATTGCAGAAAATGTGATATTCAGCATCAGCTGGAACCATTTTTATCACGCCGCGGGGACAAACTGCCGCACATTTGCCGCAACCGACACACAATTCACGGTGGACTACCGCCACCTGACCAATGATCTCTATGGCCCCGAATGGACACTTGCGCGCACAAGTTCCCAACCCCAGACAACCGTAACGGCACGCATCCGGGCCACCTGCGACCATATTTGCCGCCACACAATCCTGCACTCCGTTGTAATACATCCGGTGAACTTCACCGATATAACTGCGGCAGCAAACCACGGCCTGCATCCGGGTAACTTCTCCGGCATCGATGCCCAGTGCCAGAGATATCGCAGAAACCTGTTCGGAACTGGACACCGGGCAATTCGCCGGAGTAACCTCTCCGGCGGCCAGAGCCTTGGCAAAATCCGCACACCCGGCCTTGCCGCATCCGCCGCAGTTTGCTCCGGGCAGCAACTCCAGTGCCAGATCGATCCGGGGGTCAGATTCCACCCGGAAAAGTTTCACAAAAACCGCAATAACCCCACCGAGAACCACTCCGGCGATCCCCATCAGCAATGCGGCATAAAGCAATATTGAGTAATCCATAAGCCACTTCTCCTCAACACAAACCGGAAAATCCGACAAAGGCCATTGCCAGAATTCCGGCAGTGATCAGGGCGATCGGAGTTCCTTCAAAGGCTTTGGGCGGTTCGGCAAGTTCCAGTTTCTCCCGGATACTGGAAAACAAAATCAGAGCCAATGCGAAGCCAACGCCGGAAAATGCACCGAAAATCGTTGCATCCAAAACACTTCTGCCACTTTCAGCATTGATCGTAGCCGCCCCCAAAACTGCACAGTTGGTGGTTATCAACGGCAGATATATCCCCAATGCCCGGTACAACACCGGACTGACTTTCTGCAACATGATCTCCAGCAGCTGAACCAATGCCGCGATCACCAGAATAAAGGTCAGAACCCGCAGAAAACTCAAATCGATCACCCGGCCATTGAGCGTAAAACTCAAAAGATAGTTGGAAATCACCGACGTAATGCACGAAGCCAATGCCATAACCACAGTCACGGCTCCCCCCATGCCCAATGCGGTATCCAACCTTTTGGAAACGCCCAGAAACGGACATATCCCCAGAAAACGGGTCAGTACAAAATTGTTGACCAACACCGCTCCGATGGTCAATTCCAGATATTTCATTTTTTATTCATCCTTTTTTTCTGTCGGGAACTCCCCTTTGGAGTAGACCGTTTTGACACTTACTCCCTCCAGCATCCCCAACTTGCCGGAAAGCGAATTTATCACATCGCCCGGAGCATCGAGCATCACGCTTATCACGCTCACTTTGCGTTCCCGGTAGGGAACCCCCATGCGGCCGATAATAAATTCACCGTATTCGTGAAGCAGAGAATTGATCTCTGCCGATCTTGCTGTATCTTCCACAATTATTCCGATCAAAGCGATCCGGTTCATGACAACTTCCTCTTTTGTATGCTGAATCAATGTCGGTTGTAATATATCCCGCATTGTCAGAAATGTCAAATCTCAATGCATTTTCCGCCCAATTCACGTTCTGCATTGTTGCGCACTTCGGCAAGCAATCCGCAAAACTTTTCCGGATCGCTGATATTTTCCGTGATCAGGCGGTTGCAATGTGCCACCACGGCTTCGATCTCCGGTTTCAATGCCACGGCTTCCGGAGAAGCGTGCAATTTGAAGTTGCGCCGGTCTTTTTCATCGACCTCTCTGGTGATCAAACCTTTATTGACCAATTCTTTGATCACCGTGGCCGTCGTACTTTTACCCATCCGCAAAAGTCTGGAAAGTTTCTCCTGCGATATACCATCCCTTTCGATGACCGCCATCACATAAGGAAATTGCGCCATTGAAATACCGAGACGGGATAACTCACGGGCATAAAATCCGTGAGTCAAACGACTGATGATGTATATATTCAATGTCACGTCATCCATGGGTTTCTCCAACTGATAATTTATGAACTAATATAACCTGCCAAACGCATTTTACAAGTCAGGTAAAATGACAAAAACGCAATTTTACTTTGTTTAAGCAAAACATTTTTTCTTGAAAAAAGATCGGAAACGGGCTATATTAAAAAAATAGTTCGCCACAGAACTAATATAGTAAACCACATTCATTCAGGAGAAAAAATGAAAGTACACCGTTTTTATGTTCTGGCCGCCATGCTGGCCGCCGCAATACCGTTGGCAGCAGGTGATCCGGTAGTAACCACTGCCCCGGTCATAGAAGTCACCACTGCTTCTGCCCGGCGTTATGCCGGAGTGGTCGAAGCTGTGCAAAAAGTCGATATCATGCCGCGAGTGACCGGAGTATTGCTCAAGATCCACTTCAAAGAAGGTGAGATCGTTCAACAGGGCGATCTGCTTTTCGAATTGGAAGACACCACCTACAAAGCCGCCGTCGAAGCCCTCGAAGCCCGCCGGGAACAGTTGATCGCACAGGTCGATTTCATGACCAAAGAATTCAACCGCAACCGGGATTTGCTCACCAATAAAGCCGTGGCCCAGTCGGTTTACGACCGTTCACTTTTCGATCTGAATTCAGCACGGGCGCAGTTGAAAGAAGTCGAAGCCGCTTTGATCGATGCCCGCAACAATCTTTCCTACACCCGGATCCATGCCCCGATCACCGGACGCATCGGCAAAAGCACCTTCACGGTCGGCAACCTCATCACTCCCGGAGGTCAGCCGCTCGCCTCGATCGAAATGGTCTCTCCCATCTATGTCCGCTTCGCCATCAGTGAAACGGTCATGCGCCGGGAGTTCGGCGGCAGGGATGGCATTCTGGCCAGAGGGTCGATCAAAATCAAACTCGCTGATGACAATATTTACGGCGAAACTGCCCGCATCACCCTGGTTGACAACCACATCAATCAACGCACCAATACCATTGCCCTGTGGGCGGAATTCCGGAATAACGACCATCAGTTGATTCCCGGAGGTTATGTCACCGTCGAACTTCACACTGCATCGGAAACCGGCTTCACTGCCGTTTTGCCATCAGCCGTAGTCATCAGCGAAAATGGAGAGTGCTGTGTATTTGTGGTTGACGGAAACAATCAGATCTCCCGGCGGGTGGTGACCACCGGCGGCACATCCGGCGAATACCAGATCATCCGTTCCGGTCTCCGGCGCGGAGAGATCGTGGTCGTGGAAGGTTCTCACAAAATCCAACCCGGCATGACCGTAGAATGTGTCCCGGCACAGTAAAGGTGATCGAAAATGTTTGCTGAAATTTTTATCAGACGCCCGAAATTCGCTTTTGTACTCTCCATCATCACTGCGATCGTCGGCACGATCTGTCTGACCCGGCTGCCGATTGCCGAATATCCGGAAATCGCCCCGCCGACGGTCAAAGTTACCGCCATGTATCCCGGTGCGACCAGCCAGGTCATCGCTGAAACCGTTGCCGGAGTGATCGAAGAACAGGTCAACGGCATCGAAGATCTGCTCTATTTCAAAAGCGAAAGCGACAACAACGGCAACTATACTCTGACCTTGACCTTCCGGCCGGGAGTCGATTCCGACATCGCCCAGGTCAATGTGCAGAATGCCGTTTCCAGAGCGGAAGCCCAATTACCACCGACCGTGACGGCGATCGGAGTCACCACAAAAAAACAATCTACTGATATGGTCGGAGTATATGTATTCCGCACTGACGGCAGTGAATTGTCACTGCTGGAGTTGGCCAACTATGTGCGTATGAATATCAAAGATGCCTTCGCCCGTATTCCCGGCATGGGTTATGTGGAGATCCTCGGTGAAAGAAACTACTCTATGCGCATCTGGCTGGATCCGGTCAAAATGTCCGCTTTGAAACTTACTCCGGAAGTGATCATTGCCAAACTCAATTCACAGAATATTCCGGTCGCTCCCGGCACAGTCGGCAGCGAAGGTGCCAACGAATATATCCAATTCAAAATCGATGCTGACGGCCGGTTGAAAACTGAAGAGGAATTCTCCTCGATCATTATCGCCACGACCGAAAACGGTGATGATATCTGTCTCGGAGATATCGCCCGCATCGAACTCGGCGCAGAACGCTACACCGATGAGGGATTCTATAATGGAGAAGAGTGTATCGCTCTGGCGATCTACCGGCAGGATGGTGCCAACGCGGTACAACTTGTCCGGGATGCCAATGAATTGCTGGAAGATCTGCAGAAACGTTTTCCCAATGGCGTTGAAGCAGATATATCCTACGACCCAACCGCTTATATTCTTGAAAACGTGCGGGAAATCGCCACGACACTGATCATCACTCTCTTACTGGTGATCGGCATCACCTGGCTATTTTTGCAGGATTGGCGGGCAACACTGGTGCCGGCTCTGGCGATCCCGGTGTCTCTGCTCGGCACCTTTGCCTGTATGAGTGTTCTCGGTTATTCGATTAACGTGTTGACCATGTTCGGCTTGATCCTGGTCATCGGTTCACTGGTGGATAACGCCATCGTGGTCGTGGAAAATACCATGCGTATCATCGATGAAGAAAAACTGCCCGCCAGAGAAGCAACGATCAAAAGCATGAAACAGATCTCCGGGCCGATCATTGCCGCCACGCTGGTTTCCGTGGCAATTTACGCTCCGGTCGGTTTCTACGGCGGTATCGTCGGCACGATCTATATGCAGTTTGCCGTTACCATGTGTATTTCACTGTGTATTTCGGCATTCAACGCCCTGACCTTGAGCCCGGCTCTGTGTGCGCTGATCCTCAAGCCTGCCCCGGAGAAAAAAATCTTTTTCTTCCGCTGGTTTGAATATTCATTGAACTCCTCTAAAAAAGGTTTCATGGGATTATCCCGGATCCTCATCCGCCGTTTTTATCTGACCATCATCCTGATGATCCTTGCCATCGGCTGCTGCTGGTACTTCGGAATGCGTCTGCCCGGAGGATTTTTACCGGCAGAGGATAAAGGTGTATTGATGTGTGAAATCGAAATGCGTCCGGGAGCCTCGCTCGCTTCGACCACTCAAGCCGCACATATTTTTGCCGATGAAGCCAAAAATGTTTCCGGAGTGAGTGATGTTCTGACCGTTTCCGGGTTCTCTATTTTCAGCGGTGCCAGCGAAAACCTCGGATTTTTCATCGTCACGCTGGATCCGTGGAGCCAACGCAACGCTCCGGGACTTGATATCAATACCATAAATCAGAAACTTACTGAAATCGGAGAACGGAATCCGGCCGGTATCGTCCGGGTATTCCAGCCGCCCGCCATCATGGGCTTGGGGGTTACCGGCGGTGTGACCTTCGCCTTCCGGACTGCCGGTGGCGACACCCCGCAACAATTCGGTGAACAAACCGGCCGTTTGCTGGCATTGCTGAATAATAAGGAAGTCATGCCGCACGTTGCTTTTGCCTTTTCCGGATTCGATGCCCGCACCCCCCAGTATCATCTGAATATCGATCGTCAGAAAGCCGAATTTCTCGGTATTGATACCGGTTCTCTTTTCACCGCACTGCAAAGCAATCTGGGCAGTTTGTATATCAATGACTTCAATATCAACGGTTATTCATTCAAAGTCAAAATGCAGCTTGACGGCAATTTGCGCAGTGATCTGCTCGCCATTGAAAATCTGGAAGTAATGAATATCCACGGTGAAGCAGTGCCTTTAAGTGCATTCTGTTCTTTACAACCGATGCTCGGTGCCAGAAAAATCGAACGCTTCAATCAGAATATGTCTGCCAGCATTACAGTCATTCCGGTTCCCGTAGCATCGACCGCTCAAATCATGAACGATATCGAAAGAATTCTGGAAGAAAATTTTTCCAGAGAATATTCTGTCAACTGGACCGACATGAGTTATCAGGAACGCAACAACGACGGACAAATCATCCTGCTGATGATCATGGCTGTTGTCTTCGGCTATCTCTTTCTGGTCGCCCAATATGAGTCGTGGACGATCCCTATGCCGGTGATCCTTTCGGTGGTATTCGCATTTTCAGGCGGGGTACTGGCGATTTATTTCAGCGGCATGGTGCTGGATATCTATGCACAACTCGGTTTGATCATGCTGATCGGTCTGTGTGCCAAAAGTACGATCCTTATGGTGGAGTTTTCCATGCAGGAACGTGCCGCAGGCCGTTCGATCGCCAGAGCTGCGATCAATGGAGCCAATTACCGTTACCGGGCAGTATTGATGACCGCATGGAGTTTTATTTTCGGTGTCTTGCCGATGCTCTTTGCTTCCGGAGCCGGAGCAGAAAGCCGCCGGGTGATCGGTACAGTCACATTCTGGGGAATGTTATCAGCAACCATTCTGGGTGTAACATTCATTCCGCCACTGTTCGCCATTTTCCAGAAAATGCGGGAAGCGGCAAAAAAGAAAAAATGTTGATATAAAAAAAATCTCCGGTAACATCCAGTTGCCGGAGATTTTTTTGCCAACGACCAATTATTACTGTTGTCCATCTGCGGCAGGAGCCGGGGTTTCTGCCGGAGTTTCTGCCGGGGTTTCTGCCGGGGTTTCTGCCGGAGCTTCAACAGCAGCCTGTGCCGCCGCCGCTTTCTGCTCGCTCTCTTTTTTGACAAACATTGAGACCATCATCGCCATGATCGCAATGATCACAAAACTGCCGACACAAATACGCACGCTGAATCTCTTCTGCCGGATCAGCAACGCACAACGGATCAGCATAAATGCCGCCACAAAAATCTTGCCGATCATCCACTTTACAGAACACGCCTGATTGAAAAACGGCTGGATCCATGCCGCACACAACAATGCCATGACCAGCAAACACATCCACGCCTTTTCCGTTTTCATCGGCATATAGTGGCGAAGCAACGCCTTGTTACTGATGTCATTGCGGTAAAACATATTTTCAAATTCGATCTGGCGCACCGCATGATACGCTCCGCCTTTGGCATTGTAAATACTGGAACCGACCGCACTGACTCCCAGCACCCGGCCGCCATCGGTAACGATCTTGTCGCCTTTTTTAGCCGTACCGCAATGGAAAACCACTGCGCCGCATTCCCCGGCCCGATCCAAACCGGTGATCTCTTTACCTTTTTCATATTCTCCGGGATAACCGCCGGAGGCAATAACCACTGAAACAGCGGCATCTTTGCTCCATGACAATTTGGCTTCATCCAATTTGCCGTCTACCGTCTTTTCCAGCACATCGTACCAGTCACCCTCGAAACGGCGCATTACCGGCTGGATTTCCGGATCTCCGAAACGGACATTGAATTCCAGAACTTTCGGCACACCTTCGTAAATCATGATCCCGCAGAAAATCACCCCGCGGAAGTTGAGTTTTTCTTCATTGATACCTTTGAGGAAAGGTTTGAGGATCGTCGTTTCGATAAGCTGCTCCACCTTTTTCGTCACCACCGGAGCCGGAGAGTAAGCCCCCATGCCGCCGGTATTCGGCCCGCGGTCATTATCAAAAATCCGTTTATGATCCTGCGAAGAAACCATCTGAACGATCGTTTTCCCGTCAGTCAAAGCCAGCACACTGGCCTCCTCACCGAGAAGCATCTCCTCAATGACCACTTTGGTTCCGGCGGCACCGAATGCGCCGTCAAAACACTCCTTGACAAAATCTTTTGCCCCGTCACGGTTTTCGGCGACCAGCACTCCCTTACCGGCGGCAAGACCGTCGGCCTTGACCACAATACCTTTGGCCCCTTTGTCAAACTGGTCATCAATATACTCACAGGCGGCTTCCGGAGCTTCAAATGTTTCAGATGCCGCCGTGGGGATCCCGTATTTCACCATGAATTTTTTGGCGAAGTCCTTACTGCCTTCCAACTGGGCGGCGATTTTATCCGGGCCGAAAACTTTCAATCCTCTGGCCTTGAATACATCGACGATACCGTCACAAAGCGGTGCTTCCGGCCCGACCACAGTCAGATCGATCTTCTCTTTTTCCGCAAAATCAGCCAGTTTATCCAGCTGGTTGACTTTGATATTCACACATTCTGCATCAGCGGCGATACCGGCATTACCCGGAGCGCAAAAAACTTTTTTGACTTGAGGACTGCGTTTAAGCTGCCATACCAGAGCGTGTTCACGTCCGCCGGAACCGACGACCAAAACTTTTTTCATTTCCAATACTCCATACTTTATACATTTGGTTTTGTACATATTTTTGTGCAATCTTAAAAGATAATCCACATTCGTCAAATATTCAAGTCAAAAAAAGAAAATTCAATTTTTTTCAAAAAATCATTTGACTTACACTCAAACACCATTTATAGTTTATAGCAGTCACCCGGAATGGGGAATTCCGGGGTTTTCAGGGAAATTTACAAATAAGGAGAAATGATTCCCATGGTTACTGGCATTGTTTTGGTTAGCGTTGAGCGTTCCATGATCAACGATGTGATTGACGGTCTGATGAAACTTAAAGGTGTTACCGAAGTTTATTCTGTCGCCGGAGAATATGATCTGGTCGCCATGATCCGGGTCGCGGACAACGCTGAACTTGCAGAAATCATCGCCACCCGTATGACCAGAGATATCGATGGCATTCTGCATACCAAAACTCTCGTCACTCTCAATGCCTACAGCAAAGTCGATCTGGATAAGATTTTCGGCTGACCGGCAACGGATGCTTTACAAACTCCGGGAATCCGCTGCGGATTCCCGGAATACATTTATATCGGGGAAACTTTCATGCGTCATTTCAGATTTTTAACGGCTTTTATCATCGGCCTGCTCTTCGCCGGATGCGCCGATCCGGTGCTTTTTTCCGAAGTATTCCAGCAGGGCAAGGATCAGAAAATCTATACCGGTTACAATTTGTGGTACACCGATCCATTGAATATGGATGCTCTCAATATCCAGCAGGGATCATTCATCCCGCTCGGCACTGAAATCGAACCTTTATCCACCGGCCGCTGGAGCGATGAGATCCGCTTCAAAGTGGTTTCCACCGGGGAAGAATTCTGCATCAAATATTCTTCCGCACACCGTCTTTGCACGATGCGGGAATTTATCTCATACACATTCACCACTCAAACACGGGAAGAACTGCTTGCCGGTCTGCCGGAAGCCATGCAAACCCGTATCCTCCGGGGAGAAGTCGTTCCCGGCATGAATGAAAAAGCAGTACTCCTGGCTTACGGCCCGCCCCCGGCCTGCCGTACTCCGGATCGGCGCAACGGCACATGGATATACTGGCGCACAAAAAATGACATCATCCGTCTGGTATTCCGCGCCGACCGGGTCAGAACAATCATCAACGCAGGACAGCATCAGTGAGTCAGGCACTTTTTTCAGCCGCCGAATTGTCCGCTTTTACCGGCGGCACATGGTTTGATTCCGTATTTCCGGAAAATACCCTTGCCATTTCAACGGATACCAGATGCGACAATCACGGCAAAATATTCTTTGCTTTGAGCGGCGAAAAATTTGATGCTCACAACTTTTTGACCCAAGCGGTAAACTCCGGCTGTGAAGCGTTATGTATTGAGCGTAACAAGTGTGTCGGTATCCCGGCAGATATCCCCGTGCTGCTGGTCGATGATACGCTCAAAGCAATGCAAAACTGCGCCGCCGGACACCGTAAAAAATTCACAGAGCTCACCCTTTTCGGCGTAACCGGCAGTGTCGGCAAAACCAGTGTCAAAGAGATGCTATATGCCATTTGTTCCCAGGCCGCCGGAGCCGAACAGACTCTTTGCACCATCGGCAATACCAACAATCAAATCGGCGTTGCCCAGAATCTGCTCCGGTTGAATTCCGGTCACCGTTTTGCTGTGATCGAAGCCGGAACCAGTTCCCCGGGAGAAATAGCCCCATTGAGCAAAATGATGATGCCCGACGGTGCCATTGTCAACTCTATTGCTCCGTGTCATCTGGAAAAACTCATCGATCTTGACGGCGTTGCCGCAGAAAAAGGAGATATTTTTCTGGCGATGAACAGCCTCGGCACCGCGGTTTTTCCGGCAGAATGTGCGGGGTATAATATCTTGCAGCAAGCAGCAAAAAAACATAAGATATGTACATTCGGTCTGGATGGCAGGGGCGACGTATCGGCCAGATTCATTTCCGGCGATCTGGCGGGAAGTTCTTTTGAATTGACCTTCCCCGACGGCGGAAAATTTTTGATCTTTTGGCAACTGACCGGTCCGCACAATGCCCTGAATGCCGCCGGAGCAGCCGCGCTTGCCTATTCTGCCGGTATTCCGGCATCCGTTATTGCCAAAGGTCTGCCGCAAACCATGCTCCCCGGTATGCGGATGAAAAAAAGTATCGTCAATCAGGTCACTTATTACAACGATGCCTACAACGCCAATCCGGCAAGTATGCGCGCTTCAATAGATCTGCTTGCCAATGCCGCCCTGCCCGGCCGCCTGATCTTACTGCTCGGCGGCATGAGAGAATTGGGCGATTCATCCAGCCGGGAACACGCCGATTTGCTGGCATTGATCCGGAAAAAACTGCCGGATGCCGCAGTTATCACCATCGGCAATGAATTTGCCGGTATGTCAACCGATCACTTCAACTCTCCGGATGATGCCGGAATTTTCCTGAACTCCATCGTCCGGCCGTCAGATACCGTATTTGCCAAAGGGTCACGGGGAAATGCCGTGGAAAAAGCCCTGCCGCCGGAGGCCAGATAAGATGAAGATCACTCCGGAAAAACTTTTTGGAGAACTTCTGATTTCCACTCATGGCAATTACGGGAACTTCCCGGATGCTCCGGTTTTCTGTGATTCACGGCAACTTCAGCCCGGTTCACTATTTGTGGCGGTGAAAGGTACTGCGATCGACGGGGAAAAATTCATTCCGGATGCCATTGCCGCCGGAGTATCTGCAATCATTCACACCTCCGATCTGGTCACTTATCCACCGGATATTCTTTTCTGTCAGGTGCGTGATATCCGCCAGGCATACGCTCTGCTCTGCCGCCGCCAAAACGGACAACCGGATCAGGAGTTGAAAATTTATGCCGTTACCGGAACCAACGGCAAAACCACTTCGGTTTATTTACTGCGCCATTTACTTGAATTTGCCGGACTCAACTGCGGTATGTTTTCCACAGTCGAATTTGATGACGGTCAAAATACCATACCGGCAACTCATACCACTCCGGATCCGCAAACCTTTTATCCGCTGTTGAGAAAAATGCGGCAAAATGGAGCGACGTGTTGCGCTATGGAGTTTTCCAGCCATGCCCTCGCCCAGAAACGATTGGGGGATTTTGCGATCAATGGTGCAATTTTCACCAATCTGACCGGAGATCATCTGGATTTTCATCTGGATATGGAAAATTATTATCAGGCAAAAAAAACTCTCTTCACCGATCTGCTTATCCAAGGCGGTATTGCGGCGATCAATATCGATGATCCGGCGGGATGCCGTCTGGCCGGAGAATTGGCCGTTGAAAGGGCGGATTTGAAAATACCTACTTTCGGCAGAAGTAAAAATGCCGGGTGGCGGATATCGGAAGAATCCAGCGATTTGACCGGCTGCCGTTTTGTATTGAGCAATGCCCTGCAAGCGTTTCAAGTCTCTTTTGAATTGCCGGGAACTTATAATATCAGCAATTTAGCCGGAGTTCTGACCTTGCTTCTCTGCGACGGAGTCGCTCCGGATGCCATAAATCAAGCCTTGAATGAACATTTGGATATCCCCGGCAGATTGGAAAAACTGGTTTCGCCCAAGGGAGCAACAGTATTCGTGGATTTCGCCCACACAGACGATGCACTGGAAAATGTTCTGCGTACACTCAAGCCGCTTTGTTCCGGCAAAATGATTGCGGTTTTCGGTTGCGGCGGCAACCGGGATAAGAGCAAACGCCCGCGCATGGGGGCGGCGGCCGCCAGATGGGCAGACAAGTTGATCGTAACCAGCGACAACCCCCGGAATGAAGCCCCGGAAAACATCATTGCCGATATCGTTGCCGGAATTCCGCAACATACTGATTTTGAAGTTATCGTTTCCCGCAAAGATGCTCTGGCCCAAGCGGTGGATATCGCCGGAGAAAATGATCTGGTTCTGGTTGCCGGAAAAGGACACGAAAATTATCAGGAAATCAATGGAGTAAAACACCATTTTGACGACCGGGAAACAATAAAAGATTTGTTCGCTCAAATCCGGGCGGCAAAGTTGCTGGCATATCTCAAAGATTTCTATTCCCCGTCGGAATATCCGGCTCTTCATGCCCAATTTCAGAAATTCAATTCCCTCAAACCGTTTTCCGGCCTGAAAGTGCTTGATGCCACCCCGGTTTTCCGCAATACGATGCTCAAATATGCGGTTTTACTGGCTGGCGGAGCCGATTTGACCATCGCCGTCGGCAGAGATATTCCCTGTGATCCGGATATCGTAAAGTTACTTGATTCATTCGGTATCCGGGTGGCTGACGAAAAAATTTTACAGGAAACATTTGACCTTGTCGCTGATTGCGCCGGACGGCACATTCAGGTAAAAAGCCGGTACGGTTATGCGGAATTGACCCGCTCCGGTCTGGAATATTACCGGGATTGTTCCCGGCCGGTTTTCTCGGTGGATTCCGGAGTGCTGAAACATTTTGAAACGACTTGCGGCACCGGAGAAAGTTTTGTCCGGGCAATGAAAAAACTCGGATTCAACGATCTTCAAGATAAATCCATCGTAATTTTCGGTGGCGGCAAAGTCGGTAAAGGGACGGCATATTATGCCGCCGCCGCCGGAGCAAAAGTGGTGATCGTGGATAAAAATCAGATTGTCCCGCCGGAAAATGTTGCCTTTGTTGATGCCGCAAATCATGATGCCGTTACCGCACTTTTGCAAAACTGCCGGTGTGTCGTTTCCGCCACCGGACTTCCCGGCGTTTTAGCGGAATATGTGCCGTTATTGCTTGAATACCGTCCTTTGATCGCCAATATGGGCGTGGAAGATGAGTTCGGCAAAGATCTGCCGGATGATCTGGTATTGAACCGGAAACGTCCGCTAAACTTCATGCTTGAGGAGCCTACTGAAATCCGCTATATCGATCCGAGTATGGCATTAAGCAATGAAGCATTGCGGATATTGGCCGCAGAAACTTTGCCCGCCGGTATCAATCTGCCCCCCGCTGATGTAGAACAAATGATCATCAATGATATGCGGAAATCCGGCACCATGGATAAAGAAATCGATTTTATCTTAAAAGGGAAAATATTATGAAAATTCTGCTGAAAAATGTGATCCTTGACCGGAAATCATCGGATATTCTGCTTGAGAATGGGAAAATTTCTGCCATCGCTCCGGAAATTTCCGCTCCGGATGCCGATATATTCGACGGTTTGGATAAAATGGCCGTTTTACCGCCGTTTTACAATGCCCACAATCATGCGGCTATGACACTTTTACGCGGCTATGCCGAGGATATGGAACTTTTTGACTGGTTGAGCAATCACATCTGGCCGGTGGAAGCCAAACTTACTGCAGAAGATATCTATATCGGTACCCGTCTGGCCACGGTGGAAATGATCCGCTCCGGCACGGTTTACTTCAACGACTCCTACTGGCATCCGGAAGCCGCCCTTAAAGCGGTGAAGGAATCCGGAATGCGGGCCACTTTGGGATTGCTTTACCTCGGCAATGTTTCCGACGATGCCAAATCTGCCAATGCCGCATTGATCGAAGCGGCACAGGATATAGACACCATCGAAGTATCTCATACTCCTCATGCGATCTATACCGTTGACCGGGCAACGTTGCAAAAAATTTCCGGCATGATGGAATCTGACGGGCGCAAAGTGCATATCCACGTTTCTGAAACTGCCAAAGAGGTGGCAGATTGCCTTAAAGAACACAATATGACTCCGGTTGAGTATCTTGATTCTCTCGGCCTGATCAATGAGCGTGCCATGCTTGCCCATTGTGTCCATCTGACCGGTCATGACCGGGAGATCATCGCCGCCAGAGGTGCGTATATCGCCCACAATCCGGTTTCAAATATGAAATTATGCAGTGGGATGTTTGATTTTGAAGCGGCCAGAAAAGCCGGATGCAAAATCGCCATCGGTACTGACGGTACTTCCAGCAACAATAACCTGTCGATGATCGATGAAATGAAAGTTGCCGCCTTGACTGCCAAAAGTGTAACCGAACTCCCCACCGCCGGAAAAACGGCAGATATTTTCCATGCCGCCACTGCTGCGGGAGCGTCATTTGCCGGAGTTGATGCCGGAGAAATCGCAGTCGGCAAAGCCGCCGATATGATTTTGGTCGATCTGGATTCCCCGGTGATGAGCGGCAATTATGATTTGATCGCCGACATGGTGTATGCCGCAGACCCGACAGTGATCGATTCGGTGATTTGCAACGGTAAATTTCTGATGCGCAACAAAGTTATTCCCGGAGAAAAAGAGATCATTGCCGCGGCAAAGGATGTATGCCGCAAAATCGCTTCATGGAAATAAACCTTTCGGCAATTATACAAAAAAAAAGAGACCCGTGAAAACGGATCTCTTTTTTTGCACTTGCGTAAATCAGTGGCGACGCTGTTTGGCTTCGCGGCGTTTGATTTCGCTCGGCTTTTCATAGTGCCGGCGGTTACGCAGTTCTTTGAGGGTTCCCTCCTTGTCGAGCTTCTTTTTGAGCCGACGCAGTGCGCGGTCGATGACCTCACCTTTTTTGACGCGGACTTCGGTATGCATGGAATTCACCCCCTTTCAATATTTTTATTACACAACATTCTCTTAATATAACACAAAACGACCTATATTGCAAGTGTCAATACTTAAAAAACAGTAAAATCGGTGTATTGCGATCCACTTCAAGGGTAAACGGAGTTTTTTCCACTTCATTCAAAGTGCCGGAGTACCACCATTTCAACGGCAAATCACACAACGGATATTTCAATCCGGATGAGTTCAATTTCGCCGCCGGATCAAAACTGAATATCGACACTTGACTGCCGACCGGAGCATCGAAACTCCCCTGCCCGCAGAAACAGGTAAAATACCCGGTATCAGTATAAAAACAGCAACCGGGGAAATTTACAGCGGCTTCGGCGAATTGGCCGAGATTACCCAGAAAATGATCCTCTCTGGCTCCGGCGGCTCCGATAATGGCACTTACCGCCAGTTTGCGCTCCAGACAGAAACGGAAACTTTTAGCCAGATCATTGGTTTCCTGCTCAAAAAATTTGACTGCCCGATCGGAAAAACGCTCTCTTGTTTCCGGCGAAACACTATCCAGATCACCGACGATCCAATCCGGTTCACGACCAAACCGGAGCAGTTTATCCGCCGCCCCGTCACAGCAAACCACACATTGGGCATTTTTCAGAATATCAAGCGATATCCGATGGCGGGGGAACTCGCCATCGGCCAGAATTACAACGTGTTTCATAATCAGAGATAATCGATTTTCAGGATCGTCAGACGGCCGGTAGTCGTGTCGTGATACAACTGGACAAACATTTTTACCTCTCCGGTGATTTCATCAAAGTAAATGTGCTGCCCCGGATCTTCCGAAGTATGGTGCAGATAATCAAAGCGGCCATACTGACACTGCATCGTCACTACTCCATCGTCAATATCCACACTGCCGCTGTAAGGATGGTTAAAGTTGCCCGGAACAGTTTCCGTAGTCAACTGCACCTGCTCCCCGGCCCGGTCACGGATGCTCTGGGCAACAACGACCACATAAACCAGATTAGGCGATGAACGGTGCGCCGAAAGCAGGTTGATCGTTTTACCGATGATCTCCTCTTGCGCCGCATCTGTCGTTTGCGAGGTGGAAACAGTTGAAGAAAAAGCATTTTCCAAACATAATCCGGCAGAAGTTTCATAGTTGAGGAATGCAATCCTTCTGGAATATTCCTCACGCGCGGTATCTTGGGCAAAGTTACTTGCACAAGTGATTCCCTGCGCTGTATTAATTTTATCAGTGTCTCCGGCAATGGCGGTGTCAGGGAAGCGGCCGGTAGAGGCATCACGGGTGGAATCAATGATAAATTTCAACGGATCTTCACCATAGACCAAACCGGTAAAAAGCGATTGGGCAACGCCCAGATTCTGGGTGATATTATCGGCAAAGTGAGTATCTCCGGAACGCAGACGATTGATATTGATCTTACCGTAGGAACGGATGCGGTCTGACATTTTGATCTGTTCCAGAATCGCACCGTCGCCCTGCTGATAAGTGCTGCCGGGATTTCCCCAATTTTCTTCATTATCGGCAAAATTGGTAAATTTTGCGAGTTTGATATTGATTGTCTGCCATCTGATACCACGATGGATAAAACCGATCTCCCACGGACTCATCATCGGCGCATTGCGGATAACCGCCGTAGAAATCCGGTCACTGTCTGATGTGTAAGCCGGTCCGTCAGCAGTTTCCTCATCCCGGTCATCTGGATTGGTGGCCGGGAACGGAACAAAATCGGTATTAACCGCCGAATCAATCGTGGTATTGATGCCTGACAAACAAAGTAACGGAATACTGCTGGCAGACTGAATATCATCCGAATATGTGAAAATGTCAGACACAAATGCGTATTCGTTGAGAGCCAACCAATCTCCATTATTCAGATTCTGACGCGGATCATAGTTGCGGTAACTGCCCAACACAATACCGGCCAAAGCAGTGGAATCTACTGCAGTCGGGCAATTGATTTCCTCTTCGGAATCGACCGTAAAATCCGGTGACATCAATTTGCCGACAAAGTCGATACCGACTTCTTCTCCGCCGATATTCGCCGTCAGGATCGCCCGGCGGATACCGGCGAAATCGATGTTGGTAACTGCGATCTGATCTATCGTGATAGTAGCCGGTTGCGTTTGCACGGATGCAAGACTGTATCTATTATTACCACTATCCTTGTCATCGTTAATCGCAAGTTGGAATTTTTTAAAATCATCTGCCACAAGTGTTGGCACAGATGTTGGCACAAAAAATCCCGTTTGATTACTGGCAAAATTATCTTCCGAAACTGATAAAGTAAAGATCAACGAGGTTGCAGGTAAGGCTTGATCCCCGGATGCTCCACGCTTCCACGGATAAGGTTTACTGCCGCTTGAATTATCCACATCAGATGCGGAAAATACAACCGGATTGATCGGAGTATCAGGATTTACCGCAGTTTCCGCAGTACGCTCCCAATTGGAACCGGATATTTGGAACGGATCCAAACCATATATCAGGGGGGATTCATCGGTTATAACAATGTCTAACGTAATCGTCTTTGTCACAGGAGGTTTATAAATATCATTTCCATTTGCATCTTTTCCATCATACTCTTCAAACGTATAAGAAAGTGTAACATTTTTCAGAGTAATTTGCTTAAACTTAAATTCAATATTCAACTGCCCTAAATCAACATAAGCCCGCAGAAAATCGGTATCAGAACCAAAGTCGCTGTACATTCCACCGGCCGGATTAAAAGGATATATGTTGCACAGTTTGACCACGGGAGCGGCCAGTATCTGCGCACCAAAAGTATATTCACCGGTCGTGGCATCTCTGGATGCAGAAATAACTGCAGTATCAGCATCACTGGAAGCAATACCGAAACTTACCCCGATCTCATAAATATACGGCGTTTGTTCATTGCCGGTGTAGGTGGGATTGGCTTTATCCTTCCCCAGCAAACCCAGCCAATCAGTTGCCGCCACGTCTGAAGTCGGAATCCCATCGGTGTCGCAATAATCATTGAAATTGGCGGCAATTTGTTTGCGCAAATCAGTCAATGAAGTAAATGTGCCTTTGTTATGACCGATGCGGCGCAGGAACGGCAAGCCGCCAAATTCCCGGTCACCATCACTGACATCACTGCCGAAAATCTCATAGTCAAAAAATTTATCGGAGTGATCCATGAAATACGGAGCATCCGCAGTCAGACGGATGATCGCCGTTTCACTATTGGCATAGGCTTTATTGGTGCTGGTGATCCCCAACCGGGCATACCATTGATCCAAACCTTCATAAACAGGATCTCCATCACGATTTTCCTGCCACTCATGGCCGCCGTCATTCAATTCAGAAATATTGAAGCGCAACCGGTGATAACGGCCGACTGCATAAGTTTCAGTAAAGGTGGTTTCCGAGGGGTCTGCGACCGTGCCGCCGGCATAATCCGGCACAAACCAACTCTCGATCCAGCGTTGGATACGCATAGCGGCCTCACCGGTGCCACTTGCTCCGATAACGGTCGGATAAACCGTACTCATATCACTCATCCGGCCGTCGGCAGTTATCCCGGCTGTTGAAAACACACCATCCGGCAATACCACTTCGTCGATCTCCCTGCCCCAGCGGTGTTCATTGGGATAAAATATTTCCGAACCGCTTCCACTGTAATACGGATCGACCGTAACCGCTCCACGCATAAATACCGGAGCCAGAATTTCAGCCGGTGAACCAACCACCTGCCAGGCGGCACGCCCGATGATCCGGCGGTCATCGCCGGTCAAACCATTGGTAAAAAAGACCCACCGCCCCGGCCAGTTATTCAAAAACTGATTGTTGAATGCCAAAGCCCGCTGGGAACTCAAAACCGAACTGCCGGTCGGCAGCAGCATCAATGAATAATCCCCCACCAGACCATCATTGTATTCATGCGCCCCACCGGATGAAACCGCTCCGTCAGCATCATATCTGGCAAAACTGAAAATATGATCGAAACTTTTCGGCGGTTCATGTGATGAATCATTTTTAATAAACTGGTGGGAATAGATCTGCAATGAACTTGCCGCCCGGCTGGCCGCCGACAAAGCCAGCATCCTCGCCTGTGAACGGGAACTGTTGTTTTCCGCCACCTTGCGGTAATTGATCGAATTGCCGACAAAAGCCAAACCGACCAACAGCAACAATGCCAGAAGTCCGATGGCAAAAATCAGAGCGACACCGCTTTCTGAATTATTTTTCATATATCTCATCATTCACTTCCTTTCTTGCCCAGCAAAATCGCCCGGCGGAATGTATAACCGAATTCAGCAAAAATGGCATCTTTTTCACTTTGAGTTTCCGCCTCACGCCATCTGCGGAAACTTTCCCGGCTGTCAAGCATACGCAACTCTATTTCCACCAGATAAGGTGCGGCGGTCGTATCACCGGTTGCCGGAGTATCTTCATCATAATCGTAACTTTCGACATTGCCATCGCCATCAAGATTCGCTTTTGCAACAAATCTCAATATCCTGAAACTTACCACGTTTTCAATAATATCCACTGCAGTTGCGGCCGCTTCCACCCCATCCACATTCGGATCATCACCATCTTCCTGCACCGCAGTGAATACCTTGCGCAAATGGGTCATCGCCTCGGCGTAACTCCGGATTTTCCGGCTGTCATCACTGTAACCGGGGAAAAGTTCACAATAAAAGTGGTTTTTCCCTTTCGTTCTCTGCCCGGTATACTTGATCATCTGGAATGTACCGGCATTATCCTGATCTCCCATGGGGTTGACCAGACGGAACTTCACAAAATGCTGATTATGTCCGCCATCCCCCAGAGCCAGATTGCTGATGAACCAGATCTCATCACACTCATATCCGGTGAATCCGGGCATTTTATCGCCATTTTCATCGGTCGTATTGTGATCATTGTCAACGATTTCAAACGGCTCATCATCAATATAACTGATCGTTTGCAAACGGGATGCCAGAAATTCCATTGCCGTGCGCGCCGAAGCAAAGGTATCAGTTTTCTGCTCACTGCGCAACCAAATCTGCTGCGCTCCGGAAAAAAGCCGCAGAGCAACAACCAGCAATATGCTGAAAACCGCCATTGCCGCCAGCAATTCGATCAACGTAAAGGAAGTTCTACGGTATTTTTTCACAGCAACCTCCTCAATCTTCCTGTTTCAACTCGTAAAGTTCATTAAATATCTCAAAACGGAAATATGCCTTGGTCCGATCCGCATACGGCACATCAGCCGGATAACTTATTTCCACGATCAGCGGCAGAACGGCACTGCCGACCGACAACGCTTTCAATTTTGCATCGTCATCAGCACCAAGTGACCAACTGCCGGAGTGTTTCGCTTCAGCATAAAGCGCACCACCGGAGGCAGAAACCGGGGCAAATAATTCGTCCAGATAATTATCATCGGTATAAACCCGCACCACTGCGGCAAAATCCACATACGGATCATCCGCCGGGCCGGAAAGTTGACGGACAACATAAAGACCATTGTTTATCTTTTTGACCGTCCACGGGTCGGAAGAGGAAACACTGCGCCAATCATCCCCCACATCGGTCGCCGGGTCGCCGGAAAATTCCGAAGCGATGCTACCGAAACCATCGGTCGTACCTTTCAATGCCGCTTGAGCCCGGATGCGGGAAATCACCAACTCGGCCATATCGGCAATGCTGTTCTCCGCCATAGCAGAACGGTGATTGCTCAAACCCGCCGGAAACAATACAAAAATACTCGCCATACCCAGCGACAGAACCACGATCGCCAGCATGACTTCAACCAGATTGAAGCGGTATTTCATCAACTTATTCATCACCATCCTCCATCGACAGATAGACCACCTTGCCGGTAATCGGATTAAGTTTCAACACCAGAAAGTTATCACTGTTGCTGTAAGAATATTCATCGTTGCTCACGCTTGCCTCGGTGAAGAAGAACAACAGCGGCTCATCACTGCCGGCACAACCGCCAAACGGAGTAAACACGATTGCCCTGGCCTGCGATTTATATCTTTCATTTGTTTTACTGCCGTCAATCCCCAGAAGCACGATATCATCCGTGCCGGCATCATGTATTTCCTCCGGGATCATGATCGTCGTCAAACACTCGTACCCGGTTAAAGCATCACCGGTATTTCCGGCAAGAGAAACGGCTCCGGTGGCATCATCCGCCGGATCAGTTACCAAACCTTTAACACCACTCTCATCATCTCCGGCCTTGTTATACCAATCCTTGCGCCGGAGTATACGCACCAGCATCGCACCATCGACCATATTCGACCACTGCTGGCCGGGGACCCATGAATCAAAAACATATTCGTTACCGTCACGTTTCACATAGGCCAGACGGTAGCCGCCATTGCAATAAGGACGCAACCGGGGATCGGCTTCAGAAGCAACAGTGGGAATGATCATCGCCACATATTTGCGGGAAGCAACGGCTTTAGCCTGGGCGACCTCCATGCCGGTTTTGAACTTGGACGACATCTGATCGACCTGATTTCCCTGCATCATGCGGGAAAAAGCCGGAGTGAATATACCGATAAGCAAAGCCAGCAATCCGATAACCGCCAGCAACTCGATCAGCGTAAAAGAGTGTATTCTGTATTTTTTCATTGCATTATCCCTATGGGGTTTTCCACACTGTCGCTGATACTATAAACTGCAAAACGGTTTTTTTCAACAGAAAAAGCCCCCAAAGTGCAAAAAAAAAGAGATTTTTTTTATCTGTTGCGCAATGAGGCATAAAAAGAACGGTATTCCTGCTCTTTTTCAGGGGAAAATTTATACTCTTTCAAGAAACGGGATAAATCATCCTGCTGTGAAAAACGTTTGCGTTTGCCCTCCGGAGCGACCGTGGCCAAATCGATCCAGACCACGATCATATTTCCCGCATCATCCAACTTGTAAAGTTCATTGCGCGGGTGGAAACCGCCATGCACCAATCCGGCATTGTGAAACCGGGCCAGATACTCCAGATTTATACGGATGAATTCATCCTGCAATTTCTCATTGCATCCCGGATGGGTAAACTCATCGCCATCATTAAAACCAGTCAGATATTCAGTGACGAAAAATGCCTCTTTCAAACGCAAAAACGAGCGTCTTTCGCCCAAAGCGATAACTTTTGCCACCGGAATTCCGGCTTCAGCGGTCAATTTGAATCCCAGAAATTCCCGGTACGCCTGCGATGGACGGAATAAATACCGGAAAAAGCGTTTTTCACGGTATAACTTGAATACCAACGGAACCGGGGTTCCTTCGGAAAGCAGGCGGCATTCTTTATTGCGGGTGTGATAGATGACCTTACACTCCGGCAGACCGGATTTCAGAAATTTATTCACCACCGGAATAAAATCTTCACGGATATATTGCCAACTGCGGATGTAAGATTTGCGGATCACCGGATATTTCATAGTGTAAAGAAAATAAAAAAAATGGAGCCGGCTGCCGGACTCGAACCGGCGACCTGATGATTACAAATCAACTGCGCTACCAACTGAGCCAAGCCGGCACTCCATTGAAATATCTACAATATACAGCATTTTTTCCAGATTGCAAGTAAAAAACAGATAATCTTTCCTTGCAAAGCACAAAATAATGGTATATTTTATTATTATGAATAAGTTTTTAGAACATAAATACACCCTTTGGGCAATTTTGCTGGCGGCATTGATCCTGCGGCTGATACCGACTCTGGGCGCAATATCTGATGAAACACGGTTACTGCGCCCGGACAGCATCGGCTATCTCGCCCCTGCCCGGTCGATCGCCGAATCTGCGACCTTCCCCACCACCCGGCGGCCGCCGGGATATCCCCTGCTGGCGTCCGCCGTTTATTTTTCCGGTCTGGGCAATAAAACTCTGGCCGTGATCCAGGTAATCATTTCGGTTGCCACCTGCGCCGTTACGGCCTGGGCGGCAACCGCTTATTCCGGAAAGAAATCCATTGGTAATATCGCGGCCGCCCTCATGGCCGGCAATTTGACTGCCATCGCCAATGCTCCGATACTGTTAAGCGACACTCTTTTTGCCTTATTCGCCGCCGGAGAATTTCTGTTTTTCATCCGTTATTATCAGCAGAAAAAGTGTTCCGATCTCTTTCTTTGCACCTTTATCGCCGCTTTGGCGGTGCTTATCCGGCCGATCAATCAACTTTTTATACTCGTTCTGCTCACCCTGATCCTGACCATTTCCGGCGTACCGTGGAAACAACGGTTAATCCATTCAGTTACCGCTCTGCTGATCTTTGCCGCGGTAATAACTCCATGGATGCTCCGCAACTATCGCATCGGAGCAACCTTTGATATCGATACCAATACCGGGGCCATGCGTCACCAGAATGGCGCAATGCTTATGGCCGAAGTCAACGGCACCGATTTTGAGAGCGAAAAACAACGGCTGTTGGCCATTGAAAGAGAAGCCTTTGCCGATACTACACGTTTCCCGGATGAAAGAAGCAGGGAAAACTGGCGCAAAGCCGAATTCCGGCAAATGGTTTACGATCACCCTTTTATCTATTTCTCCCAGCACTTCACCCTGTTAATCCTTCTGCCGGATGCTCCGAGTTTCTGCGAAAGTATGGGGGCAACCGTCTCCGACCGGGGTACGATGGGCGTTTTGAAAAAAGATGGGATTTTTGCCGCTGTCAAACACTATTTCGGCGAAAATTATATTTGGTTTTTACTTTGTCTTATACCGTTACTGGTTCCGGTCGGTATCCTGTATCTTGCATCATTCTGCCGACTCGGACATGATTTGATCAACTGGAAAAAATCTTATCCGGAGTTGCTCATTTTCCTCGCCTTTGCGGAATATTATCTCTTTTTGCCCGGAGCGATCACCGCTCCGCGGTATCAATTACCGGCATTACCGGTATTATGTACTCTGGCCGCCTGTGCGCTTTGGAAGTTGATGCAAAAGAAAAATGTGGAAATCGCTGAAGATCCCGACCGAATGGAAGTGTAAATTCCGCCCATCCACCCTGATCGCCATCGCCGCCGGGTTGGGAGCGGCTTGCGGTTACGGTTTGCTTGATTACATCTATCTGCTCCTGCCGCTTGCCGGATTGATCTTTCTCGATAAAAAGCAACTTATGCTCACAACGGGTGTTTTTGCCTTATGTCTGACCTCCGGCATAATCCACAAAAATCTTGATTCTGCGGCCGCAGAAAAGATTCCCCACCAGAATCAAACTCTTTCCGGTACAATTATTTGCATTGACCGCAGAGCCTGTGATCTAAATTTATTGCCGCCATTATCGACTTACCTTTGCGAAGTGGAAACTCAAGATGCAAAATTTACCGCTTCTGTGATATTTACGGATGAAACACCTCTTTCTTATGGAGAAAAATTCACCTTTTCCGGAGTGATCATTCCGGCCCGCCCGGCAGGCTTGATTTGTTCAGACGGAGAAATTTCCGGCGAATTACCGCCGCGATACGGCGACCGACCGCTGCTCATCGTCAGAGAATATTCCAGTGACGGTGTCGTCTTTACCTTTTTCCGGCCGTTTTTTATTGCAAGGGACTTCCTTTTGAGGCGGTTGGTAAGCAACTTCGACACGCCGGAAGCCGCTGAAATGGCCGCTCAACTTTTCCTCGGAGCATCCCAGGGGATGTCCAGAGAAGACAAAAAGAACTTCGTCAATACCGGTACGATCCACCTTTTCTCCATTTCCGGACTGCACGTCACTCTGGTCGCCGGAATAATCTTATTGCTCCTGCGTCCGGTGCCTTTTGCCTGGCGTTACCGGATCACGGCTCTTTTAACCTTGTTTTATGTCCTTTGTTCCGGTGCGCCGCTTCCGGCGGTCAGAGCCGGAACCATGGTCATCGTCTGGTGTTTGTTACGCAGTATACTCGTCCAATCGCTTTCATGGGATACGATGATGTGGACATGGGCGGCATTCGCTTTATTGATGCCGGAATCGACCGGTTCACTATCCGCTCAATACTCTTTCGGGATCACCGCCGCCCTGATAATGGCAGTGGAAACAACCGGGATATTCCGGGAAAATTACCGGGAAATTCTGGTGTTGATGCCGCCAAAAGCCGCTTTGACCAGACGTTTCCGGCGAAAATTCCATCTGAAAATGAATACAGTTATGTATCTGATCATTCCCGTTACTGCATTTGCCGCCGGATGCGGAATGTCTCTTTACCGTCAGAACCTGTTTGCGCCGGGCAGTATTCTGACCAATCTCGTTCTGGTGATCTTCACCCCGATCTTATTCGGTGCAATGTTTTTCAAAATGATCTTCGGAGCATTTATTCCTCTTCTGGATCAATTCGGAGCATTTGCATTGGAATCAAGTTTCTTTCTGCTATCCGATCTGACTGCTGAAGCCGCAAAAATTTTTGCTCCGCTTTCAGTCATAAAGCCGCCTTTGTGGAGCGTTTTTCTCTACTATCTTTTCTTTTTCGGCGCACTCGGCCTGAAATCCATACCCCACCGGATGATTGCCCTTTGCGGCATGGTGATCGTATTATTTTTCTGGCAATTTTCCGCCCCGGCCCACCACCGTTTCATCGCCGTAAGTTACGGCAGTAATTCTCCGGCGATGCTGGTTCTGATCGCTCCGGATGGCCGCAGCACCGTTATCGACGTTCCCGACCGGGATTCCGCCGCCGTCGCCGGAATGTTGATGAAAGAACACGGCACGCTCTACGCCTCGATCTACTTTTCCGGTGGAACTTCCCGAACCAGTTACGGTGTCGCAACATTACCTTATTATCTTTTGGATGCAGCAGTTTATGAACCGGGCTCTTCCCGTAAGCCGACCAATGCCTTTTTGACCAATATCCGCGACAGCGGCATCAGGTTTTTCCGGATGCCGGGAAATCTGAATTTCTATCATGCGAAAAATAATGAAGTGATCTGCCGCACCGCCAGCGGCTTTGAAATATCTTCACGGATAACTGATAACGGCAGACTTATCGAAATCAAAACTCCGGAAGGAAAAGTTTTCCGGGAGATTTTACCATGGTGTTCACTGCCGGTGGTATGGCAATGTGATCTCAAATAAGTTGATTTCTCTGCAATTTGATGATCACTTCTGAAATCAACTGCGGCAACTCATCGGCAATCGGTATGCTGCGTAAATTTTCTCCGGCAACACCGTGGATATATGCACCCAATGCCGCCGCTTCAACGGCTTCCATCTTTCCAGCCAACGCCCCGATAACCCCGGCAAGCACATCACCGCTTCCGGCGGTCGCCAGCATCGGAGAACCGGCCGCAACGAGTAACGGCTTACCACCGGGAAATGCAACCACGCTGTCATGGCCTTTCAAAACTACCGTGGCATTGAGACGCTCCGCCAGATTCAATGCATCACTCTGACGGTTGCCGCTTGATGGAATGCCAAATGCTTGCATCAACCTTGCCGCTTCTCCCGGATGCGGAGTAATGATCAGATTTTCCCGGCAAATCCAACTTGACGGCTCTCCGGCAGCAATATTCAACGCATCAGCATCCAACACCACCTTGCCGGGAAACTCCAATGCCCGATGCAATGATTCCACATTGGCACAACTGCCCCAACCGCAACCGCAAACCAGCACATCGGATGATTTCATAAACTTATCCGGATAATTTCCGGGAATCAACTTTTCAAATATCACCGCATTGCACAGCCGGTTACTCAAATCTGCTTCAGAAACACATCTGACGATCCCTGCCCCGGCTTTCAATGCCGCAACCGCACTCAATGCCGCCGCTCCCGGATATTCCGGGGATGATCCCCATATCAATATCCGGCCACGGGAATTTTTATGGCAATCCACCGCAAAACGGGGAACCGCTGCCACCGCTTCAATATTGGTATATACCGCTATACCATCCGGGGAATCTCCACTCAAACCGATATCCAGCAACCGCACTGCGCCGCGCAATAAACTTCCATCACTTTGAAACAATCCGCTTTTGGGACGGCCGAAAGTTAATGTCACATCTGCCTTTACCGCTCCGTTATCTGCAGCATTGCCGCTGTCAGCATCTATTCCGCTGGGCAAATCAAGCGCAACTACCGGCAGATTGCTCCGGTTGACTGCTGAAATAAAGTTCTGTACATTTGCCTTGAGGACTCCCCCGGAAAATCCGATTCCCAGCAACCCGTCAACGATCACATCTCCCGGAAAAAAATCAGCATCACTTAAGGTGCTACGGACAAAAAACGGTATTGTTTCCGGCAAATCACGCACCGCATTGGCGGCACAACCGGTAAAAGAAGCTTTATCTTTGGTGCTGAAAATAACCACCTTGTGCGGCAGAAGATATCTGGCGGCCACCAATGCATCGCCACCATTGTTACCGCCGCCGCAAAGTATGACAAAACGCCGGGCGTAAGGAAAAAACTCCCGGATATAATCAGCCGCCCGGATCCCGGCCCGGAGCATCAAATCATATTCTGCGATTCCGGAAATCACCGCCTGATTTTCCATCCGGCGGATCAAAGCAACCGGGGCGGTCAACATGATTATTTTTCTCCTTCAGGAGTTTTGCGAAAAAGACAGGAAAGCATATAGACACCGACTCCGGTGCAAATCGCCATATCGGCAATATTGAAAACCGGGAAATGCCATACATTCTGATAGTGAACATGGATAAAATCGACAACCGAACCATGAAATGCACGGTCAAATGAGTTGCCGATTATGCCGGAAAGACACAAAAGCAAAGCGATATAACGCTCCGGAAATGCTTCAGTAAGTTTCCGGAAAAAACAGACGATCGCCGTTCCGGCAAGAACTCCGAGAATCAATAAAAACCAGACATAACCGCTCAAAATACTCCATGCCGCACCAAGATTGCGCACGGAAGTAAAATTCAACCAGCCGGGAATGATAGCCACACTCTGCCCATAACTGAAATTCCGGACAAAATACCACTTCGTCCACTGGTCGGCAATCAACAGCAACAATGCCGCAACAAGGGAAATTATCAATATTTTCCGCTCTCTGGCAGAATTTTTTTCCAACCTTTCAAACCAACTCATCGGTTTTTCATCATCTCTTCATGACGGCTTTTGCATTTGATGCAAAAAAGTGCGTAAGGCCGGGCCATAAGCCGGGGTTCCGGGATCGGCTCGCCGCAATCCATACAAATACCATATTCGCCATTGGCCAGCCGCTCGATGGCATCATCGATAAGGGTGATGATGTTGCCATTTTCGGTAAGCATCTGCAACCCCATTTCATTGCGGGATGAATCGCTGTCGGCCATGTGAGTAGTCACACCGCGTTTTTCACTGTTGGTGCAATCCAACAATTCGTCGGAACACACCCGGATCTGCTCGGAAAGATCATTGCGGACTTTCATCAGAGCATTGTAATAAACCAGATCCTGCCCGGTAAATTCAACTGTCTGTTTCTGCTTTGCCATTTTATAAGACAATTCCCTGTTTTAATTGATTCAAATCACTCAACTCGTTAATAATAATATAACACCCGGCCAACCATTTTTCAAATTATTATACTGAAAAACGAACATGAATCACATCACCATCCTGCATTTCATAATCTTTTCCTTCGATCCGGAGTTTTCCAGCCAACTGCGCTTTTGCCCATGAGCCGCAGGCGACCAGATCTTCGTATGAAACCGTTTCCATACGGATAAATCCACGCTGCAAATCAGTGTGGATCTTGCCCGCCGCTTCCGGAGCCAATGCCCCTTTGGTAACCGTCCATGCTCTTGATTCCATTGGACCTGCAGTAAAGAAAGTTATATAATCCAGCAAACGGTATCCGGTTTCCACCACCCGGTCAAGACCGGAACCGCTGATCCCCAGATCAGCCATAAAAATTTCGGCTTCTTCCGGAGACAATGCGCTTAATTCATCTTCAAACTTGGCACATACCGGCACAACTTCCAAACCATGTTCAGCTGCATAAGCCGCCAGACGCTTTCCCGCCTCGCAATTGGTAAAATCTGCCGCCTGATCCTCACCGACATTGGCACAAACAAATGCCGGTTTGACCGTAAGCAAACCGAAATTCTCGGCCAACGCTTTCATTTTGGGATCATTGCGGTCGTAACTGGGAATTCTGCCCTCGGAAAGATCCGCGATCATGGAAACGATCAACTCATATTCCGCTTTGGCATCCGGATCATTGGAACGGGCGATCTTATAGGCTTTATCCCGACGTTTTTCCAGCATTTCCAGATCAGCCAGCATCAATTCAGTACTGATGGTTTCCAAATCGCTGACCGGATCGACCTTGCCGGAAACATGAACCACATCAGAATCTTCAAAAAGACGCACCACATGGGCAATCGCATCCACATTACGCACATGACCGAGAAACTGATTGCCCAGTCCCTGACCCTGACTGGCTCCGCGAACCAATCCGGCAATATCAATAAATTTCAACGTTGACGGTACAATGCGTCCGGATTTTTCCAAATCCGCCAGCACAGCCAAACGTTTATCCGGCACCTGAACGATACCGGTATTCGGTTCGATCGTGCAAAACGGAAAATTGGCCGCCTCGGCGCCACCATGACTCAAAGCATTGAACAACGTTGATTTACCCACATTGGGCAATCCGACAAAACCACAGGAAAAACTCATTTATCAACCCTCAAAAAACTATTACAAAAAAGCCGGAACGTTTCACACGCTCCGGCAGAAATATTCCGGTATCCGTTTTATAATGCCGGATTTACGATCGCATCGTCATCGTAGATAAAATTATTCCAATCTTCACCGACCGGAACGACCCACGCCGGTCTCATGATCGGGCCATACCCCCAACCCACATCCTCAAGATCATCCGGGCAGTTGGGCAACGGGAAAGGGAATGTGATAATGTCAACCACACCGACACCGATACGGGCAACAGTGTAGCAAACACCTTTGAGCGTACCGTAAGTAAGTCCGGCCAAGGCCCCCTTCTCTGAACTGACTTCCGACCATTTCATCGGGATCTCAAGCACACTGAATGCCACATTGGTTATACCGCGACCCAATTTTTCCATCGGACGCATGATCCAGGCATCATCGGCTTTGGCGGTTGAACTCATGCCGATCATAACAAATGCAACACAGAAAGTCACCAGAAAAGATTTGCTGATTTTCATTTTTTACTCCACATTTATTTTAGTTCTTTGCAAAACTTTTTATTACTGTATCATATACACGCATAGAAATATAGTTTTAATAGCGTGAATTTTCAAGTCTTTTACTGAAAATAATTCAGTTTTTTTTAGGATTCTCAACCGGTTCTTTTTTCCCGAAACGGTTTTCAGTGCCATTGAGCAGACGCTGAATATTGCCGTGATGGCGCAAAATCGTCACCAGAGCAACGATCGTGATGAAAATCAGAACCTCTCTACTGCGGGACAATTCGGAACCGATACCGACCAGATACATCACCCATGCCACAATCGGCAACACCGCCGCGGCAGCAATACTCGCCAGTGAAACGTAACGGGACACCAGAAAAACCACCACCCAGACCAGCAACGCAATACACAACGCATAAGGCACCAGTGCCAAAACCGCTCCGGCAGCAGTGCTGACACCTTTACCGCCACGGAATTTCAGAAAAACCGGGAACATATGCCCCAGCACGGCGGCAAACAAAGTGCCGATCACCCAATATACCATCTGATGCGGCGGCAGATTTTTCAAAAAATACTGCGCGCCAAGCACCGGCAACGCTCCTTTGAGAAAGTCCAGCAGAAAACAGAGTTTGCCGGAAAACTTGCCGACACAGCGGGTCACATTGGTCGCTCCGATATTTTTCGACCCCTCTTCCCGGACGTCTATACCGTGGACCTTGCCGATAATAAATCCCCACGGAATACTGCCCAGCAGGTAAGCTCCGACCACAAACGCAACTGCAATAAGAATATCTGTCATTTTAACACCTCTGTCTTGAAAAACCCCGTAAAAAAGGCTATATTACACTTACAATAAGATAATATGAACCACATTTGCTGAAAAGTCAATATCAAAATGAAAAATTTTATACGTTTACTTATCGGTTCCGGTGAAAATTGTTCCGACATCCGCTATGCTTCCGGCATTTCCACTCCGGATGACTTCATATATTTTGAATATAATAACGAAAAATACGCCATCCTTTCAGCTTTGGAAATAGACCGGGGCCGCTCCTGTGCTAAAAATGGTGTGAATGTGGCTTCCGAAGCAGATTTCGGCGGAATCAGCCGGATCAATATCATCAACACTATCGCCGGAAAATGCCGTTGCAATGATTTTACCGTGCCGGATAACTTTCCTTTGGGTCTGGCCGATCAGATGCGCGCTTCCGGTCTGACCGTCACTCCGGAAGCAAATTCCTTCTACCCGGAAAGAGAATTCAAAACCACAGATGAAGTCAAAGCCATCACCGCCGCCCTGCGGGCCGCCGAAGCCGGTTTGGCTAAAGCGATCGAAGTTCTGCGCGCCGGCGATATATACAAAGACCAGATCATTTACAACGGCCAAATCCTGACCAGCGAAATGCTCCGGGCGGAAATCGATTCAGAAATATTGCATCACAATATGCTCCCCACCGGAACCATCTGCGCCGGAGGTATTCAAGGCTCTCAACCGCACAACGCCGGAAGCGGTCCATTAAAAGCCAACGCTCCGATCGTTATGGATATCTTCCCCCGTTCTCCGGCAACCGGGTATTGGGGAGATTTGACCCGCACTGTGGTCAAAGGCAAAGCATCTGATATCGTCCGCCGGGCTTACGATGCCGTATTTGAAGCCAGAGAATATGCAAAATCTCTGATAAAAATCGGCACATACGGCGCATTGATCCACTGCGCAGTGGAAGGGATTTTAGAAAAGCATCACTTTTTCACCGGAGCCAATGAACAAGGTCAATTCGGATTTTTCCATGGTCTCGGCCACGGAGTCGGATTGGATATCCATGAATTTCCGCGTCTCTCCCCCCGCTCCAGGAGTGCACTGAAAGGCGGAGAAGTCGTCACCGTTGAACCCGGATTGTACTATCCGGAATGGGGCGGAATAAGATTGGAAGATCTCATCTATCTGACAGCTGACGGCGAGAGCGTCTGTCTGACTGCCGCTCCAGATTTCCTGGAAATCGATTAAACGCTTTTCTGATGTTTCATATCCATTATCCACTGGATGAAAAATATCACCCCGGTCATAAGCATAATTATCCACCAGAGCAATGTGGCAATATTGCCGTCGCCCTGCAGATAAACATTTATCCACATGATCACCGAAACGGCATTTACCAATATCCACATCAGCCACTGCTCCACACAACGTTTCACCGTCAGGATCATTGCGGCAACCGATAAAACAGTGGTAAAAGAGTCGATCAGCGGCTGGGAATCGCCAAGTTTCCAGAGAATTGCACCGTAAACCATTACGCCGGCGGTACAAATAACCGCTGTAAAAATACGCCCCCGGAAATCAAGACGGTTCTTGATGACACAATTCTGCGCATCCATCTTTCTGCGCCAGAAAGCGATCCCGGCGAACATCATCGGTAAATACCAGCACCAATTCAGCATGGCATCCCCATACAACCGTTGGGTGAAAGCAATATAACCGTAAGCAGCCGAATTGAATATACCGAAAAAATAACAGCTTATTTTACCCTTGCCCGCCAGCATCGTATATAATGTCCCCGTGATCGCCGAAGCAATACCGAGTACATCGCCGCCAAGCACAACCGAAATAACAGTTATCGCTACTGTACAAAACAGAATATATACTGCTTCCCACAGCCGCCATCCGGAAAATTCCCGGCTCACCAAAGATAAAATTTTACTGCTCATAAATATCCTTTCCACAAAAAAACGGCAGAGGTGAATCCTCTGCCGTTTGGGATGCACGAATGAAATATATCACTCGATTTCGTCGGAGTCAATACCGTACTGCTGGAAAAACATATTTCCGACTTTGCTGTCAACACCCTGATTGACATTCTGCAAGGTCTGATCGATCTGACCGGAAGCCGCATCGGTCATGCCGCTGGCACGGGGAGCGGAGAACTCAACCGTGGCAATAATGACCAGCTGGGACTGCTTGATCGACTCGTTTTCGGTGCTGAAAAGCAGACCGAGAACCGGGATGTCTTTCAGGAAGGGCAGACCGGCAACGCTGCGGACAGTTTCAGTACGGCGCAGACCGCCGATGATGAATTCCTGATTGCCGTAGGCCGCCTGGAAGGTGGTCGACACGCTGGAATCACTGATTCGCGGTGAGCCGTCGGAGTTCCAACCCAGCAGAGAAATGGTCTGACCGCAGAATTCGATCGTCGCTGCAGAACCGGTGACCACCGGACGGAGTTTCAAATTGAACAGGAATCCATCCTGGGCCATGGGATACTGCAATTTACCATGGATGACGCCGGGGAAACCTTCCGCAGAAGTATCGCCTTTGCTGAAGAAGCTGAAAAGCGTACCCAACTGGCTGGTAAGAGCCTGCTGCAATTCCGGATGGGCAGCGATATACTCCTGCGCCGCTCGGGTGACCGCAGCGGTAACTGCAGCGATACCATCCGAATTCAAAATCGGCTCTCCGGTATCAGGACGGAAACCGGTAACCTGACCGTTATTGATGGCTTGCATGACGGCAGCCATTTTGGCATTATCAAGAACAGACTGCGGAACCATAGTAAGAATCGCACTCTGAACCGCAGCAGAATAAGAAGTACTGCCGTCGGGGTTGGTCACGGTAGTCACCGGGCTCCAAATCGGCACACCGTCATGGTAATCGATCATACGCGGAGTGAAGCGGACAATGCCCAAGTCAGAGAAGTAATTGCTTCTCAAGAAAGTCTCCGGCAAAATTTTCGCCAACTGCTGACGGTAGATCGCATTCGGATTCGGGTCAGTGTAGGCAAATTCTCCCATTCCGTAACCGGCATCGACCGAATAATCGGTACGTTCATAGAAGTAACCGTAGTTCAACGTGATCGAGGAAACCTCACGGTTTTTGGCCAGCAATGAACCGCTGGTCAGCACCCGGGCTTTGCCGATACTGGTCAGGAAGTCCAGATAACGGGTGTTCCATTTGGGGTTGAAATTCCAATAACTGGTGCGGTTGGAACCGTTGTTATCGACACCGCCATGGAAGAAACTCGACCAATTACGACGGACACGCGCTCCGGCGGAGAAAAGATCGACACCCTCGTTATTCTTCCAGCTCTGGAAGTCCAGACCGATGCGGTCGTCATTCTCGGCGTAGATCTCAACGATCCGGTAACTGACGCGCACTTCCGGAATGGGGCGGTCATACTGCTCAAGCATCTGTTTGATGATCGCACCGGACCAATCCGGAGCGCAGACCATCAGCATATTCAATTCTGCATCGACCAGCATTGAATCCGGAGAAACCGCAAACTGCGGATCATTTTCGTTGGTACCGACAATGCTGAGCATATTCATCAAAGTAGCCGCAGGCAGGAATTTCGGGAAATACACCCATGCACTGTCATTGCTGACAGTGGCCAGACCGGCTCTATCCAGAGATGCGATGATGGTGTCGATACCTTCACCATTCGGGGAATCCTGGAAGCGGTATTCTTCGGCAGAAACCAGCAAAAATGCCGTGCCGTCAGAATATTTGATCGCCGCAACCTGCACGGGGCTCCGGTTGACCTGTTTGGCTTCGATCGCAGAACGGACATAACCGCGGGCAATATACGGATCTGCATTCTGCAGACGGTACGCCTTGGTCACCACATACGGATCATCATTATCCTGAATGAAACGCACCACACCGGTAGCTTCATCGATATTGACTTTCAATTCCGTGGAAACGGAAGGTGATTGATAACCGGGAGTCATGCCGTTGTTATTATCACGGGGAGTACCGGGAACAGTGACCGCATCAGCAAAGCAACTGAAAATACCGGCGACAGCAAAAAGTAATAATGTTCTTTTCATGGCTTATCAGTCCTCAAAGAAATCGTTCTGCTGCCGTTCATGAACTTCCGTGGTACGGCTGGCAGATGAACTGCCGCTCATATCCGGAGTCACCGGAATCGCTTCAGCAGTGATGATAATATAAGTTTTCTCACGAACCACGGTCGTCGTACTGAAAAGGTATTTCAAAATCGGAATCTTGGAAAGCACCGGCAAGCCGATGGTCTGACGGACTTCAGATTCTTTTTCATAAACACTGACGATCTTTTCGACATTATAGCCAAGAGTGATACCGCCGCAAATACTGGCCGCATTGCTCAACTCCTGACCGGTGTTGCCACGCTCGACCACGTTTTTGAAATCAAAACGGTAACGGAAGATGACACAGCCGTTTTCAACATCAGTGGTTCCGGCCTGCGGGAAAGGCATGAAGCCATTCTCATCAGCCTGGGAACGATCGCCGGGCATACAGATGATCGGGTTGATGATCGTCAACTCCATCTGCGGCGGATTCTTATACAATTCACCGGTTTCATCGGTCTCATAACTGGCTCCGATGAAAGAACGGCCCTGACTGTTTTTGGCAATATTCTGATATTCCGGAGTCATGCTGACCCGATAAATATACGGGGCATTATCCTGATCGGCTGCCTGTCTGGCAATCAAAGCACGGAAATCATCAACCGAACGGATCGGAGTGTTGATGACCGTCAGAGAAGCATCAGCGGCAACTGAAGCCTCACCGGACTGCTGCAGACAACGGATGAAACTCAAGTCAACCGACGGAGCAAAGAAGATACCGCCGTAACCCCAACTGGCCGCACCGGTCAAAGCAGAACTCAATGCTTCATCCAGCACCAGACGCCCGGCATTGTAGCCAACGTTGAAAAGGTTCACACCCGGACCGTTTTTCCATGCCAGATAGTCAAAACCGACATCACGCAGAGTGCTTTCACGCACTTCATAGTAATTGAAACGGATTCTGACCTGCGGCAGCGGACGGTCGATCAATTTCACCCAGTCAAGGGTATCACGGGCCGCAGTGACCGTATCACGCCAGAAGATCGTGTTGGTCGCCATGTCGATCCCGGAAGTTCCTTCGCTGGATGCGATCACTTCGTCAATGATCTCTTTGAATTGTGCCGCGGCACGATACTGCGGAGTGTAGGAGATCCGGGCAATACCGGTTCCGACAATACGCGCAGGATTGGCAGCATCACGACCGGGAATATCCAACTGGCGGATAAGTTCTTCCACATAGGGCATGAACTCTTCACCGGTGGTGATCAGGAAACCGACACCACGACCGTCTTCAAAGTTGATGCATTGCAGTCTGGAGTTGACATTGTAACGCAGAATCGCAGATCTGATGTACGGCTGCAACTCCTGAGCCGCAATGTGTTTCAACTGGAAAATACGGCTGACGAAGCGGGTATTTCCGTTGCTCTGCACAATTCTGATATCCCTGGTTCCGGGCTCCTGTGCCGCAGAACCGCTTGTTCCCGCAACAGCGGAAACTCCCCCACACACCACCAGAGGCAGTGCACACAGTAATAAACGCCTTTTCACGATTTCTCCTTGGTTTGGGTTGAACAAAAAAGGCTCTTAATTGACGGAAAAAAATCAAGGCAGCACCGATGCGGCATTGATCTTTTCCAACTTCTGACAAACTAAAGCACAACTGCGATCCAATTCATCTATCTGTTCCGGAGTACAACTGCGCAACTCGGTAACGATTATCCGCTCAAGTTCGCGGTCGATCTCGTTGAGCAACTCCATAAGTTTTTCCCCGGGACGGATAAGAATATTGCGACGGTCACGCGGATCCTGATCACGCAACACCACCCCCTGCTTGGTCATTTTATCCACAAAAAGTGATGCCGCCGAACTGGATAAGCCGGTCAACGTCATGACCTGTTGCAAATTGCAGGGCATCGCCAACCGGATAAGCATCAGATAATCCAACTGTTTGAAAGAAATTTTACCGGCAAACTCCTGCCAGTTGTAGCGGCTGCACACGTCACACATACACAAACGACGCTGATAGTCAACCATACGGTACATTCTTTTGAAGCAATCTATATCCATACGAAAATCTCTTTCCATGATTGCAAATTAATCTGAATAAATCAACTGTTTAAAAGTAAAATGTTTTTGTTATTTAGATAATATACCGTCTGAATCATCTCTTGTCAAGAAAGCAAGACCGCTCTTTTGTTTCATTCAAATTGCATAAAAGGATTAATAGGAATACTTAAATACCCTGAAACGACATTTATTCATCACCATCCCCCTCTGCTTCGATCTAATATACCACCAAAACAGAAAAAAGCAATTAGCCCTGTCTAATTTTTTTATGGATTTATTCTTTTCCAATGTTCTGGCAAACGATGTGAAACATTATCCGCAAATTTTAATTAATAAATCCTTAATAAAATGATTTTTCCCTACCATAATGCCTTGAAAAAATCGTTTACTATCCTATATTATATACATAACACAACAGCAGCCCCTAACCCCAGAAAGAATTTTTCCTGATGACAGCGACTGATTCAATCATTGCCATTGCCGGATTCCTGTTGCTTGCCGGAGCATTTTCCAACAAAATTTCCAGCCGCTTCAATCTGCCTACTTTACTGTTGTTTATGGCCGCCGGTATTTTTGCCGAAAGCATTTTGCCTTTCAACGGGGAGAATTACGCCGGACAAATCAATTTTTTCGGCATCGCCGCCATGTGTTTCATTCTGTTTTCCGGCGGCAGTGACACCTCCTTATCTTCGATCCGGCCGGTGGCATTGCGCGGTATACTGCTGGCCATGCCCGGAGTGGTGATCACCGCCCTGATCACCGGTATCGGAGCATTTTTCCTGCTCCGCTTTGAATATTCATTTCTCTGGTGTCTGCTTCTGGGAGCGATCATCTCATCCACCGATGCCGCGGCGGTATTTTCCATACTCCGGGGCAAAGGAATCAGTTTGAAAGGTGATTTGAAACAACTTCTGGAACTGGAATCAGGAAGCAACGACCCGACTGCCGCATTCCTCACTTTGCTGATGATCGGTCTGGTTCTCGGTACCGGTCAGGGGATCATGGTGGAGATCCCCCTCGTCGTCTATCAACTTGGCGGCGGTATTTTTGCCGGAATATTTTTCGGCTGGGCCGGAAGAAAACTTTTCAAAATGAAACTTGATTATGAAGGGTTGTATTTTGTCGTCAGCGTGGCACTGGTTCTGCTCTGCTACGGATTGACCCAGTTGCTCGGTGCCAACGGATTCATGTCCTGCTATGTATGCGGGATATACCTCAATTCCCAACGTTACAATTACCAGAAAGCCCTCTGCAAATTTCATAATGGCATTGCCTGGTTGATGCAAGTCGGCTTATTTACCGTTCTCGGTTTTCTCGCCGATCCGGGAGAGCTGATCTCTCCGGCAATATGGATACCCGGCGTGGCACTGGGGCTGTTGCTGATGTTCGTTGCCCGGCCGGCGGCAGTTTTTATCTGCCTTGCCAAAAGTAAATATTCTCTTAAGGAAAAACTGATGATCTCATGGGTCGGCATAAGAGGTGCCGCTCCGATCGTGCTGGCGACATTTCCCCTGGCCGCCGGAGTGGAAAATGCAGCTTTGATGTTCCGTCTGATCTTCTTCATGGTGATCCTTTCCATCACCTTTCAGGGCTGGTTGCTCATGCCGGTTGCCAAAATGCTCCATCTCGCCAGAGAAGCCGACGATGATGATTCTCCTGCCCCGCTGGAACTGGAAGTTACTGAAGGATCAGCACATCAGGAAATGGAAGAATTCCGGGTCACTGAAAAAAATCCCATCGCCGGAAAAACGCTGGCAGAGATCGGTTTCCCCAAAGGAGTGCTGGTGACGATGATCCGCCGGGATGGTTCATTTATCCCCCCCGGCGGTGATACCAGAATCCAAAGCGGCGACGGAATGCTGATTATGGCAGAAATCCCCCTGCTCCAACAAGTCAAAGAGCAATTCTTTACAGAAGTATCTACCCCCGAAAAAAACGCAACCGCAAAGCATTGAGTACCACGGTAAGCGAACTGCACGCCATGGCTCCGGCACAAAATGCCGGATCCAATGCCGCACCGCCCAAAAGATAAATCACCCCGGCGGCCAGAGGAATTCCGCAAATATTGTAGAAAAATGCCCAGAATAAATTCTGCCGGATCACCCGGAATGTCGCTTTACTCAACTTCACCATCTGTACCACCTCGCTCAAATCAGAGCGCAACAGTACCACATCGGCACTTTCCAGAGCGATATCACTGCCGGAGCCAATCGCAATCCCCAAATCACTTGCCGCCAGAGCCGGTGCATCATTGATGCCATCACCGACCATTCCGGTTATGCCATTACGCAAACTCTGCAATGCCGCGACCTTTTCCTGCGGCAAAAGCCCCGCTTTGAATCCATCCAATGCCAGTTTTTCCGCAACTGCTGCGGCGGCGGCATGATTGTCGCCGGTAAGCATATAGCAACCGATCCCCATATCTTTCAATTCTTTGACTGCCTGATATGCTTCCGGACGGATAATATCCCCGATGCCGATAACTCCGGCATATTCTCCATTACGGGCAATATATATCAAAGTCAAACCGGATAACTCTCCGGATGATCCCGGTATTTCAACGGCATATTCCCGCATCAATGCCGCATTGCCGAAACACCACAACTTTCCGGATATCTCAACCGTTATCCCCTTTCCGGCCAATGATGTAAAACCGCCAACATCTTTCAATAACGGCAGAGATCTTTCCTCTGCTCCGGATACAACGGCCCGTGCCAGAGGATGTTCAGAAAAGCATTCTGCCGATGCGGCGAACTGTAAAAGTTCATCCGCAGAAACCAAACCGGAACTTTTCACCAGCTTGACCATTGGCATTCCGGCAGTCAATGTGCCGGTTTTGTCAAAAACCAACTGCTGAAGTTTGGCGGCATTTTCCAAAGCACTGCCGTTTTTGATCAGAATACCGTTTCGCGCACCACGCCCGATACCGGAAATCAATGCGATCGGCGTTGCCAGCCCCAAAGCACATGGACAGGCGACCACCAGCACTGACAGTGAAAAATGCAAAGCCTGCGCTCCACTGCCGCCGATCCACCACGCCACCGCCGTCACCAGGGCGACCGAAAATATTATCCAGACAAAAATTCCGGAAACTTTATCTGCCAATGCGGCAACCGGCGGTCTGGTGTTTTGTGCATCATCGATCAGTTTGACGATCTGCCCCAGAATACTTGACTGACCGGTGGTTGTGACTTTGACCAGCAAACTGCCATCCACATTCAGCGTACCGCCGCAAACTTTATCCCCGACACTCCGGGATGCCGGCAACTCCTCCCCGGTAAGCATGGATTCATTGACAAAACCGCCTCCCTCAATAATCACTCCGTCTGCCGGTATCTTCTCGCCGGGACGGATACGTACCACATCACCGGGAAGCAAATCTGCGCTGGGGACATCGACCTCTTTACCATCCCGGACAAGATGGGATTCCGGCGGAGTCAATTCCAACAACTGCCGGATAGCCGATGATGCTGACCGCCGGGAACGTTTTTCCAATAATTTACCCAGCATTATCAACGAAATGATCATGGCCGCTGAATCAAAATAAAGATGACTGCCCGGATGAATGATCATCAATATCACACTGTAAATGATCCCCGCCGCCGAACCGCAGGATATGAGTGAGTCCATATTCGGCGCACCACGGAAAAGTGCCGGAAAACCACGCAGAAAAAATCCCCTGCCCGCCCATAAAACCGGCAACAGACAAAGCAGTTGCATCGCTCCGTTGAGTTGGGCGTTTGCCGGGATATGCCCCATACATATCACCATCAGCAAAACAGTGAAACACAAGGCTGAAATGAGCAAAAATACATCTTTTTTCAAACTTTCCTCTTTAACCGGAGTCAATGCCGCCGGAGGCAATTCCGCCCGGAACCCGGCCTTTTTGACGGCAGATATCACCTCGGCATCAGCCGGTATTCCATCCGCAGAAACAAAATTCAATCTGCCGGAAGCGAAATTGACATACACATCTTTCACCGGCAATGCTTTCACCGCTCTTTCCACCGCGGCAGCACAACCGGCACAATGCATCCCGTTTACCAGAAAAGTTCGCTGTTTATCCATTTTTACTGCACAATCGGTTTATCATCCACAATAAATCCCGTAATATTCATCGTGGCGACCAATTTCCCCTCTTCATTGGTTACTTCTGAAACATATACCGCAGTCTTTTTTCCCTGACTGACTTTACGGCAAACCGCTTTGAGTTCCCTCCCCGTTCCCGGACGGATAAAGTTGGTCGCACAATTCAGCGAAACTCCGGTCACTCCGGAACCATTCACCGCTCCGGCAAAGGCAAAATCCGCCAGAGTCATGATCGCCCCGCCCTGCACCACGTTGCGGCCATTGAGTTTATTTTCATCGACCCGCAAAACCGCTTCTGCATAACCGTCACCGACCACTGTCAGTTGAATACCGCAAAATTTACAGAATTTATCTTCCTCATTAAGAAAATTTCTGATCTTCTCAAAATCCATTTTTCCACCACTTAAAACTTCAAATCACCCGCCAGATAAGATGATAATATTTTGTCAGATAGACCATTTACCCCGGAAATCAGATTGATCCCCGCATCAAAAAGTCCCAATTCGATCTCTCTGGATAATTTTCCGGCAATCAGCAAATCAACTTTCAGCGAATTGAATTGCGCCGCCAGTTGATCCAGCGGCCCATCGACAGCATTGACCATTTCCCTTTCCAGAATACGCCCGCCCTCGATCCGGTAATAGACAAACTTACAGATATCATCACCGAATTCCCCGGATACTGCAATAACCATAATTTACCACCATCACTTTTACAAACAAAACGCCCGGCACGTCAAGTTCCGGGCGCAAGAAAACAATTCAAAAGTCGCTCAATCCTCGGAGGATTGTGCAGAATCTGTTTCACCAACCGCTGTCGCACGGTGTTCCTGGATTTTTTCTTTCAGCTCCTGACACTGCGCACCGACTTTGTCTGCCGCCGCATCAAGAGCCCGGTACAAATCAAAATCCTCAACTTCCGCTTTCAGCGTATGGTATTTGCAATTAAGCACCAAAGAAACCTGAAAATGATTTTTCTCTCTGGACATGACCGCATTCACACTCGTAACTTTGAGTGCCGGGATGTCCAACGGAGCAAGAACCATCTCCGCCTGGGTTTGGATTGCAGGAGTGATTTCGAATTGACGTCCGGTAACATTGATGAGCATAGGCACACCTTCCTTTTTCTTCCGTCAGCCGGCCCATTCCGGCTGCCGTATAATTTTTCACATCGAAAATTGCGGGCCGAGGTAGATCTCTTTGGCTTTCGGGTCATTCACCAGAAAATCACTGGGCCCCTCAAGCAGAACCTTTCCCATACACATAATGTAGGCCCGGTCAACAACTGACAGCGTTTCACGGACATTATGGTCGGTGATCAAAATCCCCAGATTACGCTCTTTCAACTGCAGAATGATCTGCTGAACCTCATATACCGCCAGCGGGTCAACTCCGCTGAATGGTTCATCAAGCATGATAAATGATGGATTGGTGACCAACGCCCGGGTGATTTCCAGACGGCGGCGTTCTCCACCGGAAAGCGTCATCGCTTTTTGATCTTTCAACCTTTCCAGATCCAGTTCCCGGAGCAGATCAGTACATCTTTTTCTGCGCTCGGCACGGCTGATCGCCAGAGTTTCCAGAATCGCCATAATATTTTCTTCAACCGTAAGTTTACGGAAAATTGACGGCTCCTGCGCCAGATATCCCATACCCATTCGGGCCCGTTTATACATTGGCATCCGGCTGACATCGACCCCGCGGAAAAGTACTTTGCCACTATCCGGTCTGACCAACCCCATGACCATATAGAAACTGGTGGTTTTTCCGGCACCGTTGGGCCCCAGCAAACCGACAACCTCCCCCGGACGCACCGTGATCGACACCTTGTTGACGACCGTGCGGCCACGGTAAGTTTTTACCAGATTTTCTGCGCTGACCAACATCCGGTCATCAGCTTTTTCACTCATTTTGATCTATTTCAAACTTTCTTAAAAGATTTCATCCATCCGGGCGGTCACATTCTGCCCCTACACTGATATATTATACACCCCAAATGACAACATTCAAGTCTGCCGAAATAAAAAAAACGATTTTTTTCTTATTTATCCGGCAACTCCCCCAGGATAAACCGGACTTGAGCCAGAGCAGTCCGCAAATTTTTCTCCGAACCGGCGGAAGATACCGACAAACGTAAAAAATTCCTCCCCGGACGGCTCAATACCGAAAACCGCGAGGAGTGAAGCACCTTTATTCCGTAAGATTCAAAAAGCGATTCCGTATCCTGCGCCCTGGACATACTTTCCGGCAAAGGCAGAATACGGAAAAAACTGCCATTGCCACACTCCGGAGCATCCGGAAATACCCGGTCAAAAATTTTATTGGCCCGCACGGCTAATTGATGTTTCTCTTCCAATACACTTTCCGCCCGGCCGCTTAAAAGCAACTCCGTCATGATTTCAGCATCCAACGCACTGGTACGGATATTCAAATGAAAAAGTCCGTTGAGCAAATCATTGCGGAATGCTTCCGGAAATGCCGCTGCTGTCACCCGCAAACCGCCGCACAAATAACGCAACGTGCCGCAAATATAGAGTGTTTGCTCCGGCAGCAGCGCATACATGGGCATATAATCCCCAACCGGAACAGTCGTTGCCGTGTCATCTTCGATCAAGACCAGTTTATTCATCCGGATAACTTGAGCCAACTGCTTTTTCCTTGCCAGAGATAATGTGATGCCGGTGGGATTGGCACAATTCGGCATCAGAAATATTCCGGCAACCGGATGCCGGCGGCAAACTTCTGCCAGAGCATCCGGCAGCATCCCGCCAGCGTCTCCGGCAACCGGCAGCAGCCGGATATGGGCCAGGCGGGCTGTTCCGATCAAATTGGCGTAAGTAAAATGATCCACCGCCAGAGTATCACCGAGTTTGAAAAGCGAAAGCAATGCCGCACTGATCGCATTTTGTGAACCGGAAAACAATGCGGTGTGGTTTTCATCGCTGACAACATTGAATTTTTTCATCCAATTCACCGCCGCCGCCCGCTGATGCAAATGACCGAGTGATGCAGTATAATTATACAATTTGCCGATATAGCCTTTTTTCAATACGGCTTCAGTGGCTTCAATGATCTGCTTATTCACCCGGTCAAAACCGTTGACCACCCCCAAATCGATCATTCCGGATGCCGGAGCATCCTCTTCCGACCGCCCCGGCAGCGGAGCAACGAATGTGCCGCGCCCGGCAGTGCCGTAGATCAGCTGACGCTCACGGCACAAATTGTAGGCTCTGGTCACCGTGGTGAAGTTGATATCCAGATAATCTGCCAACTCCCGTTGCGGAGGAAGTTTCGTTCCCGGAGCAAGTTTGCCGCTGCGGATATCCTGCTCCAGCAGATTGGCGATCGCCAGATAACACGGACGGGGCAACTCCTTCACCGGAGGAACCCAACTCAAAAAGTAGTTTTTAAAAGAATTTACCGGCATTTTTGTAATCCATACAATTTTAAACATTGTATTTAATATACCTCCAATTATATTATCTGTCAAATCCCCGTTGAAACCAAAGGAGTCAAACTTATGAACACAACTCAACAGCAATCTTTGAACCGTAATCTTGCCGCCATGCTCAAAGGCGGAGTGATCATGGATGTAACCACCCCGGAACAGGCCGTTATCGCCGAAGAAGCCGGAGCCTGTGCCGTCATGGCTCTGGAACGGATACCTGCAGACATCCGGGCCGCCGGAGGAGTTTCCCGAATGAGCGATCCGGAAATGATCAAAGGCATACAGAATGCGGTGACCATTCCGGTCATGGCCAAATGCCGGATCGGTCACTTTGCCGAAGCACAGATATTGCAGGCTATAGATATCGACTATATTGATGAAAGCGAAGTGCTTTCTCCGGCAGATGACACTTATCACATTGACAAAAATCAATTCAAAGTCCCCTTTGTCTGCGGAGCGCGCGACCTCGGCGAAGCATTGCGCCGGATCGCGGAAGGAGCATCCATGATCCGCACCAAAGGCGAACCCGGCACCGGAGATATCATTCAGGCTGTTCGCCACATGAGAAAAATGAATGCGGAAATCCGCCGGATCACCTCCCTCGCCCCGGATGAACTTTACGAAGCGGCAAAAATGCTGCAAGTGCCTTTTGATCTGCTGAAATATATCCATGACAACGGCCGCTTGCCGGTCGTCAATTTCGCCGCCGGCGGCATTGCCACTCCGGCAGATGCCGCACTGATGATGCAACTCGGAGCAGAAGGGGTATTCGTCGGTTCCGGTATTTTCAAATCCGGAGATCCGGCCAAAAGAGCCGGAGCAATCGTTAAGGCAGTGACCAATTATACCGATGCGGCAATGATCGCAGAACTTTCCTGCGGACTGGGAGAAGCCATGGTCGGGATCAATGCCGATGAGATACGCACCATCATGGAGGAGCGCGGAATATGAATCACCCCATCGCCATCCTTGCGTTACAGGGGGCATTTGCCGAACACCGGAAAATTCTGGAATCTCTGGGTTCTGAAACTTTTGAAATCAGACAGGCCGCCGATCTGGAACATCCCTGCGGCGGTCTGATCCTGCCCGGCGGAGAAAGCACCGTGCAGGGAAAACTGCTCCGGGAACTGGAACTTTTCGATATCCTGCGACAACGTATCATTTCGGGTTTGCCGGTCTTTGCCACTTGTGCCGGAGCAATTTTACTGGCCGAAAAACTGGCGGATGATACGGCTGTTCACTTCGGCACTCTGCCGGTCACCATCCGGCGCAATGCTTACGGCAGACAAACGTCAAGTTTTTATATTTCCGGAAAATTTGCCGGAGTGAAAGGCGCGGTCGATATGCCTTTTATCCGCGCTCCGCAAATCGTTTCATGCGCTGAAAATGTGGAGATCCTTGCCTCTTACGGCGGGCAACCGACGGCAGTACGTTACCGGAATCAACTGGCAATGACCTTTCACCCGGAGATCACCGGTTCCGGCATGATCCATGAATATTTCTTGAAAAAAGTCATAGACGTCCAATAAAAATTTTCCACCCGGTTTCCGATAATCGTGTACCGGTTCCGCCGGGAAATTTTTCCCGGCAGGAGTTACCGCCGGATCACCCGGCAACTGTCGGGAAATGCACGACTGCCGACCCGGCAATTACGCGGTATAGTGACACCGGTCAAACTGTCGCAACCGGAAAACGCATAATCGTCGATAACCGTTACGCTGGAAGGGATCGTGACAGCGGTCAAATTTGAGCAACCGGAAAACGCTTCGTAACCTATACTCGTTACACTGGAAGGCATCGTGACAGCGGTCAAATTTGAACAGCGTTCAAATGCACTTCTGCCAATGCTTGTTACACCATCGGGAATCGTGATACCGGTCAATTTTGAGCAACCGTAAAACGCCCAATCTCCGATACTCGTTACACTGGAAGGGATCGTGACAGCGGTCAAACTGCCGCAACGGTAAAACACACGCTCACCAATCCTCGTCACCCTGCCGGGGATCGTGACAGCGGTCAATTTTGAACAATAGGCAAACGCTTTATCACCAATATCCGTTACACTGTCGGGGATCGTGATACTGATCAGGTTTGAGCAATATTCAAACGCTTCCTTATCTATCCCCGTCACACCATCGGGGATCGTGAAAGATGTTATTTGCCCTTTTGAAAATTTTGACACCCATTTGGGATCAGCAGTAATACCGGTCAAACTGTCGCAATACAAAAACACATTATCTCCAATATTTGTCACACTGACAGGAATCGTGACAGCGGTCAATTTCGAACAGTGGCCAAACGCCCGATTGCCAATACTCGTCACCCCGGCAGGTATCGTGACTCCGGTCAAACTGCGGCAATGCCAAAATGCCTCCTCGCCGATATGCGTTACACTGTCGGGAATCGTAATTCCGGTCAATTTTGAACAATCGGCAAACGCACGATTGCCAATACCCGTCACACTGTCAGGAATCGTGACACTGGTCAATTTTGAACAGTTATAAAACGCATTATGGTGGATAGCCGTAACACAGGAAGGAATAACCACCGTCGTAACATTTTGCGGACACCGGATCAAGGTTTTATTGTCTGCACTGAAAGTTATGCCCTGACTTTTGGCGGCTTGCAATTCATCTTCCCACGCAGAAGCCAAAAGTGTCAATGCCGAAAACAACGAAATAACCAATGCGGCAAACTTTTTCATGATTTCCTCCATATGTTGAACATGTTACCGGGATAAATATAGTTGACCAAACAACAGTTTTCAAGAATTAATTATGATATTTCAATAAAATTTTCACAGATATCACGAAAGACCCGAGAGGTCTCTTATTTTTTGCAAAAAAACAGTAAATCCAACATCAACAATTTGATTTTCAATATCTTCCGGTGTATATTTTAAGGATTGTTTTGTCTTTCCGGCAAAACAATCCTGTTTATTTTTGTTCCGTTTTATGGTGTGGAAAGGTTTTCGGGAATGACTGCTGTTATCATTTTTTGTTTCTTATCACTGTTGCTGGTTGCCGGGAAATTGATCCGTCTGGGTATTCCGGTGCTTCAAAGACTCTATCTGCCCAGTTCCGTGATCGGCGGTATCATCGGGTTGATCATTCTTTCGCTTGCCGGTTCATATTTTCCGCCGGAAGTCATTCAAGGCATCGGCAAACTGCCGGGATTCCTGATCAACGTTATCTTCGCCGCCCTTTTCCTCGGTACGATCACTCCGAAAATCAAAGAAATTTTCAAAATGGCCCTTCCCCAGCTCTGCATGGGACAAATGCTGGCATGGGGACAATATGTCGTCGGTTTGGGATTGGCCGGTTTCCTGCTGGCTCCGCTTTTCGGAGTAAATCCGGCATTCGGCAATCTGCTGGAAATCGGCTTTGAGGGCGGTCACGGCACAGTCGGCGGTTTGACTTCCACCTTTGAGGCCCATTGGGCGGACGGCAAAGATCTCGGATTGACCGTGGCTACCGGCGGAATGATTTTCGGAATCCTTTTCGGTATGGCATTGATCAACTGGGCTCTGAATAAAAAAATCATCAGTTCAGTCCGCACTTTCAAAGAACGTGACAAAGCGGAAAAACTCGGTATTTACAGCGCAAATGAAAGACCATCTGCCGGAGCACAAACCGTATTTTCCGATTCCATTGATTCTCTGGCATGGCATATCGCCATGATCGGATTATCCATTCTGCTGGGATTTTTCATGCTCAAGATACTGCAAGTTGCCGAACTGCGTTTCTTTCCGGATGCGACGACCAGAGTTTTTTCCGGATTTCCGCTCTTTCCGCTGTGCATGATCGGCGGCGTGATCATTCAGAAACTCTTTCAGAAACTCAAAGCCGATCACCTGATCGACCACGGTCAGATGCAGCGGCTTTCCGGTGCTTCGCTGGATTTCCTCGTCGTTGCGGCAGTTGCAACGATCAAATTGGCCGTCGTCGCCGAAAACTGGTTGCCGCTGGTTATCATGATGAGTGCCGGATTGCTCTGGAGTTTACTGCTTTTTCTCTATGTCGCTCCCAAACTTTTCAAACAGGCATGGTTTGAGTGTGCCATTGCAGAATTCGGTCAGGGATTGGGCGTAACCGCCACCGGATTGATGCTCTTGCGTACCGTCGATCCGGAAAATAAAACCGTCGCCGCCGCATCATTCGGCTACAAACAACTTATCCATGAACCGATCATGGGCGGCGGTTTATGGACCGCTTTTGCCCTGACACTGGTTTTTACCGTCGGCTGGCTGCCGGTATGGATATTCTGTACTGTAATGCTGTTGAGCTGGGGCTTGATAACTCTTGTCATATGCCGCCGCAAACGGGCATAAAAGCATCATCTGCTTTGGTGTTTTCTGCGGGAATACCGCAAAAAATGGTATACCGCAGAGAACAATACTCCACCACCGCCGAATATGGCAAACTGCCATAACTGCGGCAACGGATGAAAGAAATAAACGGCTCCGGCAATCAGGGCGGATAATCCGAAAAAACAGATCAATTTGCCTTTTATGCCGAACTCCATCAAAAGCATCAAAATCCCACAGATCAGCCAATACCACTGCATATTTGATTTTCCGTTATTTGCTCTGTTCCAGAGGTAACGGAGAAGCCAGCGTAATGACCCGTTGCGGGAACGGGATCGTCAGCCCGGCACCCTCAATAACCGGTTTGAGTTGCGATTTTATCTGCCAGTAGACCTCCCAGAAACTGCTGTTTTCCACCCAGAAACGTAAAGTGAGATTTACCGAATTATCCGCCAATTCCGAAACCAGCACTTCCGGAGCGGGATCATTCAGGACTTTCTCATGGGATCTCATCAATTGGTCAAGCACTTTCAAAGCAACCGAAAGATCATCGTTGTAGGCGATCCCCACTGAAATATCCGCCCGGCGGCGGGGGTTGCGGGAATAATTTTTCACCGGTGCCGAAAAAATCACACTGTTGGGAATCATCACAAACATTCCGTCAACGGTACACAATTCCGTCGAAAACAATCCCATTTCTTTTATCGTGCCGCTGACACTGCCGCAATCCACATAATCGCCGGATTTATACGGCCGCAGAATGAACAGCATCAACCCGGCGGCAATATTGCTCAACGAATCTTTTATCGCCAGACCGACAGCCAGACCGGCAGCACCCAGCACCGTAAGAATCCCGGCGGTATTGACTCCGAAACGATTCAGAATTATCAGCAATGCCAGTATCCAGATAACTACTTTGACTACGGCATAAAATACATGAACGATAGAACGGTCAACATGATGAAGTTTTTCAACCCAGCGGGTGATCATTTTCTTTATGATCTTTGCCAGACACCATGCTACAAAAATCACCAGCAGGGAAATCAACAATGATTCTCCCAATGAAATGATTTCAGATTGATACCGTCCCCACAAATCAGAGAAAAATCCCATATTGCCTCCCGGTTACAAGCCAAGTTTTCTGGCCAGATCGTCTTTGGTCGTGAAACCGACCAACTGTTTTTCCAATTTGCCGTTGCGATAGAAAAACAGTGCCGGAATGGAATTCACCCCCAAAGAAGCTGCCAACTGGATATTTTCCGCATCCTCCACGTTTATTTTGCCAACGATCAATTCCGGATAGTCTGCCGACAAAGCCTCCAATTCCGGCGTAAGCTTCTGACACGGCCCGCACCATGTCGCCCAGAAGTCGATCAAAACGGGTTGTGCCTGCTGCCGGGTAAGTTTCTCAAAAGATTCCTTATTCAAATGTAAAACTGCCATGATTCATTTCTCCTTGTAATACAGTTTGCAATGGCAAAAACCTTCAAAATCCGCATCTGCGATCTGCTCTTGAAACTCCCGGCAGACACACAAATTTTCCGCTGTTCGCGAAATACGGCACGGGCAATAACCGCCGTTTTTGGCCATTACGGCACGCAACTTTTCCACATAAGCAGCATCTTCATTGAGCCGGACATTATCCGGAAATACAAAATCAACGCTCATATATGTTCCCTCCTTGTCAATATAGAATATATCTTAACCGCGCAAGAAATCAAGTCATAATTTTCACATTTTTACAGATTTATGTTTTTCTGCAGAAAATCATCCAAAAATACACTTTTTTGTCATCTGAAAAAACTTTTTATCCATTCTTTTTTCAGCCAAACCGTGGTATATTTTAATGAGATCACAATAAAAGATGACCAAATGAAAATATGGTATGCTTATTATGGAAAAACGTATTGAAAAGTTACTCGCCGAATTGACTACGGAAGAAAAAATCACCCTCTGCGCCGGAGCATCGACGTTGAAAACCGCCGCAATTCCCCGGCTTGGGATCCATGAGATGGAAATGGCCGACGGTCCGCAGGGGGTACGCAATACCGAAACTCTCCAACCGGCAACGGCCCTGCCTTGCGGCGTGGCTTTGGCGGCATCGTTCGACCAGGAACTGGCAGAAAAATACGGCAGAACCATCGCCCTTGACTGCAAGGCCCTCGGCATCGGGGTCAGCCTCGGGCCGGGAATGAATTTACTGCGTACTCCGCTTAACGGACGAAACTTTGAATACTACGGAGAAGATCCACACCTTGCCGGCAAGACTGCCGCCGGATATATCCGGGGCTGCCAGAGTGAAAATGTTGCCGCCACTCCCAAACACCTCGCACTGAATAATCAGGAGATCTGCCGCACGACCGGCAGTTCCGATATCGATGAAAGGACGTTGCGGGAATTGTATCTTACCGCATTTGAAATCGCAGTCAAAGAAAGTCAGCCGTGGATGCTCATGTCAAGTTACAACCGGATAAACGGCACTTATGCCGCAGAAAACGGTTTCACCCAGGATCTGATCGCCAAACGGGAGTGGGGTTTTGACGGAGTTATGGTCTGCGACTGGGGGGCCGCTCACGATACTGCCGGATGCGCTTTGGGCGGTCTGGATCTGGAAATGCCCGGCCCCGGAGTACAATTCACCCCGGAAAAACTTCTGCCGCTGGTCAAAAGCGGAATGATCCCGGAATCGCTCATCGATGAAAAAGTCCGCCGTATCCTGCGTCTGCTTTGCCGCACCGGTGCGATCGACGGCTTGAAACCTGCCGGCAACTGCGGCGGCGAATTTCAGGCCGCCAACGCCCGTGAATGCGCGGAAAACAGCATCGTACTGCTGAAAAACAAGAATAACATTTTGCCTTTGGACACTAAAAAAATCCGGAAAATCGTCGTTTCCGGCCCCAACGCCGACTTCCGTCACCACCGGGGAACTTTGCGCGATCAGGGCGGTTCCGGAGCGGTATTCACCGAAAAAGAGATCACTCCGCTTGCCGGATTACAAAAATACGCTGAAAAAAACCATGTCGAAATAAAATATATTCCAACTATCCGTTTCGATCATGCATTGCCCTGCCCGGAAGGTTTTTTCGGCCCGGACGGCATCAAATGCGTCTACTACCCCGATCAACAGGCAATGGCGGAAAACCGGGATATCCTCTTTGAAAACTTCAATGACTCCGGCAGTTGGAATTTTACCACAGCAACCAATCAGATCGCCAACAGCACCGATAATGAAAAAAATCTGCTGCCTCAAACCGGTTTTGCAGTACGCATGACCGCCACCCTCAATCCGCCGGTTAACAGCAAAAATCTGCGGTTGATCTTCTCCCCCAATGCTGATAAATGCAAAATAAAACTCAACGGCAAACTCATCTGGGAAAATATCCATGAAGAGTTGATCCACACTTATGAACTTGCCCCCGGCGAAGCAGATAATGCCCGGTTGGAAATTGAATTTTCCACGGAATTTCCAAACTTTTCCAGTTTCAGGATCGCTCTCGAAAATCCGGAAAGCATCGCACAAGCCGAAAATGAGCTGCTCGCCGAAGCCGCCTCTGCCGATGCGGTGATCTTCTGCGCCGGAAGAACTCACATGGAAGATAAAGAAGCTCTCGGCTGGGGGGACTTCCAAGCCGCCGATATCGCTTCATTGACCATGCCCGGCAAGCAGGATGCCCTGATCGCCAAACTGGCAGCGATCAATCCCCGCACCATCGTCACCCTTACCGGCGGTGGGGTTATGGATGTGGAAAAGTGGATCGATGATGTTGCCGCCTTGATCATGCTCTGGTATCCGGGGCAGGCCGGAGGCGAAGTTTTGAGCGATATTCTTGCCGGCAAAGTCAATCCTTCCGGACGTCTGCCGATGTCATGGGCAAAAAATCTGAACGACTACCCGTGCCATGCCAACGGCAACTATCCGGGCAACCGGGCAGATGAAGACCCCAGAGTGCGTTATGATGAAGGCATCTTTACCGGCTATCGTTACTTCGACCGGGAGAAAACGGTATTGCGTTACCCATTCGGTTACGGATTAAGTTATTCTGACTTCAAAATCGAATTATCTGCCATCAATCAGACCGGCATGACCACGCTTGATGCGGCGTGCAGTGTGACAGCCAAAGTAACCAATATTTCGGAATATTCCGGCAAAGAAGTCATCCAACTTTACGTTGGCGCCGATGCACCGGAATTCCCCCGCCCGCTCAAAGAACTCAAAGGCTTTGCCAAAGTAACCCTCGCCCCCGGAGAAAGTAAGGAAGTAACCTTTGATCTCCGGTGGCGTGACTTCGCCTGTTTCCACCCGGAATTGCACCATTGGTGTCTGCCGGCAGGCAAGTACAACATCTTCCTCGCCCGCAATGCCGGGGAAATTATTGCACAAAATGAGATTTTTTTCACCAGATATGACAAATAGCGTTTGACAAATCCGGCTCAAGAAGTTATATTTAATGCGGTTTCAGCAAAAATTTGCTGATCAATGTTTAGTGGGGACACACAAAAAAAGGAACAAAAAAAATGAAAAAGCTCTCCTCAATTTTCGCCATGATCATGCTCGGTCTGACCCTCGCCCTTACCGGTTGCCGCAGCGAAGAAGACATCAAAGCCGATGCCACTCCGTTGGTTGAAGAAATTTTCGAAGATTTCGGTTTTGATGTAAAATGCGAAGATATCTATGATATCAAAGAAATTGACACTGACAAGTATACTGCCAAAGCCAAAGTTTCCTGCATGGGCGAAACTGAAGAAATCAATATCAAGATCACCTACGATGACGACACGGTGACCGTTGAAGTCGAAAAATAAAAAGTCTGAAAAGAAAACGGCGGGAATTTTGCCCGCCGTTTTTTATGCAAAAAAACAACCGGAGAAAAGCCTTTTTCTCCGGTTACTTTTTTTCAGCAAACCATTATTTGCGGGCGGCTTTATAGGCCTCAATGGTCTGCGCCAGTGCCTCGGCAAAGGTGTGACCGGGAACAAAACCGGTCGCCTTGAGTTTATCCACCGCCGCCATGGAGTGTTTCACATCTCCGGCACGCTCCGGCAAATGGACGATCTTTGATTTGGAACCGGTCAGGCGGATGATCTCGGATGCCAGATCGTTGATCGTGATACGGCCGCCGTAAGCAATATTGTGAACTCCGGTAACATCATTCATCGCAAAGAACGCATTGGCAGCGACCACATCTTTGACGAATACAAAGTCACGGGTCTGCTCGCCGTCACCGAAAACGGTGATATCTTCGTTATTCAACGCCTTGGCAATGAAAATCGGTACTGCGGCGGCATAAGCACTTTTGGGGTCCTGACGGGGGCCGAATACATTGAAATAACGCAAACAGGCAGTCTGCAAACGGCCCTCTTTGGTAAACATACCGCAATAATATTCGCCGTCAAGTTTGGTTATGGCATAAGGACTTTTGGGTTCGGGGAACATGGTTTCAACTTTCGGCACGACCGGATTGTCACCGTAAATCGCCGCAGAGGTGCTGAAACAGAGTTTTTTCACCCCGTTTTCTGCGGCTGCTTCCAAAACATTGATCATACCGGTATTGTTGATCTCGATACATTCGGTGATTTTGGTCATCGATTCCGGCACGCTGATCATCGCCGCCAGATGGAAAACATAATCCACATCTTTCATCGCCTTGTCAACGATCGCCCGGTCACGGATGTCGCCTTCGATAAATTCCACATCAAAACCGGTCAAATTGGCCTTGTAACCACTGCGCAAGCTATCCAAAACCCGCACATCAGCCTTCCCCTGAAAGTGTTCCACCAGATGACTGCCGATAAAACCGGCTCCGCCTGTAACCAGAATACGCATAAAAAACCTCCTTTATTTACTTTAACAGGTGTCATTCATATAATATAGCACCAAAATACGCCGGTGCAATATGCACATTTTGTGCAAATGCATGGACTTTTTTATCTTTTTTACCCTTGACACAACTGCGGTGAGGTGATATATTATATGATATGTGAAATTTTTGGTGTAAATTTATGAAAAAAGCAGTTCTGTTAAAAGGTTTATTCCTTTTGGTGATGGCCGCAATTTGCCTGTTGGCAACCGGTTGTAATTCATACGGCCAGGATAACAACTATCTGCGTCCGGTGGATTTTGTCAATCACCTCAATAGAAACGGCATCAGAGTCGATGCTGTCCGCCCGCTCGACCCCAGACCGCTTTCAGCATCCGACGCTTTGGAACTGCGCATCGGGGAATCCAATATCGGTGTCTACAAATATGATATTTCCCGTGCCGATCAACGCACCCGCCTGGAGCGCATCAAACAGAATAAACGGGTATATTTTATCGGTATCCCCTACCCCATTTACGAAGTTTCCGGTTCGTTTATCGTCGTCGGACTGGACAAACATAAGGACAAAGAGCGGATTCTTGAAGCATTGAGAACATTCAAGTAACACTGCGGCATAAAAAAAATAAAATTCCGGCACAAGGCACATGAATCGATTTTGCTTCTTGCCGGATTTTTCAATTCATTGCCCAGGTGATCCGCAGCAGGCAAGAGAAAGAAAGGAAAAGAAAGAAAAATGACGAAAAAGTATGTGTACACTTTCGGCGGCAACTGCACCGAAGGTGACGGTTCCATGAAGAACCTCCTCGGTGGCAAAGGTGCCAACCTCGCAGAAATGGCCAACCTCGGTCTGCCCGTGCCTCCGGGCTTCACGGTCACCACAGAATGCTGTGTTGACTACTTCAAAAACGGCAACAAACTGCCCGCCGGGGTCGACGATCAGGTCAAAGCCGCCCTTACCCATATCGAAAGCGTAATGGGCATGAAATTCGGTGATCCGGAAAATCCGCTTCTGGTCTCCTGCCGTTCCGGTGCAAGAAGCAGTATGCCCGGTATGATGGAAACCGTTCTCAATGTCGGTCTTTCCAGCAGCACCCTGCCCGGCCTGATCGCCAAAACCGGCAATGAGCGTTTCGCTTACGATGCCTACCGCCGGTTGATCATGATGTACAGCGACGTGGTCATGGAAAAAGCCGAAGGTATCGAACCTGCCGAAGGCAAAGCCATCCGCCGTCAGCTCGATGCCATCATGGATGCCCACAAAGAACAGCGCGGATACAAATATGACACCGATCTTACCGTCGATGATCTCAAATATCTCTGCGAAGTTTTCAAAAAACAGATCAAAGAAACTCTCGGCAAAGAATTCCCCGATGATCCCATGGCCCAGTTGGCCGGCGGTATCGGCGCAGTTCTCAAAAGCTGGAACGGTAAAAAAGCGGTCGCCTACCGCAGAATCGAGGGTATTCCGGATGACTGGGGTACTGCGGTAAACGTGCAGAGCATGGTTTTCGGCAATATGGGCGACACCAGTGCTACCGGTGTGGCATTCACCCGCGACCCGGCGACCGGTGACAACAAATTCTACGGCGAATGGCTCATCAACGCCCAGGGCGAAGACGTCGTTGCCGGTACCCGCACCCCCAATCCGCTCAATGCCGATACCTGCAATGAACAGAATAAACACCTCAAATCCATGGAAGAGCTTTATCCGGTGATCTACAAAGAGTTGTTCGCCATCCGCAACAAACTCGAAGCACACTATCACGATATGCTCGATATCGAATTCACCATCCAGGAAGGCAAACTTTTCATGCTCCAGTGCCGTGTCGGCAAACGCACCGGTACTGCCGCCGTTACCATGGCTATCGATATGCTCGATGAAAAACTTATCGATGAAAAAACTGCCGTCTGCCGGGTCAGCCCCAGCCAGTTGGATGAATTGCTCCACCCCATCCTCGATATCAATGAGGAAAAAGAAGCCCATGAACGCGGCGATATCATCGCCAAAGGTCTCCCCGCCGGCCCCGGCGGCGCAGTCGGCAAAATCGTATTCTCCAGTGAGGAAGTTATTGCCGCCGCCGCCAAAGGCGAAAGCGTTATCCTCGTGCGTGAAGAAACCAACCCCGAAGATGTCGAAGGTATGCGCGGTGCAGTCGGTATCCTTACTGCCCGCGGCGGTATGACCAGTCACGCCGCTCTCGTTTGCCGCGGCTGGGGCAAATGTTGTATCGTCGGCGCAGGTTCACTCATCATTGATGAGATCAACGGCACGATGAAAGCCGCCGGCAAAACTTTCAAACGCGGGGATTTCCTCAGTTTGAATGGCAGCCGCGGATATGTCTATCAGGGCGCACTCGCCACGATGGATTCCAGCGAAAACAAAATGTTCCAGCGTTTTATGGCTCTGGCCGACAAATACCGCAAACTCGGTGTCCGCGCCAATGCCGATACTCCGGAAGATGCCAAAGTCGCCCGTTCATTCGGTGCTGAAGGTATCGGACTTTTCCGTACCGAACATATGTTCTATGGCAAAAACAGCGAAAAACCGCTCTTCTATCTGCGCAAAATGATTCTTGCCAACAGTTCTGCCGAGCGCGAAGTGGCGATCAAAGAACTTTTCCCATTCATGAAAGCCAGCGTCAAAGATACTCTGCTCGCCATGGATGGTAAACCGGTCACTTTCCGTCTGCTCGATCCCCCGTTGCACGAATTCGTGCCGAATGAAAGCAGCAAACGTAAAGAACTGGCTTCCGCTCTGGGTATCGATCCCATGGAAATCGCCAAACGTGCCGAAGCTCTCCATGAAAGCAACCCGATGATGGGACACCGTGGCGTCCGTTTGGGCATCACCTATCCGGAAGTCGCCCGCGCCCAGATGCGCGCCATTCTGGAAGCCGCTGTGGAAGTCGGAAACTGCGTACCGGAAATCATGATCCCGGTCACCTGCGACGTTTCTGAATTGCGCTTCAAAAAAGCCATGCTGGAAGAAGTCGCAGCTGACGTCGCAAAAGCCTACAATCTCAAGAAAATCGATTACAAAATCGGTTCGATGATCGAGATCCCGCGTGCGGCTCTGCTGGCCGACCAGATGGCGGAAGTTGCAGAATTTTTCAGTTTCGGAACCAACGACCTGACCCAGATGACCTTCGGTTTCAGCCGGGATGACGTCGGGGCCTTCCTGCCGGACTACCTCTGCAAAAAACTGCTGGATGCCGACCCCTTCCAAACGATCGATACCCGCGGCGTCGGCCGTCTGATCGAATTCGCCGTTCAGGGTGGTCGTACCACCCGGCCGAATCTCAAGATCGGTATCTGCGGCGAACAGGGCGGCGATCCCAAATCGGTCGCATTCTGCCATGCCGCCGGATTGAATTACGTTTCCTGCAGCCCCTTCCGGGTGCCGCTGGCCCGCCTTGCCGCCGCGCAGGCCGCCATCGAACAGGATAAGTAATCTACTCCTGTAAAGCAATAACCCCCGTTATTCAAAATGGATAGCGGGGGTTGTTATTTTTATAACTTGAATACCGGACTTAACCGTGGACGAAACCGTTGGCCTCCAATAAAGCAATAACCTCATCAAAAAGATGTTGCGGAGTACTGGCTCCCCCGGTCACTCCGATCCGGGGAAATGCCATTATCTCCGGAGTCAGATCATCAGCATTATCAATCAGAAATGCCGCACGGCCCGCACGCTGGGCGATTTCCCGCAACCGCTTGGCATTGGAACTGTGATCTGAACCGATAACCACGATACAATCGACCTTTTCCGCCAGTTGCAGTACCGCTTCCTGTCGCTGTCTGGAAGCGTCACAAATACCGGAACACTCCCTCAAATTGGCAAAACGCTGTTTCAACTTTTTCAAAGTCTCCTCAACTTCTGCATGATCGACCGTAGTCTGCGAAATAAATACCGGATGGGACAACTCCGGCAGAGAATCCACCTCATCCGGCGAAGAAATCAAAAAAAGTTCTTTCGTACCGGAATAACCGGCTACCCCGGCGACTTCCGGATGCCCCGCTTTGCCGAAAAGGATCAACTGGTCAGCATCGGTCAGAGAACCGGCAATGTGATGCAGTTTTTTTACCAGAGGACAAGTGGCATCCTGACAAATCCCGGCTTTGCGCCGCAAAGCGGCTTCTGTTTCCGGAGAAACGCCATGCGCACCGATGACCAGCGTTGCTCCATCGGGAATTTCATCAATACTTCCGGCAAATGTCACCCCCCGCCGCACAAAATGATCCGTTACAGAGTGATTATGAACCAACTCATGAAAGACAAATATCCCCTGCCCCGGAGAAACAAGCAATTTTTCCAGCACTTTCAAAGCGGCATGAACACCGCCACACATACCGTAAACATCGGCGATTTGATAAATTTTCTTATTCATATCCTATAAAATACACCATAATCGCAAATATTTCCAGTTCTTCGCTTGAAATATATCAAATCCGGATGTATATTAGTAACATGATCGGGATATAGCGCAGCCTGGTTTAGCGCGTTTGTCTGGGGGACAAAAGGTCGGGAGTTCGAATCTCCCTATCCCGACCATTTTTTTTGTCCAAATTTCAAAATCGTGAGTAATCTCCACAAAAAAACAAGCAATGGATTTGACAAATATGATTTGTCATGCCGTTGCTTTTGTTTTTTATTTTGTTTTTTTGCACCATCGGGGATAATTTCAGTCTCACCCTGCTGAAAAAATAATCAGCCATAATCTCGCACAGTAAGTTTGAAATATCATATTCTTGTTGTATATTATGCCCTGACAGAGCAACAGTATGTTCAAATTCCTGAACTTAAACCAATACAAACTATGAAAACATTAAATAAATTGGCTGTCATATCACTTTTTTTAACTGCCGCAATATGGGGATTATCTTATTCCGCACAAGCACAGGCCATGGATACCATGTCGCCATTGATGTTTGTTTTTCTGCGTTATTTACTTGGAGCATTGATGCTCATTCCTGCAATTATTTATTTCCGGCAACAACCGGATAAATCTCTTATTCGCGGAGGGATTTTTTGTGGAATATGTCTTGCCGGAGGTGAAATACTGCAACAATTCGGACTGCTCTACACCTCTGCCGGGAAAGCGGGTTTTCTGACAGCTCTCTACGTCATAATGATCCCCTTGATCGGTGTATTTATCCATAAGAAACCGACGTGGTCTATATGGTGTGCATCATTACTCTCTGTTGCCGGAACATTTCTGCTTTGTTCCGATGGTTCATTTGGCTCCATTGGAAATACAGGCGATATATTAATGATTGTCTGCGCATTGTTCTTTGCATTTCAATTTATTGCCATTGCAAAATTTGCGCCGATGGCAGATGCTCTGCAATTATCTGCAGTACAATTTTTTACCGTCGCAGTAATATCAGGAGCAGCGGCATTGTTCTTCGGAGAACGCTGCACTTGGACAGATATTGCCAATACAATCAATCCATTGCTTTTCTGCGGTATTATTGCCATCGGTTTTGCCTGTACCATTCAAATCGCGGCACAAAAATACGTTCATCCGGCCACGGCCTCTATCATCTTAAGTTCCGCCTCGGTATTTGCTGTGATCTGGGGATGGCTTTTACAGGATGAATACTATTCTGTTACCAACCTTTCCGGATGTGCCATTATTTTTGCCGCTGTAATACTGGTTCAAATACCTGAAAAACAAGTCAAATGCAATATCCGGGAAATTGAATCTGAAAAAAACATCAACTCGACCGTTGATTAAAAACTGCTTATCCGCAGTTTTTCATTTGACAAACCGGGAACAATGATGTACATTTCCCTGTATCATCAAAACAATCATTTTTTGAGGTTGTCATGAAAAAAGAACTCGCTCTCGGCATGATGCGTTTGCCGGTCAATGCCGATAAAAAAATCAATGCAAACCAAACAATCAAACTGGTGGATCACTTTCTGGAACAGGGGTTCCGTAAATTCGATACCGCCGAACTTTATCACGATACCCAATCCGAACACGCCATCCGGGAATTTATCGTCAAACGCTACGACCGCAATGCCTTTGAAGTCGCAGACAAATTAAGTTCGTGGCGCATTCCCAAAGACAGTTCCGCCGAGCAATTCTTTCAAAAACAACTTCAAGTCACCGGTCTGGAATATTTTGACCGCTACCTCTTTCACTCCATGGAAGAACGCCTCTATCCGGAAGCCGTTGAAAAACGTTACTTCGACTTCATTTTTGAAAAGAAAGCCCAAGGATTAGTCCGGGAAGCCGGTTTCTCTTTCCACGGCAAACCGGAATTGCTGGATAAAGTTCTGACCGAATACCCCGAAGTCGATGTCGTTCAACTCCAAATCAACTACATCGACTGGGATAATCCGTCAATCCGCTCCGGCGAATGTTACGAAATCGCCCGGAAACACGGTAAAAAAATCCTGATCATGGAACCGGTGAAAGGCGGTCTGCTGGCCAATTTATCCCCCCAAGCCGCCCATATCCTGAAAACCGCCGCTCCCGATGCCTCGATCGCCTCATGGGCTATCCGTTTCGCCGCCGGGCTTGAAGGTGTCGATACCGTTTTAAGCGGTATTTCCACCATGGAACAAATGCAGGATAATGTCGCGGTCATGAAAAATTTCCAGCCGTTGAGCGATGATGAATTGCAAGTGCTGGGTCAAGTGCGGGCCTTGCTGAATCAGAATCCCAGAGTGGAATGTACCGGTTGCGGATACTGTCTGCCCGCCTGCCCCATGGAATTGCCGATACCGGGTTTCATCTCACTGCTCAATAATGTAAAAATTTTCGGCGATCTGCCGCAAATCAGAAATTCCTACAAAATCTGTTCCTCCCGGCATCGCGCCGATGAATGTGTCAACTGCGGCTGTTGTACCGATGTCTGTCCGCAACATCTGGATATTCCGCATCACCTCGCCTCGCTGGCACAATGGGCAAAAAACAGCGCAAAATAACACCGCTGCCCTGAAAAAATTTCACCGGTACCTTGTGAAAAAAAATCCACAACCGTACCGGTGATGATTTTAATTGTTCTTCAGTCAATTACCGCCGAATACCCGTTGCGGAACTGCTCCGAAACGATTCGGCCCCTGCGTTCCGGACATACAGCACAAAACGATAAAAATAATATCGCCGATAACTGGCAAAAACACCCATGCCAAATTCCATGCACTGCGATCGGAATCATGGAGTCTGCCGTAACTGGCTGTATACACAATATAAAAAGCAACAAACGTACCAACAACCGGAATAAAATGTAACGGCACAGTCAGCAGAACGATAAGCCAGTAATCCCGGCGCGAAATACGTTTTTGGCACAATCTGCCCCAGAAAGACAATTTAACGTACACATTATCCGCCACTTGAACACAGTTGTTCCCGCCACTGTATCCGGGAGTATAATTTCCGGCATAATTTTGCACTGACTGAACCGGCTGATTTTGTACCGGAGCAGCACTGCCACCAAACATCATATTGTTTTGAAACGACTGCACCGGTTGATTGGAGATAACCGACTGTCCATTCGCCGATACATTTCCGGATATTGATTTTGCCAGAACCAGAATCTTTTCCATGAAAATCAATATATTTTCCGGAATATCTCCGGTATATTCCCCGGCGACCTGCCCCAGACAAAAAACATTTTTCGAATTGATATTTAACGTGCCGACATTGTATCTGAATACATTGCCTTTAAGATTTGCGTTGGTAAAAAAACTACCGGTAATATTCTCATAATCAGAAGTGCCGGCAACAGTTGACTTCAGAACTCTGTAACTGTAATAAATTTTGTCAACCGCAAAAACCACCCCGTTGGTACCGGGGCGTTCTCCGACCGGAGTACTGTCGATCATACAAATAATATTTTCCGGCACAACTCCGGCGGCATAACCGGCCATTGCTCCATACAATGCGCCATTATCCAAATTACCGGCCAGAGTGACCCGGAATGATTCCGGAGTGATTTGCGGCATATTGGCAAAACAAATTTGCGCGATTTCAAATGCCGATTTCCCCTGGGGAGCAAACGCCGTTTTTTCCGGCAAAACATAAGCGTAAGGATGTTTCAAAGCGGCATTGACATTATGCGCAAGCGTAACCATCAATTTTTGATACAACGGTTTAATAAGCAATAACCAGCAAGGTATCATAAGCCAGAACGTTACAGGGAAAACAAGGAAAAACCATGCCATAACACTCGGAGAAGTCCTTGATGAAATCAAACGGGCTGTTTTACTTTTTCCGTCATTCTCGATCAAAATATCTCCGGTTTGTTTGAGTAACGCATTCTCAACGGTAAATGAATAAATATTTTCAGATTTTTTATTCGCAAATGTTTTGATTTGCGGATTGCACATTCCGGCCGCGATCAGTTGAACGATCTGGTCTAAAACAGCAACGTTACTTACTGTCGTATCCGGAATTGCAGAAGCACTATTATTCATATTCTGCACAGTGCTTACAGCATCAGTTACCGCCGGACGCTTTACCATCACATCCTGCACAACTATTTTTCCGCCGCATTCACTGCAGAATTTGGTTGCAGAATCATACTCTTTCTGACATCCGGAACAGATATATTTGTTTTCGGTAATCAATTCAAATACACGCTTTTCGACTTTTCCACCACATTCACTGCAAAATTTAGTGGTCGGCTCATACTCTTTTTGACAACCGCAACAAATATACTTGCTCTCGGTCGGCACTTCCGCTTTTTTTTCAATTTTGCCGCCGCAAGCAATGCAAAAATTGGAAAAACTCTCATACTCTTTTTGACATCCGGAACAAACAAACATTTTTTTCTCCTTGTTTTGCAGAATAAAAAAAAGCACATTCCGAAGAATATGCCCATCTCTACGTCTGGTACAACGCTGCAAAAAACATATGATCGAAATGTGCCAATGCAAATATGCATGGACACACCGACTGAAAATGTTTTTTGCAATACGCCTATTTATGAAGTACCAGTTCAGAGATGGACGTTTACAATCAGTTTTGTCTTTATTTTATTCAGTTATCGTTTGATTGCTTTTTGTTGTTAAATTTCCTTATTTCAATAATAAATACAGGATCTACCCACTTAATTTACAACTTTTCTTTGATAAAAGCAAATCGAATATCTGATTTTATCAAATTTTAAATACCCACCCCCGCAATATCATGCCAATCCGGGGAAAATTTTACGGTAACGCTTCACCACATCCGCCAGGGCAAATCCTTTGCCGAATATCACCGCTTCCGACTGGATCGACAACAGTTGCGGGGCCTTATTCAGCAGTTTATCCGCCAATACATCCCATTTTTCCACCCCTTCTCCCGGCGGCAGATGCTGATCGGAATATCCGGCATTATCGTGCAGATGGCAAGTAACCATCGCCGGGGCCATCACCTCAAAGGCATCAGCAAATATTTCCACCTTGCCGCTCCAGACCGTATCGGTCATATAACTGTCATAACTGCCGCTTCCGGGATGCGGATCCATGATCAGCGCATGGCCGCTGTCAAAACAGCACTTCACATTGGGGTGATTGAAGTAATTCACATAATACATGACCTCTTCCGGAGTATTGGAGCGTTCAAAAGCATTCTCCACCGCCAGAATGATACCATACTTTTCCGCCGCCGGAATGAGTTTTTCCAATGTCTCCACCGCCAGCGGACGGATCTCCTCATTGGGCTTGTGGAAAAATACACTGTCAAATGCTCCGATGTGGATCGTATAAGTCTTACAACCGAAATCCGCCGCATACCCCATCGCCCGGATATGATCTTTTACCACATCATCCCGGCGGCCCTGTGAAGCACAAGCAAGGTCATAACATTCACCGTAAGGCGCGTGCATATCGAAAAAATTGAACTTGCCCAGCAATTCATGTTTGAAAAATCCGAAATCCTGCGGATTTCTCAAGATCCGGCAAATCCACGGATCAATAAAAACCAGATTTTCCACACCGTTTTCTTTGGCTTCTTTCAACTGACTTTTCAAAATTTCATCCGGAATCCGGTACCAATCGACAAAATGAGAAAAAATCATAACTTTACACTCTTTTCTGTTGTTCCTGTCAACGTTCCGGATAATGTATCACCATACTCCAAATTTGTCAAGCGTTTTCCTGACGTACAACCTCCCGGAAACGCTCACTTTCACTGCCCCAGAGCATCCTTGCCATTTCGATCAATGCACCACCGGAAACTCCATTTTCACGCAAACGGGCAAAAAAACACTCTCTGCCCTCCGCCGCATCCGGCGCATTACCGGTAAAACGGCGCAACAAATACGGATCACGCATCCACGGCCGGGCGATCATTACTCCGGCAGCCCCCGTCCGGCAGAGCAAATCTTCTGCATTTTCCACACTGTCTATATCGCCATTGGCGATCAAAGGAACTTTGCCGCACAACTCCACCGCACGCCTGATCCGTTCCTGACGGTACGGCAAAGTTGAAAATGAATACCCCTCTTTCACCGTACGGTAATGGAAAAATATCTTTGATACCTTGCCATGATTTGCCAATTCCGGCAAAAATATTTCCATATCTCCGGGATCGTCAAATCCGGAACGCAGTTTCACCGAAAACACCCCTTCCGGTAAAGTTTCAGCCACTTTCAATGCAAATTCAGCAGCACGCAACGGTTCTTTGAGCCAACCTCCGCCGGCACCATGTTTCACCACCCGCAAACTCGGACAACCCATATTGAGATTGATACCCGTCACATTCGGCAAAGCCAGCAACATTTTACCGCATCTGCCCAATATTTCCGGATCATCCCCCATCAACTGCACCACGACCGGCAAACCGCTTTCCAGATATGCCGATATCCCGTTGACCATCTTTTTCAACGTCGGCACACTCTGGGTCAGACGGATAAACGGCGTCATCCAAACACCGGTCAGGTGCAAGGCCGAAGCCGCCCGGACAAATTCATTGCTGCCGACTCCTTCCATCGGGCCGGGCCATACTTCAAAATCTTTTTTCACCTGTTTTTCTCCATCTTATTCCATTCAACGCCAAATATAACACCATTTCGCATTTTTTGCCAATGCAGCACTTGATTTTTTACCGATATTGTGTTATATTAATAAGATACAAAAGAAAAACTTATTTTTACGAATCAACAGCAAATGTACGGAAAGGAGAAATAAACATGGTCACTCTTGAAAAAATCAAAGGAAAGAAAATGACCGAAGTCACATTCTCCCACCCCGGCGCTCCCGGTCATAACGTTTCGCTTGCCGGAGTTTTCAACGATTGGGATCCCGCCCGTACCCCGATGCTTTACTGCGACGAAAAAAAGTCCTACATCTGCATTCTAACTCTTTCGTCCGGAGAATACGAATACAAACTGGTCGTTGACGGTCAGTGGATGCTCGACGAAGGCAACCCCAATTTTGTTTCCAACGATTTCGGCACCCTCAACAGTATCGTCGTGGTAAAATAATTTTCTCCGCCGATACCCCGTTGCCCCCCGGCGCGCTCTTTTACTTGCAGAAAAGTTTCCGGTTTATCGCCCGGATGACCATGAATGGAGTTATCTTTTTAGTACACACCGGGTCTCCTTTCGGACAAACCCGCCGCAGACACGGCGCACACTTCTCCCGGTCGTGAAGCATCAGCCAATCATCCGCCACCGGCCCGGTATCATACAGATCTGTCGGTCCGAATACCGTCAATCCCGGTGCTTTCACCGCCGAAGCCAGATGCATCAATCCGGAATCGTTGGCCACTACGAACTTGCTGAAACGGAAAAGATACATCAAGGCAAACAAATCAGTCTGTCCACAGAGATTGAATGCCCTGTTTTCCGGAAGTTCTTTCTGTATCGCTTCACAAATTCCACTTTCTCCGCCACTGCCGCACAATGCCACAACGCCGCCGCGACGGATCCACCAGGCAGCAACTTTGGTATAATATTCATGCGGCCAGCGTTTGGCCGCCCCGTAAGCCGCCCCGGGAGCAAGGGTCAACACCATTGGATGATGAAACAGTGCCGGAGCGGGACCAACGATCTCATCTGCCGGACACGGAATCACCAATTCCGGCATGAATCCGGGTAATCTTTTCCCGCCCAACGCTTCCGCCAGAGCCATATAACGCATTGCCTGATGCGATTTACTGTATTCTCCGCGCCGCTTCTTTTCAAACGCGAATTTGCCCTTTAACAAAAACCCCCGGTTGCGGGTCGGTTCTCCGTAAAGTTCCGGCACCCCCGCCAACTTGAAACAAAGCGCATCCCGGAATGAATGATTGAAAAGCAACGCCGCCCCGGCGTGCAACTGCCGGACCTGCTTTTTCTCATCTTTACTCCAGAATTTGTGCGGACGAGCCAGCGGCACAATCTCATCCACACAGGACAACGACTGATAAAGCTGCATACAATTCGCCGGAGCGACCACAAAAAGACCGCAATTTTCCGGCATGGCACTTTTCAAGGCCACCAAAGCCGGCAATGCCATTATCGCATCACCAAGATGATTGGGCATTCTCACGACAACACCGTTGCGCCACTGCCCCGGATGGCAAACCGGGAAAACTTTTGACGGAGCAAGTTTTGTCATGCTCTGCGGAATAACTGTCTTACTTTTCATCATCACATTTTCCAACTCATAATATTTTATGTCATCTCTTAAAATATCACCGCTGAAACACTTTTTCAAAACTCAAATACACTTATTTTGCAAAAAAAGCAACTTTTAGTGATTAATTTACTTGAAAAAAATGCGTTTATAAGTTTTATTATATAGGTGACAATTTTTTGTGTTTTTGGAATTTGTTTTGAATGTCGGTTTTTTGGGAAGTAATTTAGCAGCAAAGGCGGTCTAATGAGTACACAATTCCTTGCGAGAATGTTTTCAGCGTATATCGGTTTCGACCTCGGCACAGCCAACTGCCTCGTTTTCGTCAAAGATCAGGGCGTCGTGCTTAATGAACCATCAGTGGTGGCCATCAAGGATAATACCAAAGAGGTCATCGCTGTCGGCAGAGCCGCAAAAGAGATGTTGGGCAAAACTCCGAAAAACCTCAGTGCCATACGGCCGATGAAAGATGGCGTTATCGCCAACTATGAAGTTACCGAAGATATGTTGCGTTACTTCATCCAACAGGCGATCAAAACCGTTCCGTGGTACAAACGTCTGCTCCGCCCCAGAGTGCTTATCGCAGTGCCGACCGGCATTACCGAAGTGGAAAGACGTGCCGTGATGGATAGTGCCAAACACGCCGGAGCCGGAGAAGTCGTCCTCGTGGAAGAATCCATGGCCGCCGCCGTCGGTGTCGGCCTGCCGGTGGCCGAGCCAACCGGTAATATGATCGTTGATATCGGCGGTGGTACTACCGAAGTGGCTGTGATCTCCCTTTCCGGTATCGCCAGCACCAAAAGCGTCCGCGTCGGCGGAGATCTGCTCGATCAGGCAATCATCCAGCATCTCAAAAAAGAATACAATATGCAAATTGCCGAACTCGTCGCTGAAAAAATCAAAATCTCTATCGGCAGTGCATATCCGGTGCGCGATGAATTGACCATCGATATCGGCGGCTTGGATATGATCGCACGCAACCCCAAAACCATCAAAGTCAGCGCAGCGGAGATCCGCAAAGCCATTCAAGGCCCGGTCTCCAGCATCATTGAAGCGGTCCGTGCAACTTTGGATGTCTGCCCTCCGGCTCTGGCTGCCGATCTGCTCGACCGCGGTATCATGCTCGCCGGCGGTGGCGCACAGTTGGCCGGGTTGGATAAATTGCTCACCGAAGAAACCGGCCTGCCGGTTTTCGTTGCCGAAGAACCGCTCAACGCTGTCGTCAACGGTACCGGTGTAATGCTTCAGGAAAACAGTATTTGGTCTGCATAATTTATAGAAAAATATGAAAATCAGTTTGAAATCTCTGCGTCCGGTGGAGTTATCCGACCGGGCGCGTTTTAATAAAGAGTTGGACAAAATGGCCAGCCAGAGTTGTGAAGCCTGTTTCCCCAATATTTTCATGTACCGTGACCCTTACGGTATCGAATTTGTGGAAATCGAAGGACGTTTGGTCGTCTTTGAACGTGCTACAAGAATCATTCACTACCCGCTCGGCGATAAAACTGATCCGGAATTGCTTTTCAACATCAGCAAAGCCTTTGCCGATGCCGGTCTGACCGATGGCGGCATCTATGACGTGCCGGAATCTTTCCTCGATGACTACCCCGATTGTGACCAATTCTTTGAGTTGGAATACGATGAAGGCGCAATCGATTATCTCTTTTCCGTTGAGAAAATCGCCACTTTCACCGGCCCCAAACTCCGCAAAAAACACAATCTCGTCAAACAATTCCAAGCTAACTGGCCCTATGCCGAAGTCCGCAAGATCACCAAAGAAGATATCCCCGTGGCAGCAAAACTTGCCAGCGATCTCAATTCCCGGTTGGAACAATGCGAATTTCTGGATGAAGAAGCCATTGCCCTGAAATACGCCTGGGAAAACTTTGAAGAACTCGGTCTTTCCGGTATTCTGCTCTTCGCCGAACCGGACTATCCTGCCGGTTTGTCCGTATACAGCACTCTTCCCGCTTCAGATACGGTGGATATCCACTTCGAAAAAGCCGATCATGCCGTCAAGGGTGCATCCCAAACCCTCACTTGGCAACTGGCCATCGCCCTGCGGGGCAAAGCCAAATTCATGAATCGTGAACAGGATATGAATGAAGAAACTTTGCGCCACGCCAAACGTTCCCTCGACCCGGAACGTTTCTTCAAACGCTACTTCCTGCGCAACATCCGGTAATATAACTTCACACAAAAAAATGCATCCGCAGAATATGATATTCCCCGGATGCATTTTTTATTTCATTTTCCCCGGATTTACCTGCCGGAGCAAAGCGTTATGAATCCATATGGCGGCAAACGCAAAGTAAATTTTCCGGTGCCGTAACTTTTTTCATTGAATTCATCAACAAAATTCCGGTTTCCCGGATTTTCAAAATCCAATTCAATCTCCACTGATGAATGGTTGAGCAACAACATAAATTCCGCACCATCCACTGTTGCCGTATAGGTCGAATAACGTCCCTGCCGGCGAGAGGCATATTTGAGCGAAATACCACTCTCTCCGGCTAAAAAGAACCTCTCATATTTTCCGATCACCGCCGTAGCCTGTGCCAGTTGGTCATAATAATCTCCATCAAACGGCCCCCACCACCAGAAAGATACACCATCAGCACCGGAAGCAAAAGAACGCAGCACCGCCAGTTTTATCAATTCCGGCGGCGGCACCATTGATGAATTACGCATATATCCCGGAGTCAGTGTCGCCCAAACCTGCAATTCGTTATTATGACGTCTTGCCATATCTTTCAAACTGCGGATATGACGCATCATGCCTTCGGTAAATGTAGAATCCAATGATGCAAAAGAGTTGGTATAGTAACTCAACAACGCCAAATCAATATATCCGGCCGCACTTTCCCAATCAGCCCGGTAAGTTTCCATAGTATCCAACGATGGCAGACCGGAATAAAAACCGAATTTAGCAGCGGGATTGATCCGGCGGAATTCCTCCCGGATAATACGGCTAATTTCCGTACTTTGACGGCAACAGAAACGTATCCAACTCTGATTATGCTTTTCACGGATGATTTGCGGCGTAAGTACGACGCTTTCGGCAATTTCAGCAAATTTGCGAAATGCTTCAATACAACGTTCACAAAAACATAAATCCCAGCATTTGGGGCCTTCCAAATCCCAAACAACTCCCATTGACCCCTCCCGGATATCAGCGAGCAATCTCTCCCGGTTGATCAGCAAAACACGACCATTATTCTCAAGCATTGCAGTCGGACACAGTCGGGAATTATTGACCGTACCATCAAACTTGACCGCCGGCGCAGCCGCTCCGCCGGGCGTACCGTGAAACTCCCAGAACATATTATTGATCAAACTCAAACCATTGGCGGCAAAAACAGCACGTCTGCCGGGAATAAACTGGGTACCATCAGCTTCAACACTGTTGAAACCGACCGTTTTCATCGAAGCCAGAAAATCATTGGTGCAGGCAGTATACGAATGCCAGGTCCAAAGCCAGTTATGGACAATCAATCTTTCCGGCTGGATCCCTGCTCGCGGCGGCAGAATTTCAAGCGTAGTCAAATTTTCCTCCTCTATCAGATTTCCGGAGCGGATCATGGTACTGCATTGGAGTTTCTGACCGATCAAAGCCGGATCGACACACTTCAAATAGATCGTTATCCCGTCAAAAAAACGCAAATTACGGATATCCACCGGGTTCAACGTACCGGTAATATCTATCGTATAACGGGTAAAATTTTTACCTTCCAGTTGAATCTTTTCCATTCCGGCCAAACGGCATCTGCGATAAAAATTATGAGGAATGTCGGTAGTCGGATCAAGTAATTCGATTCCTTCCGGCAAGGTAATAACCGCCTGAATATTCCCGACCGGAGCCGCAGTATGATTGGCAAACAGCCAGAAAGAGTGTTGAACCGTTCCGAAAAGAATCGGTAAACGGTTATTCCTTTCTTCACTCGGCCAGAGAGTTGAAAGCAAACCATCCTGATAATTGCGTACATCAACCGCAAAGGAACTGTGTCTGCCATCGGCTCCCAAATCGACCTGTACCGTAAATTTACGCTCTTTACTGCTGACCGGAATGGAAAGCGTAACCGGTCCAGTCAAACTGACCTTTTGCACAGCAGCGTTTTCACTGCCAGACACACGGCCGGAAAGAGTTAAATCGACCGGAATCAAAGGAGCAAATTCAATCGCCAATTCTCCTTTTTCACTATTCATGGAGATCGTCTGCGGATTCCCCGGAGCATCACCGAAGTGCATGATCCCGTAACGTTCCGGTTTGAAAAAATACTCCCCGGTATTGTTCCAGAAACTCTTTTCCCCGGAAGGGATTTCCGAACGGCAGAAATTAACTCCCCAAACCGTACCGGGAACCACCTCATCAAAAGTCAGCAGTTTCAACGGGATTTTGGCCTCGACCGTCCAATAATCTGCCGCCCGGTGTACAGCGACATCCCAGGAAAGTTTCAAATCAGAAAATCCGGCTTCGTCAATTCTCCTTTTCAAAGAACTATCCTGCTTTACCCCATTGGGATTGACCACTAATTGAAATGCTTTTTTACGGGAGTGACCGGGATCAAAATACATTTCAAAACAATCATCGCTCCATACCGAATCATTATCCTGTGTGCGTAAACGACGCAACAACGGCATCTGCGACTCATAAAGTTTCGCAGCAATATAGATGCAATCACCATGCCAAACCACTTTGACCACAGTTTTCTGACTGGCAAACGCCCTGGCACCCAGCAATATAAAATCAGCGGCTTCCGGAGCATCCCGGTAAGCCGCATCATCAAGCAAACCATCGATCACCGGCGGAGCTGCCACCTGACGGACAGAATAAAACCTCTGAACTCCTGCCAGGTGTGCCAGAGCCGCATTTTCAGCGGCACCGGCACTTTCCGTTTTTTTATCTTTTTGCTGATTGAAAATCTCCTCCGCACAAGCCGGATCATTGCTTTCAGTAAAAACTATCGCATCCATTGCGCCGTCAGTACTTTGAGCAGATGTCGACGAGGCCGGTTTCTGCAAAAAGATTTGCGGCATCAAGCCATTATTTGTTTCTGTTTTTTGAAATGATCCGATACATACCCAAACCCATTCGTTATTGCCGGGAGTGCGGAACCAGCCAAACGGTTTGGCGGTATCGTAAGCAAGAAACCACATTGCAGGCAATGCAGTACGCACCCGGACAAAACAATAAAGTCTTTTTCCAACATCCGGAATCGGAATATTTTTCGCAAAAACATACCACGTTTTACCGGTAACGATTTTACCACCGCCGGCTGACGGATCGTTTGCTACCAGACCGTTACCCTTATAACGCTCGGCTTCCATGTAAAAATTATTTCCGGACTCTGACGGGGTATTCCGCTCTTGAAAAATCCTTTGTGCTTCATCTTTATTGGCAGCAAAAACCACCGCATCCACAGCTCCATCGGTCTTATCGGCCCCGACCGGTTTTTGCATAAAAATCTGCGGCATCAAACCGTTGTTACGGTCATTTTTCTGAAATTCCCCGATCCGGACCCAAATCCATTCATTATTGCCCGGAGTCTGAAACCAGCCAAAGGGGCGTTGCGGATCATAAGCAAGAAACCAATTGGCCTTGACCGCCGAGCGCACCCGGATAAAACAGAAATTTTTGCCTTCCGGAATCGGAATATCTTTCACAAAAACATACCAGTTGCTTCCGGTAACGATCTTGCCGCCCCCCGCCGATGGGTCATTTTGTACGATGCCATTTCCTTTGAAATCTTCCGCTTCAAAATAAACTTCCGCTGATACGCACCACACAAAAAGTGTCGCAGCAATCAAAATCAATCTTTTCATAACAATAAAAATCCTCTGCTCAATTATTCAAACCATCCACTGTACCAATAGGTCGGCCAGTTATTGGAATCACGACTGCTGATAAGCGTTTCAGGATCAAGTGTCGCTACATTTCCTGCCACGGCAACATAGTTTACATTGCCGTTATGCCGGTGCGCCGGGCGGGGATAAGAACCGTATTGAGTGAATTTGAAAAATATATGTACTTGAAATGAATCATTGAGTGTACTCAATGCGGAACTGTCAATGCCACTGTCATAAGGCAGCAGACAATCCCCGTAATACGGACCATCAGCAACTTGCACGATGGAAGTCGGATTATTGATTTTGGTAACTTTGACCGGAGATCTTTTGGCTCCGCGACTGTTATTCATCCATTCGTCAAAACCGGAAACCAGCATACTCGGAGCATAGCCTATTTGCAACCCCACTTTGGATGCCGGCTTACTCGGACAATACCAAATTTCCTTATCTCCCAGATACGGAGCATAATGCAAATGTATTTGAGTACTGGAATAATTGGCATTGACGAAAGGAAAAAAGTCATCATTATCCCCTTGGTACATCGCTGCCGCATTACCGATCTGCTTGAGATTATTGATACACGCCGCACTGCGCCCGCGCTCTCTGGCAGAGTTGAGCGCCGGAAGCAGGATCGCCGCCAATATGGCGATGATGGCAATGACCACGAGCAATTCTATTAAAGTAAATGAGTGTGCGGTGGACAAGGAAAACTTTCTTTTCACGGGAAAAGAGAGTTTTCCCTTTCCCCCGCGCCCCCTTTCGCTTTCAAAGAAAAGCGGGATACTTTTTGATGATGCCGTGCGGTAAGATTTTTGTGTCAAAAAATGCAATGATGAGATAACTGTGCTTACGAGCAGTTCAATCAGAGTAAAACCTTGATGCTTTACTCTATCATGGTGGAGTTTGGTCATTTTTTATTTCCCTTTCCATTAGTATTATACGGTCGTGACAACTGCACAACTTCCACGTTCAGTCAATACGGCATCGATCGGCTTTGAATCATGATTTCTTTTACAGCACAGGTGATCAAAAACTTTAGTTACCAGCAATCCGGCATCATGTCCGTAAGTGGTCAATCCCGGCTGCAACTGCCCGCACAAAGCGGCATTGTCAAAACTGATCAATGAAATATCCTGCGGTATATTCAAATCCAGGGTACGCATGATATGATAAACTATCGGTGCAAACCGGATGCTATCCAAAATAAATGCACTGGGCAATTCTTTCAAATCATGCAACCGGTAAACAGCTTCAGCCAGTTGCTTCATATCAGAGTCACACTCAATGATCCAATCCGGATTCAAAGGCAAACTGTTTTTATACATAGCCGACATATATCCATATATCCTTTTGCCGGTAGATATGTGTGCCGAACCGTGGATCAGCAATTTTATAAAACCGATCTTCCGGTGTCCCAGACCGGCAAGATACCGGACGATTTCCGAAGCAGAATGCTCGTGATCAGTTCCGAAGGATATATCCGGATAGTCTTTATGAAACATACCGACCTGAACCAGATTCATTCCGTGAGCAACAAAATTATGCAATTCAGGCATAAACTCTTTCTTGGCACTTAATACGATCAAACCATCCAGCTTATAAGACTTTACGGCCCGTAAATACTCTTTTGGACTCCGTTTCAAAGTAAGTAAATCGACATTGTATTGCGGGGCCTGACGGAACAACTCATCCCACAAAGCACTGACAAAACCCTGATCAAGCGAGATCGTTTCATGACAGACCAGACCGATCCGGTAACCGTTTTTCGGTGTCTGTAAAGAAACAAATGTTCCGGCGCCGATACGCCGCTCAAGAATCCCTCTTTTGGCCAACACGCCCAATGCTTTAGACATCGTGACCACCGCGATACCGTATTTCGCGGCAAGGGCCCGGTCATTGGGCAATTTACTGCCCGGTGGAACATCACCGCCGGTCAGATACTCTGCCAGAGCATCTGCAAACTGCCGATATTTCGGCACCGCAGAACCGGAATCAAATTGATATTTAAAATTCGTGAGCATAATTCAAAATCCACGACATTGCTTTTTATTTATATTATACTTCACAGATATCGTTTTGTCAATAACGTATCGGATAAAACATCAAAAAACAACCTATGTCAATTACTTTAAACACGGTAAAACCTATGTCAATTTTTGGTTATTGTCCTTTGGTTAAACCGGCCGGATAGGCCGGATATGAGCCGGCAGATAACGGACAATACGGACACAACGGACGATACGGACGATCAAAGCAGACTGCAAACGGTCGTATTTGTCACGGGAAACCGCGCAGACCGCAGTCGAATGCACTTTTGCCCGTTAAGAGCTAAATCCGGTCTGGTATCAGCCTTTTTGCCTCCCCTCAAGCGAACAAGAGCCAATAAACGCTCTACCGGGCTATAACCGGTAACAATACGCCCAAGAGCCGGTAATCGCTCTACCGGCACGGTAAACGGCAACCAATAACACGCCACAATACCACCAAAACACCCCGGCAGACAGCTTTGATTGTCCGTATCGTTCGTTATGCCCGCAACTGATAATGATCTGTTTGCGTTTTTTATCTTTATCCGGCTTGATAAATCGCCGTTACGGCAGTATCTTATGTAAAATGATGTTATTATCTGCTTGAATATTTACTGAAATAATATATGTATATCCAAAAACTTGATGATCCTAAAAAAATACGGCGGGTGTGTATATCGCACAATGTGTTTTCCCTTCTGCAATATCTTTTGATCAGCACCGCCGAAGAAATAAAACACACATTCTTTTTTTTCACCGACGGTAAATTCAGCCGACATTTTCCCAACAGCATGGTTTTCAATATCAAACGCCGAGGTTTCGGCCGGGGAAAATATCTGCAAGCATATTTACTTCTTTTGCGGAGAAATAAGTTGTGGCCGTTTCTCAAACATGCTGAATTTTATGCTCAAGACAATGGGGTGCAGGATTGGGTACTGCTGAAAAATCACAATTATATCTGTCTGGAAGATGGTCTTGGTTCTTATCAGGAGCAATCTCAAAAGCACTCTTTTGACGGATTTTTGAAGCGGCTCCCCTTTTATCCATGCGGCATTTACACCTGGGGATACGGCAAAAACTGCACCGCCAGACTGCTTTCTCATGAACCGGCAGCAGATTCTTTTTTGAGAGAAAAACCTTTCATAAAAGTCGATCTCTGGCAATTATGGCAGGAAAGCGAAAAAGAAAAACAGGATTTCATCTTCAAAATATTCAATGTATCCAAAGAGGATATCGAATTTTTTGAAAAATTCGACCATCTGCTGTTGACCCAATGTTTTTCTGAATTCAAAATAATTTCAGAGAAAGCCAAAATTGAGTGTTACAAAAATATTGTCAAACACTTCAATTTGCAACCGGAAAACAGTGTCATCAAAATCCATCCCCGGGAAGTTACTGACTATTCAACGATTTTTCCGGGATTTCACATTTATAAAAACTCTGTTCCGATCGAATTGATCGCACTGCATCTGAAAAAACGTTTGCAAGTCTACACCGTTTCATCCAGTGGAGTATTCATTTTTCCGGAGCAAAATGTCAATTGGTGCGGACACAAGTTCTGCAAAGAACTTTACGATAAGCACGGGGATTGTGAACGGCCTTTCTAAATTTATTACAGGATTCTACTTATGAAACAAATCGGAATTGTCTGCTGTTATTTCGGCAAATTGCCGAATTATTTCAATCTGTGGCTGAAATCTGCCGCTGCCAATCCGACGGTGGATTGGTTGTTTTTCTGTGATCAGGAATTATCCGGTCTGCCGGAAAATATCAAATTTCACCGGATGACCTTGACAGAAGTCCACGAAATATGCAAGCGTAAGATCGATCCGGAATTGATTCTGCCCAAACCCTATAAAATCTGCGACTACAAGGCATTGTACGGTTCGATTTTCGCTGATTATCTAACCGGCTATGACTTTTGGGGTTATTGTGACTTCGATATGATATTCGGAGATCTCCGGGAGTTCTTTACCGAAGAAAGATTGGAAAAATTCGATAAAATACTGCCGTTAGGCCATCTGTCGATCTACAAAAATACCCCGGAAGTAAATGAACGTTTCCGCTGTGCCGGTTCACAATATACGCTTCATCAGGTGCTGACCGATGAAAAAACCTGTGCTTTTGACGAGTGGCGCGGTATTTATGCCATTTACCAGCACAACGGATTTCCCATGTGTGATGATATGCCATTTGCCGATATTTCATGTATGCATAAACGCCTGACGATCCACCGCCGGACGTCAGATAAATATAAAAAACCCGCCCCGGATCACAATCATCAACTTTTTTATTGGGAAAACGGCAAAATATACCGGGCATATATTGATGAGCATAAACAAGTGTGTCTGGATAATTTCCTTTACATCCATCTGGCCCGCCGGACTTTTCCGGATGCTCCGGATGCCGGAGCATTTTACTGCACACCATCCGGATTCGTCGCAAAAACTCCCGGCTCTGTGCCGTCAGCGAAAGAAATAAAGAAACTCAATGCTTATCACGGTAAATTATTTGAGTGGATCGAAAGACACATCCGCCGCAAAATCATGAAACGGGAAAATCATCGCCGTTTTGCCGGAAGAACCGGAAAATCAAAATAAATTCCGGTCGATGATCGAGCAATCCCAATTCAACTTCTTTTTAGGTTTGGCGATTGCCGGAAAAATCAATTTCTTGAAATTCAGTATCCGGCAAATCTTTTTCTGACCGGCAATTTTTGCATACTTCCGCATAGTTAATGCGTAAGGATGATGAAAACTTTTCCAAGTCATCCACGGCTTGTGACTGCCGGTGAAGTGTACTATTCCGGGAAATTGCAATGCTGACTTGATCTCATCTTCCGTAACTCCGGGAACCGGCTCATTCCGGAAAGTGGATGTAATGATATTCCAACGGGAATGAAGTATTTTGACATCTCTCCTGAATACCAGGTTGAGAATATCTTGATCCGGATACTTGAGAATATCAGCTTTTTCAGCAAAACACTTTTTGAATTTTTCAATTAAATTATCCTCCCGCCACTGTTTCGGCGAAAAAACAATCACTCCGGCATTAAAATAATCTTCCGGCATCATACCGAGTTTGCTGATATGTGAAGCCTTGATCCGGGTAATAACCGCCATAACCGACTTACCGTCAAAATCGGTATCATAAAGTTTTCCCAAATCATCAAGCACACACAAGTCACAGTCAAGATAAATGATTTTTTCCAATTCAGGCAACAAATCAGGCAATATCAGACGATAGTAAGTCGCTTTTGACCAACGCATTTCCGGCCAATCCTTAAAAAAAGCATCATTTATCTGATGCTTTTGCAAGGTGACATGAGAAAATCCTTTCAGAAAATCAAAGACAGTAAAATCTGAATCATCCAGATTCTCATAGAGAAAATGAAACACTGTCGGCCGGGTGGTATTGGCGGCAACACTGGCCATAGTTATTGCGGCAAACGGCAAATAGTTGCGATCAGAAGCCAATGCAACATGAATTGCGTCAGACATAAACACACCCTTACTGCGACTTGAAAACCATGATTTTTCAACCATGGCTCTTTATTTACCCATTCTGCAAAACTTACCAATCCTGACCCTGTTTGGCAAAATATGCCGCCACATTGGGAATGAATGGCTTGATCAATTTCTTGATCGCCAATGCGTATTCCCGGATCTCCCACTGGGCATGATCGCTGTCACGCAATTCCAAAAAGTGCAGAAGATTGGAAAGATCCACCGTACCCCAGAATGTGACCATCATATTCTGCGGCAGCACTCCCCTTGCCTGTTCACGGCAAACCCCGGAAGCAAGCAGTTTTTCGTAAAGATCAAGACTGGCTTTATTGTGATCGGCAATCAAAGATGCCAAGGCACTTCCGTCAAAATCCGGATCACTGAATGAAGCCTGACGGTTATTTTCCGCCTGACGGCGCAACTCGGCCGGAGTGTAAAATTCCATATCGATTTCAGTATAACGGCGGGAGATCTCGTTGTAACTCCAGGTACGGTGACGATGCCACTGGCCACGGACAAACAGCGGACAATGGATGCTGAAAGTGAAAACCATGTGTTCCAGAGGACTGGTATGCTTGTTGGCAATGAGATACTCCAGAAGTTTTACGTCACGCTCCTCCATCTCGCTTTTCAACTTGCCGAAAGATACTCTGGCGGCATTGACAATGGTCGATTCATTACCGAGATGGTCGATCAAACCGACCCAGCCCTGACCGTCAAGAACTTTGACGTGATTGGTCGGCGGCACATTCAGGTGTTCCATGATTTTCTCCAGAATTTATGTTACAAATACAGTTACATCAGAATATAGCACACGAAACGGAATAATTCAAGTCTTACAGACCCATTTCTTTGACGTGCTGACGGCGGCGTTCCAATTCCGTAAGCAGAATTTTACGCAACCGGATATTTTTGGGAGTGACCTCCACCAATTCATCATCCTCGATATATTCCAGCGACTGCTCCAGTGACATCTTGCGCGCCGGGGCAATTTTCATATTGCGGTCACTGCCGGCCGCCCGCAAGTTAGTCAACTGTTTGGCCCGCTGGACATTGACCACCAGATCGCCGTCTTTACAATGTTCGCCGACGATCATGCCCTCATAAGCATCCACGCCCGGATCAATAAAGAATTCGCCGCGCTGTTGAAGTCCGTCAATGGCAAACGGCAACGCCTTGCCACCGGCCATGCTGACCATCACCCCATTACTCCGGCCGGGAATCGCACCTTTGAATGGTTCATAGTGATCGAAAAGATGGTTCACGATCGCCTCACCCTGACTGGCGGTAAGAGCTTTGCTCCGGAAACCGATCAAGCCGCGGGTGGGAATGAAGAAATCCAGCACCTGACGGTTGCCTCTGGATTCCATCTGGATCAATTCGCCCCGGCGCAGACCGACCAATTCGATAATTTTACCGGCAAAATCGTTGGGAACATCCACGGTGAGTCTTTCCACCGGTTCATGCTGCACTCCGTCGATATCCTTGCAAATCACCTGCGGTTTGCCCACCGAAAATTCATACCCTTCACGCCGCATGGTTTCGATCAGAATCGCCAGATGCAATACCCCGCGGCCGGAAACATTGAATGAATCTCCGCTCATCGCTTCCACCCGGAGCGCAACATCACGCTCGGTCTCATTGAAAAGTCTTTCCCGCAACTGACGGCTGCTCACATATTTACCCTCTCTGCCGAAAAACGGAGAATCGTTGATCCGGAAAAGCATGGAAAGTGTCGGCTCATCAATGGCGATCGGCGGCATGGCTTCAGGAAATTCTGCATCACAAATCGTATCGGAAATATCCACATCCGGAATTCCCACGATCGCGCACAAGTCACCGCAACGCACCTGATCGGTTTCCTGACGGCCCAAACCCTCAAAGGTGAAAAGCTGTTTGATATGAGCCGGAGCCGTTCTGCCGTCACGCTTGATGATGGAAAGCGGTTTTTTCAAATCCAAAGTCCCCCGGTAGACCCGGCCGATACCGATACGGCCGACAAAGGTCGAATAATCCAGCGTAGCCACCTGCAACTGCACCGCCCCTTCACGCACCGGCGGCGGCGGAACACAATCGATCATCGCATCCAGAAGCGGGGTGAATGATTCCGGCTGGTCATCCAGATTACGGATCGCCCAACCGTCACGGCCGCTGGCAAACAGCGTGGGAAAATCCAACTGCTCATCGGAAGCATCCAATTCACAGAAAAGGTCGAAAACTTTATTCTGGATCTCCGCCGGACGGGCATCGGGCTTATCCAGTTTATTGATTACCACCACCGGGCGGAGATTGAGTGCCAATGCCTTATCCAGCACAAAGCGGGTCTGGGGCATCGGCCCTTCAGCGGCATCAACCAGCAGCAAAACACCATCGGCAAGTTTCAACACCCGCTCGACCTGACCGCCGAAGTCGCTGTGTCCCGGAGTGTCAATCAGATTGATCTTGGTATTGCGGTAGGTTATGCTGATATTTTTGGAAAGAATGGTGATGCCGCGCTCACGCTCCTGATCGTTGCTGTCAAGAAAGCACTCTTCCACAACTTCATTATCCCGGAAAAGTTTGGCCTGACGGGAAATCTTATCCACCAACGTAGTTTTGCCATGGTCAACATGGGCGATGATTGCAATGTTTCTGATGTCCATAAATTTTCTCTGTTTTTGCGATTATGATATTCACATAATATACCACAAAAACATTGATTCTGCAAGCAGTTTATACTTTTTCACCGCCCCTGTATGCAAAAAAATTGCCGGATAACTCCGGCAAAGCATCCATTATTCACTTGTAACGGCAAACTTCCTTTTTGCAAAGCCATTTTCCGTCAACTTTTATCCAATCAGCTTCCCGGATCTCTATTTTTTCAGAATCGATCTCCCGGATCTCATAGATAACTTTGGCCTCGCTGCCGTTGACCGCACAACTGATAACTTTGTAAGTATTCAAAGCCGATTGCATCTGACTTTTCAACGTCGCCAGTAAATTATTGTATTGAGTCATATAAGGCATGACCTGCCCCCGGATAAGAGCCAGCTTTTCAGCGGCATCCGGAGCATTATCCATAGCCAGAAACTGTTGACGCATTTCAGCGGTGACCTCCCGCCCGGAAGCAACAGTGACCAACAGCATAAAATCAGAGAGTTTGGCATTTCCTGCCATGATCTTCTGCGTTATTTTATATAATTCCGCAATCATCACCGCTTTATCACGGGTGGTAACTCCACCGTCTGTATCAACTTCGACATATTCAGGGTGCAACAGTTCCAGAGCCTTATCCAACTCAAAATCAGCCAGCAGTTGAAGCAACTGCCGCTGTTTTTCCAGTACTGCCGCTTCACCGGCGTAAACAGCAGTTGCCATAAAAATGGCTGCCAGCATCAAAAACAACTTTTTCATCGCCCGCTTCTCCTGTTATTCGGCATCGCTTCGGCTGTCGGCTTCAGCTTGCGCTCTGGCGGCGGCTTCAGCCCCGGCAGAACTTTCACTTTCTTCGCCACTTTGACCGTCAGACTGCACGTTGATATGGACTTTCCACTTACCATCGATCCTCACCAATGCTAAAGCCGCCCGCCCATCAATAATGATCTGTGCAATGTCGCCGTCTATAACCACTTCGGCGGAGGGCAACTGCTGCCAGTTGGATTTAAACCGGGATCTGTGTTCGGCATTTCCGGCAAAATCGCTGATGATCGCTTCGTTGATCCGGTGAGTTTCCGGAGAAGAAAATTTGTTGGCACTTGCCAGATCACCGGCAAGGATCGCCTCGCCCCACTGATGGGCGACTTCCTGCGGAGTATCTGCACAACCGGCCAAAATCAGCACATTCAAAGCCGCAAAACAAAACATCAGAAATTTTTTCACAACCGTCTCTCCTTTTTTGTTTCAGGTGATTCTGGTTATACTATAACCGGCTGCCTGCATTTATGCAAATAAAAAATCCCCCTTTTTCAAAAAATTGCTCATTAAAAACACATAAAAAAACCGGGCAGAGAATCATGGGCTACTCTGACCGGAATTTTTTGAACAATTAATTATCAGTAAATTACTGTTCCATGGTGGCTTCAAAGTCGATCTTCCACTCACCATCGACTTTTTTCAGAATAAAAGTGATCTTATTATCGCCGATCACCACTTTGGCAGTATCGCCATCAATTTCCGGTTCACCGACCTGGGCAATATCAGTGGCAAATTTTGCTTTATATTCTTCATTGCCGTTTTTATATCCTTCCAGGAAAAATTCATTGATCTCTTTGGAACCGGAGGTCACACATTCCTCGGAAGTAGCTTTATCATTGGCAATGATAGCGGCACCCCACTTGGTGACCACTTCATCCGGAGAATCGGCACAACCGGTCATCACAAACACGCTGGCAACAGCCATCAGCATCATCAGAAACTTTTTCATTTTTATTTCCTTTATACTTTTTGAAATAACATCTCCGCCCATACGGAGAAATTCAGAAACATCAGCCGGAAACGGTTACTCTTCCATATCCATCGTTGCAGTCAAATCGATCAACCATTTGCCATTAATTTTACGCAGGACAAATCTGGTATTGTCATCGACTTTGACTTCAGCAGTGTTGCCATTGATTACGATATTGTTATCGCTGATGCCGGCCAATTTGTTTTTGAACTCGGTTTTCTGTTCTTCATTTTGCAGATTGAGAATATAAATACCGACCAGCACGATCGAATCTTCCGTAACAAATTGTGCGGCATCAGAAGTGCTTTCTGCGGCGACAAAATCACCCCATTGAACCAGCACAACTTTCGGCGAACTGTAATCTTTTCTGGCAGGAGCGTGCGCACTGGCAGTTGCCATAAAATCAATGACCCAATTTCCATTGACCTTTTTCAGGGTAAGAGCCGATTCGCCGAATCTTACCGTGGCAGTATCGCCGTTGATTTCAGCTTCGCCGACAGCAGCGACCGCAGCTTCAAAACGGGCTTTGGCAGCAGCATCATTACACGCCTGAATGAAATTGTTATTCACCGCTTTGGAACCGGAAGTCACATAAATATCTGCCCGGGCTTTATTTCCGGCAATGATCGCTTCGCCCCATTTGGCAACAACTTCTGCCGGAGAATAACCATTCTCTTTGACAGCTTCAGTACCGGCGAGGTCAACCAGCCATTTTTTATCAACTTTTTTCAACACCAGTTGAACTTTGCCATCAACTTTGATTTCGGCCCGGTCGCCATCGATCACCACTTCGCCGGCTTCGATCTTATCGATCAATTCCTTAAACGCAATGAGATGCTCCGGATCACTCTTGACATACGCGATCCATACCTGATTGAAAAATTCGGAATCTTCCGTAGACATCTCATTGGCCTTGGCTTCATCGCCGAGAATAATTGCATTGCTCCACTCTTCCACGGCATCCATCGGCGACTCGGAACAGCCGGCAAAGATAAAGAGGGAACAAATCCCGCCCAACATCATCAAAAATTTTTTCATTTCTTCTTTTCCATGGTTAAAATATTGTTTTACTACTCAAATTCCCACAATCTTAAACTGTTAAACTCTTATTCAAACACTCCTTTCTGCTATACAATACCATCTGCAACCATAAATCGCACACAAAAAAAAGATGCGCTATTTTGGCTGTAGCAATCGAGGGTACTTGCAAAACCCGGAACTCCACAACAGCAAAACCGCGCATCCATCACTTCCGTCATTCGGATTTATGGATACACTGACTCAAGCGTGCCGGAGTTCCAAATAAAAAAGTTTGCAAGTTTTTCGATCAGAACAGCACTTTTTTCAGTTTTAAGATGTCAAATTTATTTTATATACTTGAGGTGACCTCCTTTTAGAAAATTACAACATAATATAATTCCCCAAAAGTCTTTTGTCAAGCAATAAAATTTTTACATCCCACGGTATTTTACTTTGTGATATTTCCGGTTTGCCTCCCCCCGGTTGCCACAGTTATCTTTTTTGGTATAATCGGAACTTTTTCCGGCAATGTGACACTAAAATTAAATATTTTCAGAAAATTTTTATTCAGCTTGTTTTTAACAGGATTTGCGTGTATATTGAGTAAATCGATAACTTTTCCGGAATAAAATTATGTATACGACCCGAAGTACACTTTTACAGAAACTTAAAGACAATGATGCAGTCGGCTATCAGGATTTTTATGCCGCATACCGGAATCTTATCCGCAGTACCGCACTGAAAAGCCATGTGCCGCCGGCAGATACCGATGATATCATTCAAGCGGTGATGATGGGAATTTTCAACAACGGCACGTTCCTTTATGCCAAAGAAAAACACGGACTTTTCCGCACCTGGCTCGGCGGTATCATCCGGCATAAAATCTGCGATTACTTCCGCAACCGGGTCACTGCTCCGGAAATCCAGACTGACGAAGAACCGGCAAATGCTGATTTTGAAGAAATATTCAATGCCGAATACCGTTCAAATCTGCTTGCTTTGGCCATTGATGAGTTGCGCCAGAAAGTCCAACCGGAAGTATTTGAAACTTTTGAACTTTGTTTCCGGCGCAATCTCTCTGATAAAGAGGTCGCCATGTTACTTGACGCCAAACCCAACACTGTCACCATCCGTAAAAAACGGTGTCTGGAAACTTTGCGCGCAATCATCACCCAACTGAAAACTGCCGACCCGGAACTGGATTTACCCATCTTATGAATATCGATCACCTTACCACAATTCCGGAAATGCCCGCCGGTTTGACCATGCTCCGGCGTATCGGCAACGGCGGAGCCGGTAATATCTTTATGGTTCAGGATATCACCGGTAAATTTCTGGCGTTGAAGGCGATCAACCCACGCTGGCACCAAAAGGAACTTGACGCCATCACAGATTTGCGTAATCTGCCGGCTCACCCCGCTGTCACCCAAATATATCAAACCGGGAAGTTATCTGACGGCAATTTTTTCTACACCATGGAACTTGCCGATAACGCCGGAAATATACAACACTATATTCCCGATACTCTGGCATACCGTATCGTCAACGGCAAACTTTCTGCCGCCGATGCCTTATCCACCATCCGGGTCGTCACCGCCGGGGTGGCTCATCTGCACAACCATCAGCTTTTTCACGGCGACATCAAACCGGAAAACATCATTTTTATCAATGGTCAAGCCAAAATTTCCGACTTCGGCACTCTTTCAGAATCAGGCAATGCCGGAACCGCCGGATTCATACCGGATGATCCGGTCAATGGAATCGACCGGGATTGCTATGCTCTGGCCAAAACATTGTATTGCGCCTATTCCGGATGTGATGCCGCCGACTTCCCCTCGCCGCCGGAAAAATTCAACGCCGATGAATTCAGGATCATCCGCCAACTTTATATAAAAGGATGTGCCGGACAGGTCAAAAAAAGATTTTCTTCGATCTCTGATTGGCAAAACGCTCTCGATCAAACGATCTCCCGCCTTGCCCGACCGCATAAAACCGGCAAATTACGAACCAAATTTGCCCTCTTTACCGGCGGTATTCTGCTGTCAGCCGGTACTGTTTTTACCCTGCTGACTGCCGGAAATAAAACTGAAATCCGGCAGCAGGCAGCCGCCGGGCCGGCGGTAACTTTTACTTTTCCGGCTTCTGTTGAAACACATTCACCCGACGGCAGTGAAACGGCAACCGATGCCGCAGTCACCGGTCACAACTTTTCATCCCCCATGGATGCGACCGGAAATAACACGCCTGATACTCAAGATACCGGAGAACCTGCCGGACAGGATACTCCGCAACCCACCCCACCGGAAAATTACGCAGAATACGGATATGACGTGGCGATCCTCAGACTAAGCAGTTTTTTTGATGGCGGATTTATATCATTTCCCGGATTCAGGGAAATGTTTGAAGTCGTTTACCGGGAAATGCCGGACAGACTGGATGCAGATTACTGCCGGGAACTGTTGCAATATTATACAGATCTTGACCGGTTCCTGCAATTACGCGGGGAATTATCCGCACCGGGTATCAGCCTCGATAAACTCCACCGCCGCTTTACAGAAAGCAACTATCAGGCACTTTTCAACTCTTTACAGGAAAGAAACGGCACTCTCCAGTCTACCGAAACCGGCAACGAACAAATCAGACTGATCAGGCAACTCTACCATACGATCAATCAGCAAAACCACCGGCCAGACGGATCCCGTGAAGAGTGAAAAATTCATCGGCCAACTGTGCTTCCGGAAATGACGGGGCAAAATATCTGCCATCTCCGCCGGTGAAAATCACTGTCAGTGAGGGGTATTTTTTCCGCAATACCGACAACCATTCTCCAACCACTCCGATTATTCCGGTGTCAACGCCGAAACGTATTGCATCAACCGTATTGCAACCGATATTTTCCGGTATGTCCATTCCCAGCGGGATCTCCGGCAGCTGCGCCGTTCCCTGTGCCAATGCTTTTCGCAGTAATTTACGCCCCGGGGCGATCGCTCCGCCGACAAAGCGTTTCTGACCGTCGATCACTTCCAGCGTGATCGCCGTACCGCAGTCGATCACCGCCGCCGGAAGTTCATAAAATTCCGCCGCCGCAATGGCATTCGCCACTCTATCAGCACCAAGCGTAGTGCAGTCCACCGGAGAAAAATCCACTTTTGAATGGTGATTCAAGGCAGAAATGAAATCAATTTCCGCCCCGGACAAACGGTCTTTTGCCGCCGGATAAACACAAGCCGCCACTCTGGGAAAATCCGCCGGTGACAACTCAAGTGCCGCAGTGGGCAAACGGCGGAGATCACTGAATTCTCCGCCGTCCCAAACGGCAATACGGGTAAAGGTATTGCCGATATCCAATACTTCCAACATGATTCTAACCGGACATCTTTTCGATGATCTTGGTCAAGGGCAGGAACAACGCAATAACGATCGTACCGACGATACCGGCCAGTGCCACGATCATCAAAGGTTCGATCAAGCTGGTCAATGCGCCGACAGCGTTATCCACTTCTTCGTCATAAGTATTGGCGATCTTGTCGAGCATTTCCGGCAATTTACCGGTCTCTTCACCGACTTCCACCATACTGATCACCATTTCCGGAAACACCTTTGTCCGGCTCAATGGTGCGGCAATACCCTCACCTTCCTTGACCGCATCATATACTTTTTGCACCGCTTCGGAAACCACCTCATTACCGCTGGTCTCTTTAACGATCGCCAAAGCACTCAACACCGGCACACCGGAACTCATCAATGTTCCCAGTGTACGGCTGAAACGGGAAACCGCCGTTTTGGCAATGATCGGCCCGAATAACGGCATATTGTACTTACAAAAGTCCAAACCATACTTACCGGCCGGAATCTTTGCCGCTACTTTGAAACCGATGATGATCACCGCCACACCGATCAACCAGTAATACCAGGTCTGAACCATCGAATTGGAGCAGTCGATCAAAAATACGGTGATACCCGGCAACGGTTCATCCGGACCGAGCAAGTCACTGAAGATCTTCTGGAAGTTCGGCACGATAAAGATCATCAAACCGACAATAGCCAGAACCGCAATACTCAAGATCACTGACGGATAGATCATCGCCGATTTGACTTTGCCGGTGATCCGGGCGGCCTTTTCCATAAAACCTGCCAAACGGTCAAGAATAATCTCCATCGCACCGGATGCCTCACCGGCACGCACCATATTCAAGTAAAGTTTGTCAAAGGACTTCGGACTTTGTGCCAATGCTTCAGCAAAGGTCGAACCGCCTTCCACGATGTCAGATGTTTTTCCCAGAACCATCTTGACCGAGGGGTTTTTCGCCTGTTTTTCCAGTGTCCGCAGTGAACGGATCAACGGCAACCCCGCACCCAGCAGAATCGCCAACTGACGGGTGACCACGGTCAATTCTTTGCGTTTGATCACGACCGGCCCGAAACTCATATTCAATGCGCTTCCACCGGCAGCTTTAGCCTTGACCTTCTGCGCCTTGACCACCTGACGCATCGAAATCACCGAGAGGCCTTTTGAACGCAACTCAAAATTGGCCACCTGTTCATTGGCGGCATTAATGGCACCTTTGATCTCCTTACCGGCACCATTCACGGCTATATATGTATATTGCGGCATGAGTATTTCCTCCGTTTAACTGCCGATTATGTATAACGAACCACCTCGTCAACGGTCGTTTCACCGTTGAAAATAGCCAACAAACCATCTTCACGCAAGGTACGCATACCAAATTCACACGCTTTGGCACCGAGAATATTCGCCGGAGTGCTGTCGGCGATCATATCACGCAAGGTATCGTTGATGATCATCAATTCGGTCAGGGCTTTCCGGCCCTTGTAACCGGTGTTACTGCACAATTCACAACCGCGACCATAGCAGAATTGTTTGCCTTCCACCTGCGCCCGCTCCAGATTGAGCCGGTCAAGGTCTTCGTCTGTCGGCGTATAGAAAGTTTTACACTGCGGACAAACCCGGCGGATAAGACGCTGGCCCAACACCCCGGCCAGAGATGAAGCGATCAAAAACGGTTCCACCCCCATATCCATCAGACGGGTAATGGTACTTGCCGCATCGTTGGTGTGCAGAGTGCTGAATACAAAGTGTCCCGTAAGGGATGCTTCAATAGCGATCTGCGCCGTTTCAAAGTCACGGATCTCACCGACGAGGATACGGTCAGGGTCCTGTCGCAAAAATGCACGCAACGCTTTCTGAAAGGTCATGCCCACGGCATCGTTGATCGGACACTGGATCAAGCCTTCAATATCGTACTCGACCGGGTCTTCTGCGGTAAGGATTTTATCTTCAATAACATTGATCTCACTCAATGCCGAATAAAGTGTCGTCGTTTTACCGGAACCAGTCGGCCCGGTCACCAGCAGAATACCATTGGGCAGATGGATGATCTCACGCAATTTTTCCAATACATCCGTTCCGATGCCCAGAGAATCCAATTCAAGATTCACCACCGTACGGTCAAGCACACGGAGCACCACAGATTCGCCGTGACTGGTCGGCAGACATGACACACGCAAATCCACCGGACGGCCATTGTACTTCAACTGGATACGTCCATCCTGCGGACGGCGGCGTTCAGAAATATTCAAGCCGGAAATGATCTTGATACGGCTGATCACCGGAGTTGCCAGACTGCGCGGCGGTTCCGGCATTTCATACAACGCACCATCCACCCGGTAGCGGATGCGGAAATTCTTTTCAAACGGTTCAAAGTGAATGTCCGATGCCTTATCCTTGATCGCCTGATGGATGATCACATCCACAAATTTGACGATCGGCATCTCATTGGCCTTATCCTCATCGGCCACATCATCTTCCTCAACTTCCATCTCGCCCAATTCAGCAACGATGTCATCGACGGTATCTTCTTTTTCCGGATAGTAACGGTCAAGTTCGCTCTCAAACTGATCCGGATCGCAGATCACCGGCATAATATTGCGCCCGATAATAAAACGCAAAGATTCCTGACTCTGGAAATCCAACGGACGGCGCATCGCCATCTGCAACGTATCCCCGTCATCCTCCAGCGGGATCACGCCATAGGTTCTGGCAGTATCTACATCCAGCAGTTTGATGATCTCACGCGGCAGGTCTTTGGCTTTGGGATTCCAAATGTAAGTGGCCAGACTGGCCGCCATCATCTCCAGAACCTCCTGCCGGGAAAACAGACCGAAATTCACGATAACTTCAAGCGCACTTTTGCCGGATGACTCACACTCCTCGGCTACTTCGTCAAGATGTTTGGCCAATGTCGCATTATCGGCGGCACGTTCATTTCTGATCAGATCGATCAGTGCAGAATTTTCAATATCCAACATATTATTCTCAAACTCCCGCCGTTAATTTTCATCACGCAAGGTGACAAAGATCACCTCTTCCAATGTCGAAATACCCGCCTCGGCTTTGCGGATGGCATCATCACGCAAACTTCTCATACCATTGCGACGGGCAAATGAACGCAACGTACCACTGGTTTCGTTGGCAAAAATCAACCGGGCGATCTCCTCGGTGATCAGGAATATCTCATAGATACCGACACGCCCTTTGTAACCGGTGTAACCGCAGTGACGGCACCCTTTGCCTTTGTAGAATTTGTGGTTGGCAAGATATTCATCGGTAAGCCCCAGAATGCGTTTTTCCGCCGCCGTAGGAATATGTTCCTCGGCACACTCTTTACATACCCGGCGCAACAAACGCTGGGCCATCGCCGCCCGCAACGCCGTCGCCACCAAGAACGGTTTCACCCCCATATCCACCAGACGGGCAACCGCACCGGGAGCATCGTTGGTATGCAGAGTACTGAATACCAGGTGACCGGTAAGCGCAGCGTTGATCGCAATTTCAGCTGTTTCAAGGTCGCGGATCTCACCGACCATGATGATATTAGGTGCCTGACGGAGCATACTGCGCAGAGCCGCCGCAAAGGTCATATCCACATGGCGGTCAACCTGCACCTGATTGATACCCGGCAACTGATACTCGATCGGGTCTTCCACGGTGATAAGTTTTCGCGCCGTGGTGTTGATGGTATTCAGAAATGCATAAAGAGAGGTGGTCTTACCCGAACCGGTAGGCCCGGTGACCAGAAAGATACCATCCGGATAGTTGATGATTTTAGTGACCATTTCAAGGTCATCTGCATAAAAACCGAGTTTCGGAATATCCAACTGGATACTGCTTTTATCCAGAATACGCATAACGATACTTTCACCGAAAATCGTCGGGATCGATGATACACGCAAGTCAATATCTTTTTCACCGACCGACAACTGGATACGACCATCCTGCGGAATACGTTTTTCAGTAATATCCAAATGCGCCATGATTTTCATACGGCTGGTGAAGTTGGCCTGCAGATACTTCGGCGGCCCGTCAACTTCCCGGAGCGCACCGTCGATACGGTAACGCACCCGGTAACGTTTTTCCATCGGTTCAAGGTGAATATCCGATGCCCGCATTTTGTAGGCATCAATAATGATTTTGGAAACCAGACGGATGATCGGAGCCGTATCATCATCTTCGTTCCCGGCATCAGCATCCATATCATTCTCGATAATCAACTCCGCAGAATCAATATCAACTTCCTTATTCTGACTGCCTGAGGCCTCGACTTCCTCCGGATAATATTTTTCCAGAGCATCCAATATCTGCGCCAATGGAGCGATCACCGCATCGACATCACTGCCCAAAAGATAACGCAGTGTGTCAAGTTTTTCAACATCGGTGGGATCTTCCATCGCCACCGTGAGCCATGAACCATCATTGGAAACCGGAACGACCTGATAATAACGGGCATAATCCGCCCGCAAAGCCCCGATGACCTCTTCCGGGATTTCATAATCTTCCAGAGAAACGATTTCCATGCCGTACTGCTGGGCAAGCATTCCAAGCAATTCATCGTAATCAATGATATTATTCTTGACCAACTCCCCGATAACGTCAGTGCTTCCGGCATCGATCGCAGCATCATGAGCGGCACTGATCTGTTCGGCATCGGCCATTTTATACTCACGCAACAGTTTGAGTACGAATTCCTGATCCTTAATCAAAGTTTCACTCCCTCATATTTCCTATATAATATACGCAATATTTCTACACAGGAATAAACTTAACCCCAATAATGCCTTTTGTCAAGCATCAATTTCAATATCATCGATAATTTTTTCAAGTATTGCCGCATATCCGGGGATTTTTGCCTCTTCCTTGAGAGCCAGATCCACCGGCGCACTGGTCGCCGGATTGGAAGGGGCAAACACTGTGCAACTATCCGGCACCTGCACACTGGATTGCTTCATCGTACCGATTTTTTCCGCTATTGCGATCGCTTCAAGTTTATCGGCCCCGACCAGCGGACGTAGAACAAGCATATCTATCGCCCGGTTGATCGTATCCATATTGGCCACCGTCTGACTGGCGACCTGACCGAGTGCTTCGCCGGTGACCAGTGCTTTGCAATCTTCACGCCGCGCCACGGCTTCTGCGATCCGGAACATCGCCCGGCGGTAAAGCACCGTACGCAATCTTTCCGCACAATTATCTCTGACGGCTTTCTGAAATTCCGCCAGATTGACGATAAACAGCCGCCCTTTGCGCTGAAATCTATTAAGTCTGGCGGCAATACCGCGCACCTTATCCACCGTTTCCGGCGGAGTATACGGCGCACTGTGAAAGGTGATGAAGTCCGTCGGCGAACCGCGCTTCATGATCTGCCACGCCGCCACCGGAGAATCGATCCCCCCGGAAAGCAAAGTAAGCACTCTGGGATTACTGCCCACCGGCAGACCGCCGGAAGCCCGGAAAATATCCAGATAAAGAGCGGAAAACTCATCCCGCACCTCACAGCCCAAGGTGATATCCGCCTCATCCAGATCTATCTTAAAACTCCCGGATCCCATTTTTCCGGCAACCGCCGAAACCAGATCTATCTCAATTTCTCTGGACGTCATCGGAAACCGCTTGTTGCTCCGTCTGGCCCGGATACGGAATTTTGGTATCTTTCCGGCAAATTTTTCAAATGCCTGCGGAATAAGTTTCAGAGCCGTTTCCCGGATCACATCCATATCCACCGGCAGCAGTACCGCCGGCGAATAAGATTCAAGACCGAAAACATCTGCCAGACGGACGTTGATGGCATCAAGTATTTCTGCGGCGAACACATTTTCCGCATTGCCCGGCTCGATCCACACCCGTCCACGGATGCGTTTCACCCGGCATTCGGGAGCGATTTCCCGCAGGGCGTGGCGGATATTTTCCACCAGACACTTTTCAAACATATTACGGTTATTGCCTTTGGTGGCAATTTCATGATAGCGGCAAATAATACAATTATACATAAATCCCCCGGAAAAAAATTCCTGTCGCCCGAAAAATATTATAACAATCTTATAATATATAGCGTATTGAAAAAATAGACAAACAGGAAAAGTACAAAAAAACACTTCTTTACAAAAAAAACATAAATTTTTTCAATTTCCGCTTGCAAAAGATGAAATCACGGTATATATTAGGTAACATGATGAACGAAATCATCACCCGATAATCGGGCGTATAGCTCAGTTGGTTAGAGCGCCACGTTGACATCGTGGAGGTCGTAGATTCGAGTTCTACTACGCCCACCAGAATTTCAGCCCTGCAATCAACAGATTGCGGGGTTTTTCTTTGTCTTCGTTTCCGTTTTTATCAGTTTATTAAATGTAAAATATCCGGCAGAGTCAATACCGATTCAGAGGTGAGTTTGCTCAAATAGGAGATACCGCAATTTTGCAGACGGTCATTGACTTTTTCGACAAATTCCCTCTGTAATTCTCCAATGGCAGTGCGTTCAGATACTTCGGCGAAGCGGGGATTGCTGATGCACTCCCAAACGACGGAGAGCATCTCAAAGATGGTCAGCCAATCCGGAAAGTTGACGGTCTCAATTTCAAACAGCTTGTGCATTGTGTTTGAATCTTTCAGAAAATAGGTGCGTCCGCGTTTGCTTTTATCTAACGTAACTGCCACTCCGGAGGTACAGAGTTCATCCAGCACGTCACTGGCAGATTTCCACGAAAAACCTCCTGCATCTGCCACATCCTGGATTCGACAGAATTCTTTATTCAGCATGGTCAATATCGCTTCGGCACGAGCCGACATCCCGAAAGCTCCCCGCAAACGCAGCAAAAGCGATGCGTTACCAGTGCTTGCAAATGGCATAACTTTATTGCTCTGCACATATTGATTACGCTTGAGCCCGTAACGCAACGCCGTTTCATCCGGCTTCGGGACAAACTCATTCCCGAAGAACATCGTTTCGACTCCGGAATCTTTCGGCAGTAAACTTTTGGCAAGCGGCTGCCATTTTTTCAAATTTACCGAAGCGGCAATAAAGCCGAGAGATTTCCGGTCGGCGTTGGTAAAGCGTTTCAGTAAGGCTTTCAAACGGGGCAGATTGATGCTTTCTCCATTGCATTGAAGCCAGTCGATCACAAGATCATAGAGCCGCTGATCATACCTTGCGAAGTGTGCCGAAAAAATCAGCAACGCTTCAGGATCAAGCACCAAATCATCCTTGCTGTTGACTGCTCCGGCAACACCAAACTGTGTCCACTGTTTCCAGAGCAGAGTCAATATAGAATCGAGCAGCTCCTGCTTAAATTTGTTCACTGACATTTTGCCACCCCAGTTGGTTGAACATATCTTTCAAAATCATCCGG
>SUWG01000030.1 GCA_015061625.1 Lentisphaerota bacterium | reverse complement strand
GAAAATGTTCCATTGCCCATATCGCTTTTTCGGAGTCTTGCGTAATTGCCGCATAGCGGGAATATCCGAAATAACCAACAAATTTTGCATCCGGCGGAAAGCCGATCACAAAAAAATTCAATCTTTTTTCGTAATGCACGATCTGTTCATATACATTGCCGTTTGAATCAGCCCGTACACCGATCACTTCCTGCGAAACAGTTTCGTACCCGTAAGGTACAATAATACAGCAACTGCAAAGCAGCATGAGCATTGCCACAACTGCGGCATATATCGTTTTTCTTACAGCGTTATTCATTTATTAAGTTCATTCCTCTTATCGGTACGGCGTTTGCACATCCGCTCCGCAAAGCCGCCCTTGCTATCCATAAAGTTCTTTGCGCAAGCAAAAATAAGCGAGGGAGACGTTTTTCACACACCTTTCAAATAAATCGTTTCACCTTTTCCCATGGGGATCGCCACCTTGCCGGTGGCATACATATTTGAGTTGGCCGGCAAATTCCATTTACCATCCGTCTGCGGCAGATGAAGTTTTAATATATTATCTCTGGTCGCAGTAATTTCCAAAACAGTACATTTGCCGCACTTGAATTCACAACTCACCCGGAAGCCCCCGGGGGCAGGCATCCGGCGCACACCGGCCTCATGCCACCACGCAGGAATACCGGCTCCGACATAAAGAACACTGCGGCGACTCTGAACAAACATATCCTGTATAGCTGCAACAGCCCCCATTGCAGCATCCATCTGCATAATTTCACTATGACCGGAACCATCGAGAAGCGAAACTCCTCTTATATTCGTATCATGAAGTGAATTACCACCCTCATTTGTGTAAGAGCGTTTATAGATCTCAAGCATCTGTTCAACCGCTTCGCCGCCATGAAAACGGCAATGGAGCATCGCGGCCCACGGCATACTCCACCCCGTCCATTGCCCCATGCCATTGCCAACCCAGCGTTTGCGGGTATTTTCGAATATCTTATTCCACGCAGGATCTTCAAGATCAAGAATATCAAACGGACAAATTCCGGCAAGATGAGAATGATGGCGATGACTTTCCGTCAGCTTCAAGCCATCCCAAAGAGCTATTTCATCTCCGCAACCGATCCAGGTATCAATTTCTGCCACACCCTTTCCGTCATTGTGGTAAATACTGGCTTTCGGAAGTTTTTCAAGTACTTCATACCAGAACCGGTCTCCGGTTTCACCCAGTATTTCAGCCGCAGAAATGAGATTTTCTGCCAAACGATGGATAGCTGCCAGTTGAAAACTTGAGTTGGCCCCCCAGGCGTCCACTCTGCTGCCGCGATATTCCGGTGAACTGCTCAAAGTAAGTTCAAGAGATCCATCCTCGCGCCGGCAGATCATTTCCTGAAAAACCCGCATGACCCCTTTCATAAAACCGAATACCGTATCCCGCAAAAACTTTTCATCACTGAAATAGTCGCAGTAATCATACATCATCTGAACCATCCATGCCGCACAGGCATGATCAATACATCCGGTCCAGAAGCCCCCCATACAGGTTCCGCGGTCATCCACAGCGTGAGGAAGCATGATCCCATCATCGATACCGACAAAATTTTTTGCATTCCGGCGCAGACGGGGCAGCAAATCGATAAGCATCTTGAATATTGGTTTCAAATTATCCGGACGGTTAGCCCGGAAAGCCGGCCAGTAACACATTTCAATATTGATATTGAAGTGGTAATCCCCCGACCACGGAGGAAATCTGTCATCTTCGATCCACGGCCCCTGAAGTCCGGCCGGGATGCCGGAATTATCGGTCATGGCCCCGAATTTAAAAAGTCCGTATCGGTAAAGTTCCTCCAACTCCGGATTGCCGATCCGGGTTTCCGGGACATCACTCCAATAGTTTTTCCACCAGAGTTTATTTTCTTTTTCAAGAGCATCCCAATCACACGTTTTTACAGCACTCAAACGTTCTTGTAAGGCAACCATATCGCTATCCCGTTCAAATCGTACCGCAATCAGCTGATCAGAACGCCTGGCAAAAAGTCCGAATCCGGGATCTGCCGGAAGAGAATTGACGAATCCTTCACCGTCAGAAGTACGAAAATGTTCCGGTGCCGGAATAGAAACAGCCGCCAGAATCCCATTGCTCAAACTCCAGGAGTCTACGACATTAAAGAAAGCAATATCACTGCCGGAAACTGCCAAACTGCCCTTATCTTCCATATCAAGGCGGATTTTGATGGTTTTATTCATTCCACCCGATGTGTAACAAAGTTCCAGCAAGCCGTCATCCAAGTGCAGATAAAATTTTTCAAGCTGGCAGTTTTCTTTAAGTTCGACCACGATCCTGCCTACCGGTACCAGTGACGGTCGGTTTGGCTGCCCCGGCTGTCGGGCGGTTGTATTCTTAAAAAGTTCCCGCATACTTTCAAGATCTTTCTTAAGCAAAAGATCATGAATATCTTTAAGATTCTGTTTTTCTGTCCACTCCATCCCGCCACGGTGATCCCAAAGGGCTCCGCAGCCAACAGAAATATTGAATCGGTTGCCGCCCCCCCAGACCATGACACCGAGAAAACTGTTGCCGAGAACGGCTCCGGTATGTATGCGGGGAAGCGGAAACGGGCGTGAAACGATATAACCGGTCATAATGAAAAATACTTTCTTTCCAATCCATCACTGCCATATAACTCTATAATTAATATAATACCCAATGGTCAACAATTCCACCGCATATAATTTTTTTGTAATGTCCCGAATTTTGTAAAATCCAGGCAGAGGGGGGATAAATGAACATTTCTGTGATGTATAAAATATATCACAGAAGTTGTGATTTTTCAACCAGATCTGCATGGGTCAGTTCCAACCGGTGGATGGATTGCGGAGGAAGGTCGGGTTTTGCGATGAGTACGCAACAGGAGTGTACTGTGTACTCGACTGTTGCGGCGCAGGAGCAAGGCGCGAGATTACCCGCAAGCCTACAGCGCAGGTTATATTTTTCACAAAAATCAAGACAATAACAATTTTTTTGTAATGCAAAGAAATTTAAAATATACCGTAATACTCAGATAAAGAATTGGACTTTTGCGCCCCAGGCATCACGGTGATCATAGGTTGGAATACAATCATCTACTTTTAATACTAAATGGTTATGACCTTTTTTCACCGGGATATCAAACCACAAACCGGCAGAAAATTCCGCTTCCATGATTGGCGGGATCTCCAAAACCTTTTTCCCGTCAATCCAACCGGCACCTCCGTCACTCATCATTACCGAAGCGGTTGCAATCCCCTCATATTCCGAATAAAAACGGATTTGCAGATAGGCAGAACAATTTTGACTTTTGTGATAAAATTTTGCCAGATCAAAATAACCATCCCGGTCAATGCGTATTTCCTGTGCCTGATCACGGAAGGCCATGAATTCCAATTTTTCCAGCCCCTCCCCTTCAGCAGTATACCCGGAAAGGATCGGCAGCATTATCCGTTTTTTTCCATCCGGGAATGCCGTCAAACGGGTTTCGGTTGCTCCCATCGGCACGAGATGGATGATTTCAATTTCGTCAGAAGTTTTGCAGAAAAGCGGAAGCCTCGGAGTGTATCGCTCCTGATCAAGTTCAGCAAATGCTCCATTGACTTTTTTTGCGGCGACTTCCAGAATAACAGGCGGTTCATCATAGGGATATGCGCCTTTATTATCCAGCTGAATAACTTTTGCCTCACAGTCAGGTGTGACAGCATAATTCCACGAGGTTTGCGGCTTCATAATCAGTGGAGAGAATTTCTCAAGCGGCTCTTCTTTTTCTGTAAAATGTTTCACCGGCAACGCATAAACCAACGCTCCCCGTTCAAAGTGGCTCCAATTTCTTTCCGCACACTGCTTTACTTCCATAGGCAATTTCAAAGTCAGCACATCGCCATCTGCCATGCCGTTGATCTGAACAAAACCGCTGTGTGCCAACGGCAAACTTTTTCCATTATGCAGAATATCAGCGTTTTTGCACCATTCCGGGATACGGAAAATGAAAGGAATTTCCATCCCGTTGGCGACAGTAAATATAAAGTCGATTTTCTCTTCAAACGGATATTCTGTTTTTTCTGTAACAGTATATTTTGTTCCATTGTAACTTCCAGAAAATTCAGACGGCCCGTAGCAAACAGCCGCAGGAGTATCATCTGAATCGAGCATCCACATCCGGGAAATGAAATTCGGCATGGCCCGGTGGATATTTCCCGGACAACAGGCGGCAAAGTGATCCGGCCGGTACTGCCGCAACGGGGCTGAACCATAAAGGAAACTGGTCAGATTGGAAAACGGTGTCGCCACGACCTGATTGGGAGCGGAAAAATACTGCAATGCAGAAAAATCTTTGGTTACTGCGCCGGGAATAGCATTGTAAGCGATCTTTTCCGCCTGATCAGCATATTTGGCATTGCTACCGGCCATGATAAAATATCCTAACGAATAAAGTGAATCGGAAAGAACACAACTTTCGTAGCCAAATTCCGGGTCACGGCCGAATCCATGCTCCACCGATCCGGGAACTCCGGGTATCGAACCATGAAATTTCATTGCCAGCTCCCATGCTCTTACTGCGGCATCCAAATACCGTTTATCTCCACCGGCGAGATAGAGCATCACCGGCAATTTTATTTCCTCGCAAAGAGTTACACCATGATAGACCACGTTTTCCAGAGTTTCCATCTTTTCCAGCGGCAACCCCATATAAGGAGCCTTTTCCGAATCATAACTTTTGCTGAATTGCCGATAGACCTCAAAGGCTTTTTCTTTCAATGTTGCATCATTGCAACGCTTTGCCATAGAAAGCAATCCCTCGATATTGGTGATATTGCGACTGCCATCACCCAGTTCTTCAACCGGAACGGCATGGTAATGCTGTTGAAATGCCTCTTTGACTGTTTTATCATCATAACAATCAAGATATGCGGAAACACCTTTGAAAAACACGCCCATCGGCCATTCAGATTCATAACCGTAACATTTCCCCGCCAGTCGTCCATTATCAGCATGATCCAGCAGATAAGCCAGATTATCTTCAAAGAGTTTGACCATTTCCTGATCTCCGGTCAGTAATCCCAGCCGCAAGAGGCCGTCAAGCAGATACCCGGTTTGTTCATAGGGCCACCAGCGATTGAGGCCGGGGATGGGGCGGGGCAGACCTTTGTAATCCAGTTCCCAGAAACCGGCTTTGATCACGCCCTGCCACAAACAGGAATTAAAGGGATATTTCTGCTTGCGGAAATTTCCGGATAAACCACTGCGCTGGCGGTCGAGAAACTCTTGCAAAAAAGAATTTACTTTCACAGAAGTCAAAGGAACTTCATGCAGATCATTGCCAGCGAACGGAATAACAAATAACATTTTTTTCATAAAAAACTCTTCCAATCGATCAGTTTTACAAATTTCAGGATATTATTATTTTCTCAAAAAGTATGCAGCCGTGCCGCTCCAGGCATGACAGGCACTATTCATGCGGATATCTTCGTAGGGCGAGAAAAACGGTTCGTCGGGACGGTAAACTTCCCAGAATGTATCGGCCCCGTTTTTGATCATGCCGCCGTAGTAACCGGTGAGCAATTCCATGAGGTGTTCTTTATCGCCGCAAATATCCCATGCCTCAAGCAGATAGTGAAACATATAGGGGGAAGACGGCTTCAATGCTCCGGGGGTATTTTCGATCGTTTGCAGAGCCTTGCGTCCTTCTTGGGGGGTGAGTACTTTTGAAATGATCATCCAGATTTGTGAAGCATAGGAAAGTTGACGGTCTTTTCCGGATTCCACCAAGCCGGTTGCCGGATTGAAAAGTTTTTCTCTGGCGACAGAAACAAGAAGATCGGCTTTAGCATTAAATTCAGCCGCTTTATCAACCTTTCCCAGCATGAGAGCCAGTTTTACCAGAGAATGATAACCGGTGATGGCGTGTCCCTGCATGGCAGCCTGTCGGTCAAGTTCAAGGTCGTGATCAACAAAAAACCAATCCTTGAAAGGGTCACTGATGCCGACGAAAAGTCCGTTATCAAAGAAACGCTCCATCAATTTCAGTTGATACTCAGCAAGGTCAAAGAGTTCTTCACCGACAGTCAAATCTCCACTCCAGCGGCAGTGTTCCTCAAGCAACAGCGGGAAAAGCATGGCATAATCGTGGGTATGACAGCCGCTTCTGGGGAAAGGATGCTCCATGACACAACCGCACACCTCGCCATCAGGCAGAAGAGTACCTGCCAACAGATAGATACAACGGGCAACGATATCGAAACGGCGGTAAGTGACTTTATTGACCATTGCCTGCAATCTCAAATCTCCCAGCCACAATCTGCGGTCACGTTTTGGGCCGTCTTCAAAGGAGTGCTGCATACAGTTACGCAAAGTCCGGATGCTTGCCTGATCGATTTTTTTCAGCAATTCCGGCAGATTTTCCGGTGGTGGCAACAGTGAATCTTCCACCCCGCAGGCGATGATATGGATATCGGAAAATTTGACTGAACCGGGAACATTGAGCATATCAAAGCGGATATATTTACCGGAGTACCGCCGGGGCAGAATCACCTGACAGGGCAGATCGTCAATGGTGATGACTTCAGTTTGCAGCCATGAACCATTGAGAGTGCCGTTGTAAGGCAAACCGGCGTCGATGACTTCCCGGGGCAATTCACCGCAAGTTATCTGCAGACGGCTCGGTGAATCGGCATATCCTTTACAGAAATCGATGGTAAAGGCTATTTGTCCGACGGTTGTTTCCGGCAGGGAAACGATAAAGGATGAACCATTGACGAAATCGTTATTTTGCAGAAAAGTGTCAAGATCACCTTTTACCATGCGGTAATCCTGCCATACGGTACAGTCTTTTACCGGAGTGACCACGGCATCGGCGGAAACTTTCCAGCGTTTGAGTTGCGGCTTGAGAGTTTCCGCTTTGGCGAGAAAGAACTCCTGTTGGAAACGGGAAAACATAGAATACTTATTCCTCGGTTATGAGAACTTCTGAAATGATGAGTCTGCCTTTATTGGCGGCAAAATTCAAATAGATATTGGCATTGTCTTTATCGGGAGTAAAGGAAGCGGTCACCGTGACCCATTGATTTGAAGCCCGGCCGTTTATTTCGATATTTCCGGCATTTTTGCCGCTCTGGCGTGAGGAATGGGCAAAGAAAAGCACGGTGCCGTCAAATCCGCTGTCAGTCCGGTAAGTGATGCTCAATTTGTACTTTTTTCCCGGCACAAGTCCTTTGACGTTTTGATGCAAAAGACTGTGTACGGCAAAATTTCTCAAATAACGTTTCTGCGGATCACCCTGTACTGCGGTAAAGATAACAGTATTTCTACCGTCGAACCGGGTGTAATCTACTTTACTTTGACCGATACGGCGGTGAAACGCCCAATTCTGACCTTTGGCGGCGAAGTTGTGATTCAATACCGGGGTATTGACTGATGCAGAACCGGTTTGCACCGGCACGATCAGCACTTCGGCAAAGTAAAGCGAACCTTTATTGGCCGCCAGATTGAGATAAAGACTGGCTGAATCTTTTTTGGCGGTGAATCTTTTGGAAACCGTGTACCAACGCAGTTTTTTGCCTGTTTCAGAAATCTGGATATTGCCGTCACTCAAGCGTGAAGTCTGGGTGTCGGCGTGGCAGAATATCAGCATCTGACCGTCAAAATCACTGCTGGTGCGGAAAGTCACGATAAGTTCATATTCCTGTCCGGCGGTGAGATTTCCTACTCTCTGATAGAGCATTCCGTGGACGGTGTAGCGATTGAGGTAGAGTTGGTTGCCGACTCTGCCGTTTGCGGTGATGACGGCGGCATTGCGGCCATCGATCCGCTGTTTGCTGAAACTGGAATTACCGACCCGTTTATGGAATTGCCACGGTGAGGAGTTTCCGGCGGCGGTGAATAAACTGTCACGCACTTTATTCTGACTGCGGTCGATACGTTTTTCAAATTTGAGGTAACAGGGTTTGGTTATACCGCCGACTCCGTTGTTGTCGATGACTCTGACGGCGATGATATTTCTGCCGGGAATCGGATTCCAGGCCACTTCAAATGATTCAGCGTAACTGTTGGGATTGCCCTGATAGGGGTAAGGGCGGTCAAGAACTTTCCGGCCGTTGATATACACCTCGCAGGCTTCATCGGCCGCACCGATGATGACGACGGCTTTATCCTGACAACCAGCCGGGATATCGACAATCATGCGATACCATCCTGAACCGTTGTAATCGGCAAATCCCTGTTCTTCCCACGGTCGGTCGGTGCGGAGCATCTGCCAGTTGGAATCATCAAAATCCAAATTGGCAAAGCCTCTTGCAAAGCCGTTATTTTCCGGATCGGCGGCAAATTTCCACTCGATGGGAAGCGGCCGGGTATTTTCGTTGAGCCGGGCCATGGCGGCACGGGGCCACTGGTCATTTTCCCGGACGTTGCAATATCCGGCATTGTAGGCAAAACTGCGTGAATTTTCATTGCGGAAAGCATCCAGTTCCCGGACGCATTGAGCAAATTCGATATAGTCACCGCTGGCTTTATATTTGTCAAAAGCGGCGGCGGTTGCGGCGGTCAACCGGGCGTGTTCAACGCCAATCTGAATGATTTTTACTCTGGCCAGAGCCTTGGCATCACCGGCGGCGTGTGCTTCGGCATCACGGAGGATGGCGGTCAATTCAGCGAAAACTTCCGGGGTGAAAAGTTTGTAACCGACCTGATAATATCCGGTCCAGTTACCGCCCTCTTCACCGGCGGCCAGAGCCTGTTCACCGGCGGTGCGGGAAATTTCGGCGGTGCGGTCAAAGTAACGTTTGATATCATTGGCGGCATTGCCGAAAGCCGAGCAGTATTCATTTTCGATCTCCTCAAATGTAATCGACCCCGGAGCGGTATTCTGCAATCTGGCAATGGTATAGAGCGTAAGACCATTCACCCCGAACATACCGGTAAGCGAATCGTAATCACTGCCAGTCAGGTTGTGCTGTTCGGCATGGGTGAAAATGTCATAAAATTCTCTGGCGAAGTTGATCGGGTAACAGTGACCATCCAAAGTAAAATTGGGGCGGATCACCAGATCACATCCGGTGGCGGCCCAACCGGTCCACATCCGTTTGTAATTATCCACCTTTGACTGCGGGAAGGGGAACATAAATGGCGGGCAGAAACAAAGTTGATAACGGTCACCGAGGATCGTGCCTGCCGGAGGCGGTTCAGAAGCATTGGCGTAGATCAAACCGGAAAATTTCGCCTGTCTTTCCGGAGCGACCCGGTCAACTTCCCGCTGGACAGACTGGAAAAGATGGATCATCCGGGGAGTAGCGTTGCCCAAAGCCCGGTGCCATGAACGGTCGCCCTGACTGAAACGCCGTCTGGCTTCGGCCAGTCTTTGAGCGGCCGGGATATTGCTGTCATCCACCGCCATACACAGATTGCAGACGCATTTGAAAGATGTATCGTTGCCTTTGAGGTTGATCCGGGGCATGGCCGGATTGAAATTGGCGATCCAATCTTGCACGATTTGACGGTGAAACGCCGGATTGGCAGTACACATACTGATCAAGTGAGCCTGACCGCCCCAGTAAGTCGGATCGGAACGGCGGGTGCCGTCGGGCAGTAAATTGAAGTATTCCGGGTGGCTGGTCAGATACTTGCCGGGCCATCTTTCAAAGCCGTGTGGATAGTGCTGCTCTGAAAGGTCACGGTTGCTCCGGTGGCGGAGCAGCCAGATGGTTTCGTGATGCATATAGTAAGAAGCATCGGAGCGGTTGTTCCAATTCGGCTGATATGCCCACAACTGCCGCCAGAAAAAGAAGCGGAGTTTGGTTTTGGAAACGTAATTGCCGCCTTTGAAGTTAAAGGTCGTTGATTCCGGGATCACTTCACCATCCGGGCCGGGGAAAAGCCAGCGGACACCGTTGTAATTTTCAAGTATATTGTATACAGCAAAGAGCGTACCGGAAGTTTCGACGAGCAATGCTCCGAGATTATTGCCCCGGTCATTGCCGGAGATGATGAGTTTATCATTATCGGCAACGACTTGTGCCTGATTGTGGCCCATACCCGCTCCGGAAACTCCGTGCTTGCGGGCAAATTCTGTTTCGCCCAGAGAGATGACGAAGCATCCGGCAGGGGCATCGGCATCGCGGGAAACCGGGATCTTATATCCGGTGGCTTTTTCCACATGGTAACTCAACTCCTGTGCCGCATAGCGCAATCCGTGATTGGCGTTGGGCGGAATCAGGATAACGGCTCGGCGTTCGGCAGGGTTGATGCGGATTATATCATCTGCCAAAGCAGGGAATATCAGCATCGAAATACAGAAAAAAAGGCACAATAATCTCATAGGTGTACTCCAGCGAAAACAGTTTGTTTGATTACGTCAGATTATCTGTAATCACGCCACTGGTAGAAAATATCATTTTTATCGGCAATGTCTGAACCGACCCAGTCACGATGGATGATCCGGTCAAAGGGTGAAGCATGACCGTCGCCGAAAAGCATATTCAAACCGACTTTGATATTTTTATCACCGGAGTAGGTACTGGATGTCGAATCGGGCAGTTGAACGTGCTGGCCGCCGTGACGGTATGCCGCATAACTGTAGTTGTAGTAAGTGCCGTTGATCGCACTTCTGCCGTCGTACATCAGGAATTTGCTGGAAACATTCTGCGGGACACTGGCTTTGATACCCCATTCTCCGGTGCTGCCTTTGGTGAAAAACTGGTTGGCAGTATATGACATACCGTCTTTGCCGCCGAGAGCCTGATTGGCCGTGGAGTGCATCGGGGCGGAATCCGAGGGACACAGAAGCATCGGAACTGACTGGGTCGCATCAAAAACGTTGCTGGCAGTTACACTGGCTCCGTAATAGGGGGCAAGGTAGTGGGTCCATGAGGGATTCACACCGGAACCGCCGCGAGGATAATAATCCCAGTCGCCGACGTACATATCAAAGGCGTTGCCCAATTGTTTAAGATTGTTGATACAACTGGCGGCACGGCCGCGCTCACGGGCGGAATTGAGGGCCGGAAGCAGAATGGCCGCCAGAATGGCGATGATGGCGATGACCACGAGCAATTCGATCAGGGTGAAGCCCATGGGCTTCAGGTTATGCTTATAACCTGAATGACTGTTTCGTGCAACATTTTGTTTTTTCATGGAAAAGTCTCCTTTGGTTAGGGGTTGCATTAAGATAAATTTTTTGACCTCTGCCATATATTATACAACAAAAAAATTGTTAAAACCTTAAATATTTCATGAAAAAATATAAAGATTCCGGCAAAAGAATTTGAAATCAACCTTTTTTGGAGATATACTTAATTAAGAAAAAAAATAACAGGAGATATCATGTCTGTATTGATTGATTCCATTGAGATCATGGATGCTTCCGATCTCTATCTGATCGCTTCCGGCAATTCGCCCGGGGCGGTCAATCTGGTAAAAAATCAAAAAACTCTCGGCCACCGGCACCGCCACGATTTTCATGAATTGACCGTGGTGCTTGATGGTGTTGGAACTTATGAATATCAGGAACGCACCTATTCGATCAAACCCGGAGATACATTCATCACCCTGCCCGGCGAACTTCATCATTACCGGAATCAGCAGAATCTTTCTCTGATGAATTTCATCTGGTATCCGGAGCAACTGCCGGTCACGCCGGAAAAGTTGTCTGATATCCCCGGCTACCGTACCTTTTTCAGCCTCGAACCGCAAAGCCGTTCTATATTCAAATTTGAGCATCGTTTGGTGCTTGATCCCGAACAGATATACTCTTTGCAAACCTATTTCCGCCGTATCGAAACCGAGCTGCATCACCGTTCCGACGGAACTCCCACCTATGTCGGATTGATCTTCGCTGAATTGCTGATTGCCGTCAGCCGCTTCTACAATGAAAAACAAAAGCACGGCAAATCAACCAATAATGAACTGCAGAAACTTGATGAAGTGTTGAATTTCCTGCATGACAATATCGCCGGTAAGGTAACTCTGGCACAGGCCGCAAAGGTTTTCGGCAGCAGTGAAAGCACCTTTTTCCGTATTTTCAAACGTATAATGATGGAATCCTTTTCCGATTATCTGCTCAATTTACGTCTGCAACACGCCCGGAATATGCTTCTGACCAGCAATAAAACCTTATCGGAAATTTCCATGGAGTGCGGCTTTTGCGACTCCAACTACCTCTGTTTCCGTTTCCGGAAAAAATTCGGTCAATCACCGCACCAGTTCCGTATGAAAAACAATGCCTTCTTCGGATAAAAACGTGTGGCAACAACGCATTTTCGCATGGTTCATCCTTGAAAAAATACCCCGGCGGAGATATATTAATACAGCGGCACATTCCCGCAAGTCAACTCTATTTGGAAAGGATCTGTTACCATGCCACGTTTCACCCTCCCTCGCGATATATATCACGGCAAAAATGCTCTGGAAGCCCTGAAAACATTTCAAGGCAAACGCGCAGTCATCTGTGTCGGCGGCAATTCAATGAAAAAATTCGGCTTCCTCGATAAAGCAGTTTCTTACCTCAAAGAAGCCGGCATGGAAGTCGCTCTTATCGAAGGTATCGAACCGGATCCATCCGTGGAAACCGTAATGAGAGGTGCCGACACCATGATCGCTTTTCAACCGGATTGGATCGTCGCCATCGGCGGCGGTTCGCCCATTGATGCGGCCAAAGCGATGTGGATCAAATATGAATATCCCGAAACAGCCTTTGAAGATATGTGCAAAATTTTCGGTCTGCCCAAATTGCGCACCAAAGCCAGATTCTGCGCCGTCTCATCCACTTCCGGCACCGCCACTGAAGTTACCGCGTTTTCCATCATCACCGATTACGCCAAAGGTATAAAATACCCCATCGCTGACTTTGAAATCACTCCCGATGTGGCAATCGTCGATCCAGAACTGGCGCATACCATGCCGCCAAAACTGGTCGCCCATACCGGTATGGATGCCATGACACACGCCGTGGAAGCCTATGTTTCCACCGCCCATACCGCCTATACCGACCCGCTGGCTCTTGCCGCCATCAAAACCATCAACAATGACCTGACCGGCAGTTACGCCGGAAATATGGAACAACGTGATTCCATGCATGATGCCCAATGTCTTGCCGGCATGGCCTTTTCCAATGCCCTGCTGGGTATCGTTCACTCCATGGCGCACAAAACCGGTGCGGCATTTGCCGATCTTGGCGCACACATCATCCACGGGGCCGCCAATGCGATGTATCTGCCCAAAGTAATCGCATTCAACGCCAAAGATCCCGCCGCGCTCAAACGCTACGGAGAAATTGCCGATTCGCTGGCTCTCGGCGGCAACAGTGATGAAGAAAAGGTCAAATTGCTGATTGCCATGCTCCGCAAGATGAATGAAGCACTCAACATTCCTCAATGCATCAAAAATTACGGTGCGGATAGTTTACCGGCGGAAAACGGCTTCGTTCCGGAAGATATTTTCCGTGTCAAACTCCATGACATTGCGGTCAATGCTCTTGCCGATGCCTGTACCGGTTCCAATCCCCGCCAGCCCAGCGTGGAAGAAATGGAAAAACTGCTGCTCTGCTGTTACTTCGATACCGAAGTTGACTTCTGATACAAAAAACTGCGGCGTTGGCAACTTGGTTTAAGTTGCCAACGCCGCAAAATCAATATACTGTCAGCCGGAAAAATCACGCTTCCCGGCGTTTGAGAACCAATGCAGTGCGGCTTGGTAAATACAGGGAAATCACTTCCCCATTGCTCCGGGGCATGGAAAAATAACATTGCCCGGCACGGCGCAAACCATAGCCGCCAAATTCAACGGCATCACTGTCACAAACGGTTTCATAACTGCCGCGCAACACTTCCACTTCATAATCCGTATAAGAATTTTCCGGGTGAAAGTTGAAAAAGAACCAATATCCATCCCTTTCAAACACGATCACTTTACCTTGATCGTCGATCCTCACCGTCTGCACCGGGCGGTCAAAAAATCCCCCCTGCCCGACCAACCGGGTCACGATAAGGTCAAAAGCGGATAATTCACCAAACCGCAAATTCCCATCTTTTTCCAGACTCCATTGCCGCCGGGCATGGCTCATGCTCCAACCATTTCCTTCGCGCGGCAGATCGATCCACTCCGGATGCCCGAATTCATTACCCATGAAATTCAAATATCCGTGACCGGCTGTGGCTGCCGTTGCCAAACGCATCAATTTATGCAATGCCACCGCCCGGTCAATGATACCATTCCCGGAATTTTTGTGCATATTATAGTAAATTTCCGCATCAGTCATCCGGAAAAATGCGGTTTGACCACCAACGATCGCCTGATCGTGGCACTCTACATAACTGATGCTCTTTTCATCTTTGCGACGATTGATCAATTCACCGTAAAGCTGAAACATATTCCACGATTCATCCGGAATATCCAGCATTTTGAACCACATATCCGTCACCCCCATCGCCATCCGGTAATCAAAGCCGATCCCCTCCGGCGAAGCAAGTCCGGGCATACCGCTGACATCCTCGGCCACGGTGATCGCATCCGGACGAACCGCATGAATAACGTCATTGGCTAAAGTCAGATACGCCAGTGCATCAATGTCTACTTCCGGCGAAAAATAATCCTCATAAGAGGTAAAACAGCGATTCAAACCATGATGCGTATACATCATGCTGGTCACGCCGTCAAAACGGAAACCGTCAATATGATATTCATCCAGAAAATAACGGCAGTTGGAAAGCAGAAAGCGCAACACCTCACTTTTTCCATAGTCAAAGCACAGCGAATCCCACGCCTGATGTTCACCTCTTGCGCCATCGTGAAAATACGTTGTCCGGCAACCATCGATTTCCGCCAGTCCTTCTGCCACATTTTTCACCGCGTGAGAATGAATAAGATCAATGATCACCCGCAAACGCAACCGATGCGCTTCATCCACCAGAAATTTGAAATCTTCCGGAGTACCGAACCGGCTGGAAACCGCAAAAAAATTCGCCACATGATAACCGAAACTGCCATAATAAGGGTGTTCCATCACCCCCATAAGTTGCACAGTGTTATAGCCTTTACGGGCAATTTCCGGCAATATTTTTTCTGCGAATTCCCGGTAACTGCCGACCTTGGCTTCCTCCTGCGCCATACCGATATGGCTTTCGTAGATCAATGGCTGCGCCGCCGCCGGAGAAGTATAATGGAATTTATACGGCTTATCCGGTTCCCAGATCACCGCCGCAAAAAGTTTGCTTTGTTCATCCTGACACACATAACGGGCATAAGCCGGAATACGCATCCCCTCTCCGCCCGGATAACGGATAAACATCTTGTAATGCATTCCGTGCTTCAATGATGTCAACGGGAATTTGCCTTCCCAGATGCCGTTACCTGCCGGAGAAAGAACAAATCTTTCATCGACTTGCCAGCCGGTAAAATCTCCGGTCAGTGCCAGAAACGAAGCGTGGGGCGCATATTCCCGGAATACCCAACCATCTCGTTTGCGGTGCAATCCGAAAAATTCATGCTCCTTTGCCGCATTTTCCAACCGCTTTCCGCCGGAAATACGCTTGGCGACCTTACGGGCATATTCACGCCGCTCATGCAAAATTTCACGGTACGGATGAAGAAAAACATCTTGCATCAGGGGCAGAGGTGTATTGTGCCGACGCTCCGGAATCATGGTCAATTCTGCACCAGCGGCCGGGCCAGCATAGATTCGTAAATGTTGATGTACGCCTGTGCCGTAACATCAAGGTTGAAACGCTTTCTCGCTTCATCCATCACTCTGGAAATCACCCCGGTTCGCCACGCTTCGTCACGACGGAAAAAGCGCATCGCTTCATCCACCCCCCACAGCAGACCGCCATGGTCGTAATTGCGGAACACAAAACCATTGCCGCTCTTACCATCTTCAGAAAGATGATCGACCGTATCATGCAAACCACCGGTGTCATGCACCACCGGCAAACTGCCGTAATACTGACAAGCCATTTGCGGCAGACCGCAAGGTTCAAATCGTGACGGCATCAGCATAAAGTCAGATGCCGCAAAGCCCAGATGCGAAAGTTCCTCATCGAAATCACAAACCATAACTCTTTCGTAGAAATTATGATAGGCAATAATATCCCGGAAAACTTTCTGATACGGCCCATTGGCGACAATGGCGATCTGCAAACCGCTATCCCAGTAACGGTGGACGATCTCATAAACCAGATCAGAGAGCAACTGACATCCTTTTTGAATCGGATCCAGCCGGTGCGGCCAGAAAAGCAACGGGGCCGACTGGTCACACTTCAAACCGGTTCGTGACTGGAATGCGATCTTATTAACCTTTTTCGCCGTGGCACAATTACTTCTGTCGTATTTTACCTCAAGAAAATCATCTGTTTCCGGATCGTTGCTCACGTCAGGAGAATTCAAAATTCCCTGCGCACAACCGGCATAGAATTTCCCGGCGATCTCCCGACGGATGTTTTCCGGCACAAAATCGTGCTGACCATCGACGATCTCTTTCAGAAATGTGGGACTTACCGTATTGATGAAGTGCGCCGCAAAAATACCGCTGGTAAGAAAATCCACCGGGTTGTTTTCACGGCTTTCCTCATAATTGTACGGTGGTCTTTCATAATAAAGATTCTGCCAGAATGGTGCCGCATCGATACCGCGATCCTCGATCTGCGCCAGAGTGCGCTTCTGCGTGTGGATATTGTGAACCGTGAACAGACACGGGATCCCCATCCGCCGCGCCGCCGCCGGGATCAGACCGGTCATCCAGTCGTTGCAGTGGATCAGATCCGGCTTCACCTGCGGAATGATGTTGTTGATCACTTCACGCTGAAAAGCCAGACTTTGCATGAATGTATCACCATCGTAGTTGCTGTAAACCGAATCACGGTAATAGAAAATACGATCCTCGGCCAGATGGATGCGGCTGTTATGCAAATTGCTCATATAAACCCGCAACTCATCGTTGATGAGATTGCCGACGTCAACATGAAACATCCGGCGGTAGTGCGGCAAAGCGACATGGACATCCGCACCCTGCCGGTAAAGCGCACCGACCAGAGCAGCCGACACATCGGCCAGACCACCGGCCTTGGCCCGCAAATAACTGCCCATGACACTCATCCCGGAAGGTAACGAGGTTATCTCCGGAGTGACGACCAGAATCCGGGGATTGGATTTCCTGCCTTTTCGCATTTTCAAATTACTCCGTTTTTGGATTGATGATTACTTCATTTATTTCGGCCAGCACATAAAGCCGGGAACGCTGTTATCCCATGCGTTGCCGGCGGCTTTGATCCGGGCAGTAAGTCCGAATCTGCCGGCGATACAGCACTCGATCTCACCGCCGTACAGATAGTTGCCGTTGCCGCGATCTTCGATCATATTCAATGCCACAGAAGTACTGTCAATGATCTCGTTATGAGCATCAGCACTGCCGCTGTAAGCATCGACTTCGACCTCTTCCGGCCGCAGGTTGCCAAGATTGACTTCCACAGAAATCTGAATCCTGTCGCCGATATGCAGATTGTTGAGCGAACCGGCAACCAACGGATTGTTTATGGAAAGTTTGCCATTGTCAAAGTTCTCGACCAAGCGTTTTTTCGACTCGACCAAACGCTTGGCTTCTGCGGCGTTGTCGGCAATAAGTTCTTTGAATGCCGCCGTCGCCGGAACATAGAATTTGCGGTTGTAATCTCCGACCATTCTGGCACTGGAGAAAAATCCAAGACCGGTGGCGATCGAGGCTTTCATACGGGCGATCCAACGTTTGGGCAGGTCGCCTTCCTGACGCTCATAGAAACAGGGGATGATCTCGTTTTCCAGCAAATTGAAAAGCTGCTGACTTTCAAAGTTGTCCTGATCTTCCTCGGCGGTGAAGTAATCATTGCCCTCGATCGCCCAGCCGTTTTCGCCATTGTATGCTTCCGCCCACCAGCCGTCAAGAATACTGCAGTTGATGACACCGTTGATCGCCGCTTTCATGCCGGATGTGCCGCTGGCTTCCTGCGGGCGGCGCGGAGTATTGAGCCACACATCGACCCCCTGAACCAGATGACGGGCCATGCCGATATCGTAGTTCTCCAGAAAGAGCAGTTTATCCTGAACATTTTCCCGCTGGGCAAATTCGATAAGCTGACGGATAAGTTGTTTACCGCCATTGTCTGCCGGGTGAGCCTTACCGGCAAAAATAAACTGCACCGGACGCTCCTCATTTTTGAGCAATGCCAGCAATCTGGCCTGATCCCGCAGCAGCAGTGTGCCGCGTTTGTAAGTGGCAAATCTCCGGGCAAATCCGATAGTCAACACATCCGGTTTCAACAGCGGACGGCGTTTGTCAACCCCGATGGAACCGTCGATCATATAACGGAAATTCCGTTGAACCAGACGGCGGGTATAACGCACCAGACTCTGACGGCACAACTCATGCGCCGTCCACAATTCATCATCCGGGATCGCCGCCAGATCGGAAACCAGTTGAACCATTTCCGGATTATTGAGCCATTTGGAGGAAAGATAACGCTCAAACAGCCGGTGATGACGGGCCGATATCCATGAAGAAATATGCACACCGTTGGTGATGTGGCCGATAGGAATTTCCGCTCCGGAACGCTCCGGCCAGAGGTGTTTCCACATTCCACGGGCAACTTCGCCATGCAGTTTGCTCACACCGTTACAATAATTGGCCGCCATACGCAAACCGAAAACCGTCATCGACATCTCACTGGCATTGCCGCGGTCAGTAATGGGAATACCCCAGCGGATGACTCGCTCAAGATCAAATTTTGCCGATGCGGCATAAGGAGCAAGATAAGGCTTGACCAGATTGATATCAAACACTTCATTACCGGCAGGCACCGGGGTATGGGTGGTGAAGATATTGGAACGCCACACAACTTCCAATGCGACATTCGGATCGTAGCCCAAATCCTGAACCAGATGCTCAAGGCGGGCAAGAGAAAGGAATCCGGCATGGCCCTCATTCATGTGGCAGACTTCCGGATCATATCCCATGGCCAGCAACGCTTTCACACCGCCGATACCCAGAAGCAATTCCTGATACAGACGCATGGTCTTATCGCCGCCGTAGAGCCGCCATGTCACCGAACGCAGTTCCGGTGGGTTCTGGGGCAATTCAGTATCCAGCAGCAGCAACGGCACATTACCGACCCACAACACCCAGACTGCCGCAAATAATTCACGGTCAGCAAGACGCATGGAAATAGTAACTTCCTCGCCCTGCAGATTGCACCCGCGCACCACCGGCAGATCGTGGATCTCGGAAACCGGATAATGCTCCGTCTGCCAACCGGTGCGGTCAAGCACCTGACGGAAATATCCCTGACGGTAAAGCAGACCGACCGCAACCAGCGGCAACTGCATATCGCTGGCGGCTTTCAGATGGTCACCGGCCAACACCCCCAGACCGCCGGAAAAGATAGGAATACTCTCATGGATGCCGTATTCCAGAGAAAAATATGCCACATTGCGCTTTTCCGGAGTCAGGACCGACTCCATCTGACGTTCAAATTCGCCCTGCACCGTCTTGAGGTTGCGCAAAAATCCGGCATCGTGAGCCAATTCTTCCAGACGGCTGCCGGAAACTCTGCGGAGAAACATTTTCGCATTGCCGCCGACTTCACGCCACAAATTCGGATCTATGCGCATAAATAATTCAATGGCACAATGATGCCAGCACCACCAGATGTTACCGGCAAGTTTTTCCAGAAAAGCCAACTCCGCCGGAATACGGGGAGCTACGTTGTAAAGTTGAAGTTCCATAAAAATCCTTATCTGTCAATTAAATACTGTTTTACTTGGCTTTGACGATGATCACGCTGTTGAGCGAACCGAATTCATTGGGAACGAAATCAGGATTTTCCGCATCAGATCTCCATTCGCCATCAACCAGAAATTTGTACTGGTATTCACCGGGATAAAGCATCACCCGGCAGGAGTAATGACCATCGCCTTTTTTATCGCTCAAAACCTTATCCGGCTGCCAGTCATTGAAACTGCCCGCCACTGCCACACTCTTGCCCGGAGCATCGACATACTGAAAAACCACCGCCCGACGCGACGGCGCAACTGCCTTTTTCATAACAACTTTCCTTTCTTAAAAATTACGATATTTTCTCTATATCACTGTTAATATACGTCTTCAACGGCACTTTTTCAAATCGTTTCCGTATCAAAAAGTAAAAATACCGCTGGTCCAGTCTTTGTCTTTGAAGCGTTCAACTTCTTTCATCCCCACTTCCGCAAAGGCGGCACTGACCTTGTCAAAATCCCGGTCGAGAATACCGGAAAGCACCAACACACCATCCGGCGCGACCCAACTGACGATATTGAAGCGGAAAGCAATCAGCAAATGACCGAGAATATTGGCACACACCAGATCATACTTCTCTTTGCGCCCCTGCCAGTCGGCGGCATTGCCCACACTCAAAGATATCTTTTCCGCCACATGATTCAAACTGGCATTTTCCGCAGAAACGGTTACCGCTTCCGGGTCAAAATCAAAGGCATCGATCGGCCCGTAATCCAGCAACGCCCCGGCGATAGCCAGAATACCGGAACCGCATCCGGCATCCAGCAGACTCTTTTTCTGACCGGCAAACCGGTCGATGCACTTTAAACAATAATTGGTCGTGGCGTGCTGACCGGTACCGAAACTCATGCCCGGATTGATCTCCAGCACTTTCTGACCGGGCAACGGCTCATCATCCAGCCACGACGGCCGGATCAGCAGTTTTTCCGAAATGGCGATCGGTTTGAAATATTTTTTCCATGCCTCGGCCCATTCGGATTTGGCAATGGTGAAAATTTCCCCCATGGTCAACTCCACGCCGAATTCTTTCCACTCCTCCAGAGCCGCACTCAATCTGGCACAATTCTCTCTGGCCCCCTCCATGCTCAACGCATACACGGTATGTCTGACCGTACAATTTTCCCGGTCAAAAAAACTGCTGAAATCCAACTCCAGAGCATTGAGTAATTCCGATGCCGGTTCAAATTCACCGCTGGGATCGCTCAAATCGACAGCATAAAGCAATTCTTCATCCATAAAATACTTAACTCCATAACATGATAAAAATCCATTCTATATAAAATATCACCAAAATCATGATTTTTAAAGACCTTTGCCTTTGAAATATCTCCTTTATCATGCTATCTTAACAAAACGCAAATATTTTTTACTGAAAGTTACATCTCACTCTATGAATATAATTTCCGGAACAGCCCGAAATCTGCAACTTGCCGATCTGCCCGGCATGGAAGTCCGTCCCACCGCCGGCAGAGCCAGAAAAGCCCTCTTTGACAGTCTGGGCGATCTTACCGGTTGCGGAATACTCGACTTATGCGCCGGTTCCGGAGCATTGGCTCTGGAATCAGCCAGCCGGGGCGCAGCATGGGCGGCCATGGTGGAAAAAAATCCCGCCCACATCGATTGCATCCGGGAAAATTGCCGCCGGGTCGCCGCCGCCGGATGTACTGCACAACTGCTGGTAATGGAATTTGATATGTTACATTTCCACCGCTATTCATCCCGTCTGCCCGGTCAGCCGCAATTTATTTTTGCCGATCCGCCGTATGCCAATTCCGCTGAACTTTTTCACCGGCTCATCAGCGACGAAACTTTTATCAACTTCTGTCACAATTCCAGGATCATCTGGGAATTGCCCGACACTCCCGGAGCGATGGGGGAATTCATCAACATTCCTGCTGTGACCGGAATGCAATTCCGCCGTTTCGGCAAAACTATTTTTCTGACAGGAACGATCAAGTGATGAATCAATTTACCCCCCAGGAGATCGATAAACTTTTCGATCAGGCTCAAACTGTAAAAATCAACAACGTGCGGGAAGTCCGCCGCAACGGAGAACTGTTTTTAAAACTTGACCGCCGGAAAAATCACTCATTCAAAAGGGAATTTCAAACCGCCATACAACTTAAAGCAGCAGGCCTTCCCGTAACAGAACCGGTGTGTTATACCTCTTCCGTCAGAGGAAATTATCTTGTCACCAGAACTTTTAACGGCGTCAGTGTCGAGGATTTCCTCAAAACCAATCAGCCGGATGAAAAATTCTTCATCCAAATTGCCGACTTATTGAAACATTTGCTGGATTCCGGATTCATCCATAAAGATTTTCATTTGGGAAATCTGCTCTATTCCCCGGAAGAAAAACGTTTCGCTCTGGTCGATGTCGATGCGATATGCCGACCGTGGCGTTTTTGGTTGAAATTCGTGCCGGAAAAGGTAAAATTTCACCTGCTTATGGAATTTCGTCATGTGCTGGACAAAAAGGATTTACTCAAACTTTTCAGCCGGTTCGACATCACAGATCCGGAAAAATTTTATCAGGAGATTTTCATCGCTGATGCCATTCATATCAGCAAGGAGTGGCACCGCCGCCGGGAACAGATTTTAAATGGCTATCCCAAATTTGTCAACTGTATGGAAGGAGAACTTTTTGACCGCGATGCCAAAGAAAGCGATTTCCGAACGGCAATAAAAATCGACCGGGGTCTGCCATATTTTCTGGCTCATTTCTATTTGGATCTGATCAAAATACCGCACCGCCGGGTATTGCGTTATTCGCCCTCAGACGGTTCGATCCTGATCGCTCCGGCCAACAACCGCCCTGCCCCCGCGGAAGCAATAGAAGATATGATCGAAAGGCTCTCATTCTACGGCATAAAAACCTCTCCGGAACAATGGCAGGCCGGAGCGGGCAATCTGCCGGAATTGCACAACCTTGAAAAAGTTGCCGCTTCATCGTTTATTATGGAAGGATTATCCCGCTCATGATCGCTAAAGTTTTTTCCGCCACCGTCATCGGTGTAGATGCCTATCTGATCGAAATCGAAGTAAGCATAACCGGGACAGCTACCGCCGGATTCAAGGAGAATTCCATTTCGATCGTGGGTCTGCCGGATACAGCGGTCAAAGAGAGCAGAGACCGTATCTATTCGGCGTTTATCAGTTCACAATTCATTCCTCCGCGCGGATTTACCGTAGTCAACCTTGCCCCCGCTGATCTGCGCAAAGAAGGTGCGGCCTTTGACCTCGGTATCGCATTGGGCATTCTCGGTGCCACCGGAGAAGTGGATATCGCCCGGCTTGGCAGGATCGCCGCACTGGGTGAATTGGGTTTGGATGGTTCGGTGCGTCCGGTCAAAGGCGCATTGCCGATCGCCGCCCGGCTTGCCGCTGACCGCAGTGTGTCTGCCTTACTTGTGCCGCAGGCCAACGCCAGAGAAGCCGCTCTTGCCACCGGTGGTAATCTGCCGGTCTTTGCCGTAAATACCCTTACCGAAGCCGCAGCACTGGTCAATCAGGGCCACGGAGTGCCGGTAAAAGCGACGTTGGAATCTCTCCCCGATCCGGAAAGCCGTTGTGACTTCGATGAAGTAAAAGGCCAGCTTCAAGCCCGGCGCGCGCTGGAAATAGCCGCCGCCGGAGCGCATAATTCACTCTTGATCGGACCTCCGGGCACCGGAAAAAGTATGCTCGCCATGCGTCTGCCCGGCATCCTGCCGCCGATGACTTTAGCAGAAACGCTGGAAACCAGCCGCATATACAGCGTATTAGGGTTGCTATCCGGAAATAATCCATTGATGAACAGCCGCCCATTCCGTTCGCCGCACCACACGATATCCGACGCCGGACTTATCGGCGGCGGCAAAGATCCCCGTCCAGGTGAAATCAGCATGGCACATAACGGCGTGCTTTTCCTCGATGAATTGCCGGAATTCAAACGCAATGTGCTGGAAGTTTTGCGCCAGCCGCTGGAAGATGGAGTTGTAACCGTTTCCAGGGCCTCCGGCAGTTGCAGTTTCCCGGCAAGATTCATGCTCTGCGCCGCAATGAACCCCTGCCCCTGCGGCAGAGGTGCGGTAGAATTGGGCTGTAAATGCAAAACAGAAGAGAAGCGTCGGTATCTCAAAAAACTTTCCGGTCCATTGCTTGACCGTATCGATTTGCGGGTGCCGGTTCGCCAGTTATCCGAAAGTGAATTACTGAAAGCTCCGGATGGCGAATCCAGTGCCACCATCCGTCAGCGGGTCTGCGCCGCCAGAGAGATTCAGCAGAAACGTTATGAAAAATTCGGCTTTTTCTGCAACAGTCAACTTTCACCTAAAGCATTACAGCAATTCTGCGCCCTGCCCGCTTCCGGAGAGAAATTGCTCAAAGATGCTATCAACCACTTCAAATTAAGCCCCCGTGCCTATACCCGGATATTGAAAGTCGCCCGCACCATCGCCGACTTGGCGGCCTCGCCGGAGATCACCGAAGAACATCTCTTTGAATCAATCAGTTACCGCAAAGGTGAGCTGGAATAAAAAACAACCGTTGCCATCATCGTTGAACAATGGCAACGGCCGGATTTTTACATCACTGAAATGTTTATTGGGCAAGGCGGGCCCGGAAAGAGACCGTCACCTTTTCCCCACCGGTAACAATCATGATTTGTGTCGCCATACCGCTGTTAAAGATCACTCTGACACATCTTTCGCCATCGTAGACCAATTCACCGGTAATTACAGCAGCATTTTTTCCGAATCCCCAGTTGGCCGGACGGTTGTTCTGCACAATTTCAAAACTGCCGTTAAGTAAAGTACCGCCGATTACCTGGACATCATCGATCAACACCGGCTTGATCGCCTGCACATTGCGTGAGCCCGGAGTGTGAAAACGCAGTGCAATCCTGCCGTCAGCTGCCGGAGTGAAAGTAAATTCAAACTTCTGCCACTGATCATTCAGATTACCGGACATCAACACGATATTGGTGATATTTTCCGTCGCCCGTGCCGGAGTAGTTGCAACACTCAAACCTTCAGCACTGACTTGAGCAACACTCATGCCGCCGGGACAACGCACATCCACCCGTACCGCATCCAAAGCATGAAGCGTAAGTGCCGCCATAAAGAGCATCGTCAATAAAATAAATTTTTTCATTTTTTCCTCACTTTTTATTTCTCAAATAAGCATGGATTCCATACATTCGGGCAAATTTATCACCATTTGAAGCCAGCAATTTTATCTGTAAATTTCTGACAGTCAGCGGTTCCGCAAAATCGAAACGCCGGAAGCGGCAATAATTATCCTTTTCATCCAGCAAAACGACCGTTTTTCCAGCTTTTTCTGCGATGACCTGAAAATCACGGATACACTCCGGAGCGATCGCATTATAACGGTATTCATCCAAATTGGTATCGAAAACCAAATCCAGACGGTCAAACGTAACTTCATTTTCCCATCTGACATCCACCGACTGCGGAAATCCCGGTTGAGCGATCCAGATATTCGGTTTGCCCGCTGCCGGACGGCCATAATCATTTTGCAGATTTTCCACCTCATACGGCCGTTGCTCCGGCACGATCTGCATAACCATATTGTTGAAATTGTGATAGCAACCATCGGCCTTACGGAATATTCCCGGCAAGTGCGTCTTGCCGGTTGCAAACGCCACATCTTCCTGCGGATCAAGGATCAGCACATATTCTCTCGGAAGTGTATTCAGGTCAAAATCAAACTTCACAACCTGATTTTCACCGGGAACGACCGACACCGTTACAACTGCCAGATCATCACTGAAATCGTCTTTGCGTATTCTGGCAGTAACCGGTAATGTTTCCTGCGCCGCATTATTCAATACCAGCGAAACCGACTGCAAAAATTCTGTCGTTATGATGAAATGCTGACCTTTTCTGCGATCTTCCGGCGGAACATCACAGGGATCAAGAGAGTTTTTCGGCTCCCACGTCAAATTTTCCCAGCCATCGACATCCACCTTCGGCAAAGTCAATGCCGAAGATGCCGTCAATACGGCACTGCGGCAAAGATCATCATCCACCACTACCGGACGCCCCGGTAATACGCTGTCATTCTTTTGCAGTAAAACCCGCAATTCAGTAAGATGTTCCCGATAAATTTCAGCCGGAGTACACTCATATTTTTTCATCAAAGCCGCCGCACTGCCCACTGCTTGAGCGCACAACGCACAAGTCGCCATCAACCGGGTCGTGCCCAATGCGACATGAGAAACACTGATGTTACGTCCCGCCATCATCAAATTGGGAATATTCACGGAATAAAGCACCCGGAACGGGATCGCATAAAGCGGCGGAAAGAAAAACGGCGGTTCACTGCCTGGATGCCCCGGCGCAAAAATACCTTCCGGCGGATGAATGTCGATCGGCCAACCGCCGTAAGCTACCGCATCCGGGAACTCCCGGTCGCTCATAATATCATTTTGGGTCAGGATCATCTCTCCCGTAAAACGGCGGGATTCCCGTTTGCCGGGGATGGGAGAAATCCAGTCGATAACATAGTTATCCGCGCCGTGATCGCCACCGTTTTTCACATGATCCCAAATGCCGAAAAGAATATTGCGCAACTCCTGATAAATTTTTTCATTATCACGGATGGTATCCAGAATGCCGCCATATTCCAACCACCAGTAACCTTTTTTCGGGTTGGAATGAGTGCGGAAAGGCAAATCCGCATCAGAATCAAAATGATACGCTCCGGCCGGGGCTTTGAATTTTACCGGATGCCCGGCATCAACCGCCCGGAAAGCGATAGAACTGCCCATAGTCTTGTCATCCGGCAACTCCGGCGCCAGAGATTCACCGAATTCATCTTTTCCCTCGCGCCCCATGCGGTATTCTGCACCGGAAGCGGCAAAAAAACCATCCCCGCTGGCATCGATAAAAGTTGCGGCATAAACCGTATAATTTATTTCCGTACCCAGTCCGCGCGCTTTGACTGCCCGGATCCGCCCGTCAGCCATTTCCACTGCCAAAGCCTCGGTATTCATCAACAAAGTGATCAATTTTTCACTTTCAACGGCCTCTCTCAAAACCTGACTCCAGCAGGATGAATAACCATTGGCGAAGTGCCAGCCATTGGAGTTTTTCAACTCCTCAATTATTCCGCACTCTCTGGCGTTTCGATGCGTGTAATTATATGCTCCATTGACACAACGGGCATCACCATCGCCATATTCGACACTGGAAACTCCACCTAAAACCGGGCGGTTATGGATCAGAACCGTTTTAACTCCCTCTCTGGCCGCCGCCAATGCCGCCGTTACTCCGGCGACACCACCACCGACAACCAGCAATTCAGCATGGATAACCTCGTTGAAATCGGGATGATTTTTATTGCTTTTATACATTCCCACCTCCTGATCAATCAAACGGAATCCGGAATGCCTGCCGGACTTCCAATCCTCCGGCAACAACCGGTGCGGTGCCCCGCGGAGCATTTCTCGGCCCGCACAGCACCACCGGCACGGTGTCGTAATATTTGGCTCCGGCATCGGTTTCTGCCATGACTTTCAACAAATATTCTCCACCGCGGAATTCATCGGGATCAAAATCGGCTTCCCATTCATCCCAGATGCCATTCCAGACCTTGTTCATCGGCCGCCAATCATTTTCATTCAAACTCCAACTGACTCTGGTGACATTCAAAAGTTGCGAGAAACTCTGTGCCTGAAGTTTGGTTTGGTCAAAAATGAACATCTTGCGGAATACCGGACGTGCGCCACCGGTCCACACTCCGCCGATGGCATTCAAACTGACCTGCGCTCTTTCATAATGCATGATCGGCCAATACATATTCCCGGCTTCGCGGAAGTGATACAACTCCCATGTCCAGCAATAACGCTGTTTCTTTTCCGGACTGCCCGGTAAATTCCAATAAGACCCCTGCCGCCAGAATGTACGCAAAGTTTCCCCATCCCAGTCAAAAAGCCGGTATCCCGGCTTGACCGGAAAGTTATCCTGACCATTCCAGATAAATCCCGCCAGAGAAGCGGAATTGATATTGGTCACACCATTTATCTGCCAGCAATCGTTGACATGATAATCGCCGCTGATGACCGCTTTGACGTTGTAACGGGCAAAAAGCGACATCAATTTTTCAGTATCTTCATTGCTCCAGCGGGTAAAGTGAGTAGTATATTTATTGCGCAGATCCATCGGATTATGAATGGCGGCAATAACATTGAGATCACGTTTTTCAGCATCGATCAACTCGGATTCAAGCCACGCATATTCCTCTTTCGGCAGAGAATTGAGCCAACCGTTTTCCACACGTTTGATATCGTTCCACATCAGAAATTTGAAGTTGCCGACCACCGCGCTTTTGCGCATTGGACCGATAATCTCCTGCCAGACATCATCGCTCTCCTCACCCCACAGATCGTGATTGGCAGGCAATGCGTGCCACGGAATAGAGGATTTATCCATAAATCCTTTGAATTCTGCCAGTTCCTCTCTGGTTCCGTCACAAACTGAATCTCCGGAACAAATAATCACTTCCGGCTTGGGATCAAAAGTTTCCAATTCACTCAATGCCCAGGTCAAATTGGCCGCTGTCATCGCCGGATTTACCGACGTGCCGATGTGAATATCCGTAAAATGGGCAAAACTGAATTTATCTGAACTTTTCATAATTTTTCACCTGAAACCTTTCTTAAAATGGTGTGATTTTCAAATTCCGGATCCTGCCGACGAAAAATTCCCCGTTATCCGATGCACCGCAACTGGTTGAACGCGGATAACGGTGATAACCGCCGGAAGGAATCGGATCGCCGGCAATACCGTTGACCTCGATCCAAAGGGCCTGCTGATTGGAATAAACAACTATTTTATTCCAACTGTTCTCCTTGAGTGCGCCGCCGGTGGTATAAACAAACGCCTGTCGGCCATCTGTTTCAGCATACTGATTGCGGTAAACGTATGCCGTCGGCACTGCACCTTTATTGAGCAACAGGGTAAAGCCCTGCCGGGAATCAGAAAGCAACGCCTGCGCTTTGTCATTTTTTGCGCCGATAAAAACTTCCATTTCCACTTTGAATCCGGCAAAAGGCGGGATCATTGCCATCGGCAGAGCCAGATATTGACTGCCGTCAAACTGCAACGCCGGGATGCCGTCATCCACCACCACTTCCGGAGTGGTATCCGGCAAAATGTGCCGGGCAAGATAACCCCGCAGCGCGTTGCCGTATGCCCTTTCACCGGAACCGAAACCGGTGACCAGCGGCACATAACCGCCCAGAATACCATCCCAGCGGCTGCCGATGTTTGATGGAACTACCGAACCTCTCGTGCCGGAAAAATCCCAAGTCAAAGTCCGCAACAAATCAGCATCGGCAAAGACCAGACGGCGGCGGTTCAATGCCACGGAAAAGACGTGAAATCCCTGCCTTCTGCCGGAAGGTTTCCAAACTGATATTTTCCGGCTGCGGAAAATCCGGTATTTGGCATCCACCGTCTGCACAAAGAATCCGGCTTCCGGCAGATCCGGCCGCAAATATACGGTAAATTCATACTCTTTACCCGTCAGCGGTTCCGGCATTCTGGCCTGAAAATTATTGCGGGTGATCACCAGATTGATGCTGTGCGGTCCGGGAATGGCAATCGAACCGTCACGCATAACATCCGCAAGTTTTATCCGGCGGTGTTCAGCCATGCCCGGCAGATGGATTTCGATTTCAGCATTTTCCAACGCACTGCGGGGAATGGTGAAATAACGGTGCAACATATTCTCATTCTGGATGCGTTTCGGAAATACCCAGTGATCATCCGTACCGGTATAAGCGGTTCTCGGAGAAACCTGCAATCCGGGTACATTGATCAATTTGATATACCCGTCAAGCATATATTCGCTTTTCACCGATCCCTGAATGGAAACCCTGAATCCGGCCAATTCCGCTGTTTCCCGGAAAAATTCTCCATTATCCGAATGGCTGTAAGCTACCACATTATCTCCGGTAATGATCTCAATACTCCGCAACACTTCAGGTGAAGACACCTTTACCGTGGCGGCAATCAAACCGTACTCATCCGGTTCGGATAAGTGCATGGCAACCGAAGTATTCTGCGGGATATCACGCAAAACGTGTTTCGCCCAGAGATAGTCCCAATGCCACCAGGTGCGGATCTCCAACGGGTAAAATCCGGCATCGAAAACTCTGCCGTTGACCGTCAGCACCGGATTGAGAAAACGGTGATTGAGCAATATTTCACTGGGCACGGTGAAAAGTATCGCATTGATCCGGTCGCCTTTGAGCGTTTTCGCCGGAAAAGTACGCACAACTTTACCGTCATTATCCACCAGTGACAAAGATATCTGCCAATCCCCCGGAGCAGTGCCATCGGGTATATTGGCCACTTCAAACTCCAGCAACTCTCCGGCAGAAACCACCCGGCGGTAACTTAACACCAGATTCGGGATCGACGGATCGTCACCCTCAAGCATGGTGAAGCGGCCCTGGTTGTTTGCCATTTGTTCAAATGCCCGGATCAAACGCAGCGTGGAAAATCCGGTCGTGGTCAACGGGCGGAAACAGGTGTTTTCATTTTCCTCATCCCATTCGACACAGTTGACAAAATCAGCCTTTGCCAGCACTGCGGCTTCCACAGAACCACGGAGCATATCAGTACCGAAAGCATCTGCAGAAAAAGGTTGATGGTGGCAATTCATGTGACCGACTTTCACGCCCCAACCAAGATATTTGTTGCGGAATTCCGGTTCATTGAGTACACTGTGGATAATGGGGATCGCCACGGTGCGGTCAAATTCCCACTGATAACGGCGGTTGTAGAACGGCGGAGTATTGTAATAAAAACCATCGACTTTACGCAAATAGGTGCGCAAACGCTCCTGCATCCGCTGAATATCCGCCACGCTCCACTGACCGTTTGCTCCGGTCGGCTTGATGCCGTGATTCAACACCAGCCACGGCATGACGATAAATTTATCGCCGTGCCGGCGGCGCAACTCCTCCCGGAATCTTGCCCATACTTCAAGTTCACGCTCACTGCACGCCGGATAACTGGTGATGACCACCTTGCCGTCGATCCGGAAAGTATGCGGATTATTCAACGCCTCGGCCGCCGCCTGACAGCGGGCTTCCAGCTGGGCGTCATCAAAAGTGGAAAATTGGAAGAACAACTCCGGCAGCAACATGATATCTGCGGTACCTTCCCTGCCGACATGATTGTAAATGTCACGTCTGCCGGTGGTTTCCGGAAAGAAAGCAAAACCGGAAAGATGAAAGCGGCGCAACAGAAAAGATTCCACCTGATAACTGCGGGGATTGATAAATCCGGTCGAAGAAAAATTCCCCGAATTATCCACGGTAAAATTACCGCTCGTTGCAAAAGATGAATCCTGCATCAATGGGCGGTCACACCATCGCAACAGAAAATCGTTGCGCTGTAAACCATATTTCAACTGTGCCCGGCTGAAAATGTGCATCCGGGGAGTGCGCCGCTGATAGGTACGGCTGTTCTGTGCCAATTCCGCCAGATAACGTCTGGCATCAGCATCCGGCATCGGGTCGCCGAAGGCCTGAAAAAAGGCACAAAAAGCCCCTGCAAATAAAATCAACCGCTTCATTTTATCAGATCAAGTCCCTGTAACCGTTGAAAATTGCACTGCCGCCACGCCCATCTTTCGGGTCAAGAGTTTTATACGGATTGGTGGTATCCAGTTTGTCCGTGGTACCGGCATGACCATCGCCGTAAAGAAGATTGGCACTGCCGTTATGCCGGCCATCCGGATTTCCGTAACTGGCACTGGTCTGTTGTATCACATCAATACGGTAGTAACCGCTTTTTTCTCCACCGACCATCTGGCAGGTATCAATAGTGAAAAGCATTCTTGATGCTTCCGGCAAATCAGTAAGTTTTGCATTGCAATCCGACCAGTTGCGTTTAGTATCGGTACCACGGACATACCGGCCGCTTCCGGCATATTTGTAATTTATACCGTAACCGCTGTAAGTGATTCCTTGCGTAACCCCGGTTGCGGTGATTACCGAAACATAAGATTGACTTTTATTGGCGACACTGATATCGGCCAAAGAAGGACACATAAAAGTTCCGGATTCGCTCAATCCGGTACTGACCATATAACCGATCCAGGAACAGTTTGTCCCTTGAATGAAGTTGTAAGTATAACGCAGGACGAAATCATCGCTGTTTTGCGCATACATCTGAAATCCCATGCCCTGCTGTTTGAGATTGTTGATACAACTTGCCGACCGGCCGCGCTCACGGGCGGAATTGAGTGCAGGAAGCAGGATCGCTGCCAGAATAGCGATGATGGCAATGACCACGAGCAATTCTATCAAAGTGAATGCGCTCTTGGGAAGAGGGGAAAAACTTCTTTTCACGGGAAAAGAGGTTTTTCCCCTCTCCCCAAACCCCACTCCTCTTTTCAAGAAAAGCGGTATTCTTT